>JAIPIU010000004.1 GCA_021734475.1 Candidatus Altimarinota bacterium
GGGACTCATTAAATTTAGACTTAAATCATCGCTTACTTGTTGTTGTATATTTGTCGTTTGCTCTGTTTGGTTTGTTTTTTTATCATTGGATTTTAATGTCTCTGCTATAGCAGAATTATATCTAGCTAATAAAGATATAGCTACAAGTCATGTAATTATACCAAATCTTTCTGATCTATTCATTGAAATTTATTAGATAATAAAGAGAAATTTATGTTTTAAAATTAACTATATATAAATATTTAACAATAAATGTCAATTACTATTTTATTTCAAATATTTTAATTGAAATGATAAATAATAACTTTTGACAATTTATATATAAAGCAATATAATGATATATATATTTACTTAAAACTACCAATATGGGATTTTGAGAAGATATAAAACAAACAAATTCAAAAGATATAGCTCCTCAAAAAAATATTGAGAAGAGTGATGATTTTTTTCTAAAAAATCCTGAATTTGAAAATTTATGGCAAAATGAATTTAAAGATTTTGATAAAGATATATTTTCTTGAATAATGGCTAATATATTGAAAGAATGAAAAAAAAATTCTACAATAAATAAGGATGACATACTCCAATTTTGAAAAGATATTATAAAAGACATTATACAGAACAATAAGAGTCTTTTTAAAATAAATAGTTGGGGGGATTTTTATAGAAATATATTAAAATATAAAGATATAGATACTAATAAAAAAGATATAGATACTAATAAAAAAGATATAGATACTAATAAAAAAGATATAGATACTAATAAGGAGAACATAAATAAACTAATGATAAGTCTCAAATGATTATATGAATGAATTGATAAAAAATATAAATGATCAAAAGTAGAAATAGAAGATCTAAAAAATCAAAGACCGGGTATTGTAGCGAAACTTGATAATTTTGATATATCTCCAGATGAATACTTTAGTTATCGACTAGCAGCACAAAAACTAGCCAAATCCAATGAGCCAATTCCAAATAAATATGAATTTGTAAAATCATTTAATCAATTAAATAAATTTCTTGATATTGATGTACAAATATCATTTGATAATAGAGATGAAAGAAGAAATGAAATATTAAAATCTAAACCCGACTCACTAAGCGATCTAAAAAATAATTCTGAGAGAGTTTTGCAAAATGCAGATATAGAGTCTTTCGTCTTGGATGATCAGAAGTATATAGAAAATTTTAATAGCCAAGAGCATCCAAAAAAAATTATAGAATTATATTCTGGTGAAAATGAAAAACTATGAAAACTATTAAAATATGTAAATGACGATCTGAGTATAAATAATGAATTATTGAATAAAGAAATAAAAGATAAAAAAGAAAGAGAGAAAATAATAAAAGATATTACAGAAAAAATAAATCAGATTTTTGAAAATTCTAGTGGTCGTATAGAAGAAGATACAAACAAATGGTTTAAAGAAAAAATAATGACAAATTGTTTCCAAGCATTAGCAAGTTATTTTGATAATACTACTCCCAATATGGAAAACTTTGCTGATGATTTTAAATTGGACGTCAATCAAGACATCTCCTTTGACGGCAAAACTATCTATATGCAATGAAGTATAAACTGAAATCATGTATGACTGTATTACAATATGGACAGCTGAGAATTATCTATGGATGATTTTATGGCATATTATAACCAAGATAATGGTTGAACTTATGTCATGTGAATCAAGAATGGTCAGAAAGAAAAACTCAAATTCAAGTTACCCACCATTGATGAACTCAAGCGTTGAACCTGAGATGTCGATATAGGCAAACATATAGAAAACTCTGACTCTATCTCAGATTATGAAAAAAATATTAAATCAGATTTGGATTCTAATATTTCTAATAACTTTTCTAATGTAAATTTGAATAAATATTATATAGAACAATTTAATGAAAAAAATATCGCCGAGCAGTCTGCTTTGAGCGATATTTTTTATAATTGGGAAATTTCTAATGGTGTGCCTATACTAGATTTTGAAAAAGAAAATAAAATATCTAGAGATTTACAACCCAAACAATATGAATTAATAAAACTAGTTTTTAATAGTTTAGAAGATTACAAAGATCCTGATAAACTTAGAAAATTTAGAAATTGTGTAGCTAGATTGAATCTAATAATAGATACAAATGAAGTAAAAGAAGGAATAAATAACGAAGATATGTTCAATAAATTATTTGATTCAAACAACATGAAAGAAAGTATGAATAATCGAAAAAATAACTCTTGAGAAATAAACTATTTTCAACTATTTGATCTAATGAGTAAATGAGTATGAGATGAAAGAGTTATAAATTTGGAAGTATTTGATAAAATTTTGAACATAGTGGAAAAAAAGCAGGAAATAAATGACAACCCCAAATTAGCTTGATATAGCTGGTTTATGGATAAATACAGAGAAAAATATTATGATATTCAGATATAATTAGTTAATTTCAAACTCTGGTATAATTTCAGAATTGGGATAGATATTTATTTCTTGTGAGGGAATAGATATTTTGATATATGTTTCTTGACTATAGTCGTATCACGTATCTGTGAGCTGATGAACACTACAATATGGTCGATTGGATATAGATTCTACTATCTCATGATGAAGTGGATTGTAATTTACATAACTTGTAATTTTATCTAAATCTTCTAGTTCTATCTTTCGAGCTTTGAATCTTCATTTGAAAACAGGTAATCATTTGATGCTAGCATTATCTTGGTGACTTCTCTTGAAATACATAGCATAACTAATTTGTATCTTTCTCATAAAATTTGATATATCAAATCATCTCCTGGAATTGAAAACTACAAAATGAAAATGATCTGGCAAAATACAATAAGAAATTAGTTTGATATGAGGGTATCACATCAAATGGTCGATAGTCTGTAGAATAAATGTCTTGTAATCGTTTCATGTTTCTCGCAAAATCGTGTTTCAAAAGCTCTTATTCACTATGTGATAGTACATTCATTCTTGAAATTGATCACGTGAATTCCCCACTATAATTGATTAATAATTAAAAAATTATTCAATTTATTATGGTCTAATAGCTAAATCTTGTTTGGATTGTAAATCTACTATTTTTGGACTAACATCGATTACTCTATCTTTGGATCAGAAATTGTCATGCATTTCTTGTCGATTGAGTTGTTTATGATTCAATACCGTAGTTTTTACTATTTCATATCTAAATTTGATTGTATTTAGATCATTATTTGCCTGCCTAAGGAAATATCATTGAGTGGAAGATTTGTTTACAAAATATAGATATATCAAAGTGAAAGAAAAAACAGCTATAGCTAATCATCCGATTTTCAAAATATCTACTACTCATTGGTAGGTCTTGTACTTATTCAACAAGGAACTGTAACCCTGATGAATAGCCTTTTTGGATGTAAAAGCTAATAACTTCATAAATATCGTTGAAACGTAAAAGCGATTAAACGTTTAAACGTTTAGTCGTTTAAGCGTATTGTTCTAAGTAAAGCTGATCTAGATGCTCTATTTTTTTTAACTTCCTGGTATGTAGGTTTTATAGCTTTTTTGTTTACAAGTTCAAATGCTTTTGTAGATACCAATGACTGAAAGGTTTTTTTGACTAGTCTATCTTCTATACTATGGAATGTGATGATACTACATACTCATCCAGGAGATAATACTTCTGATAAATTTTCCAAAAATATTTTTAAATTCTGGATTTCATTGTTGGTTTGGATTCTAATAGATTGAAATATTACTGTGATAGCAGATTTTCATAAACCACACTCTCATAGGATTCTTTTGAGATCAAATGTTGTTTTGATTTCAGATTTTTTTCTGTTTTGGATAATTTTGTCTGCAATTTCTCTGGATTTAGCTGGAGTGAAATCAGCGTAGTCGATAAAAATCTGTTCTAATTGTTGAGCAGAATATTTGTTTATAATATCATGAGCAGATATTTGGGAATTTTGATCAAATCTCATATCTAGTGGTGAATCATAATTGATAGAAAAACCGCGATCTCAAACCTTGAAATGATCCATATTTACTCAAAGATCTAGAAGTATAAAATCGGCTTTTCAATACTGTTTGGTGACCAAGTCGATATTTGCGTATGAATCATGAATATAAGTAATTGGGAATTGGGAATTGGGAATTTGTGATTCTAATTCTTTTTGAGCTACTAGTAACATATTGGAATCCAAATCCATTCATATCAATTGCTTAGTCTTACTGGAAAGTAATGAAGAATGTCATCAATGTCACAGAGTTCAATCAATGATTAGATTACAATTATCTGGACATGAATCGATAACTTCGTTTAGAAGGACTGGTACGTGGAGCATATGAATTAGAAGACTAAAGCTCCCCTGATAAGGGGAGGTAGGAGGGGTTCTATTTTCTTTTAACCTCCCCGTCCCTCCTTATTAGGAGGGCTTAGCGAATTATAGATAGTTTCTTTTATTCTGATTGTGTTGATCAAGTGTTTTACCGTAATGGATATTTCCAGAAGAATCATGTAGGTAAAACATATAATCTGTATCAGTATAATTTAATGTAGCATCGATAGTATCAAATGATGGATTGGAAATTGGTTGTGGAACAAATTTAGCATTTCATCTAGTATTATAAGGATTATTGGAATCAGAAATTTTGGATGCGATAAAAGATGGAGTACAAGATTCATATGGCATCTGGTAGCCATAACATAATGTAATATCTGCATCTATTCTCATTCAGACTTTGATTCTATTTAATAATATTCATGCTACGGTAGTTTTGTTATTGGGATTTCTCTCCTCTTTTTCTACTACGCTAGCTAAGGAAATTAATTTGTAAAAATCATATGGAAAAAATCCAAGCTGATTGTAAATTTTATTTCGAACTTTGTTTTTGAATGCCTGAAGTTGTAGATAAACCAATTGATCTATATATCCTTTTTCTACATCTATATTGTAAGTATCTGGGTATAGAAATCATTCTAGACTAGAAATATATCAGGCCTGAGCTAGGAAATCATATCTAGTAATATATTTGGAAATATATGTAGAGTCTGTGACAAAAGCAATATATTCTCATGCTTGGATAAATCACTTTTTCGTTAGATCTGCATCGATATCATAAATACTTCGTCACTCCAATACTGTGTAGCGTGAATAATTGGTCTGTGGTCATGCCTGAACAATTGAAAGAAAAGATGACGGTGAATATGATCATGAAAAATAATAATTTCAAACCTGAATTTTGGATAAATTTACTTCGTCTTGATTGAAAAATAAATAAAATTTAATTCTAAATTGTTCTGACTTAGACAGACTATCTGCAAATATTTGAAAATTATCTCATGCCTGTACTGTAACTTTGGAATCTAATGTGATAGATCAAAATAAAAATCTGTATCATAAAAATATGATAATAATTAATAATATTCGTCTTCAGATTTTTGGTTTAGACTTTGATTTCATGCTAAATGTGAAATAATAAATAACTGTCATTGCGAGGACTCCGTAGTACTACGGGGGACGTGGCAATCTTTTTTATTATTTTAAGATTGCTTCTCCGCCTAGGCGGATCGCAATGACAGCAGTATAGTTTTTGACAGATTTACATCAAGTAAAAAAGTTCTTGAATTAAGTGATTTTATATATATAAGTCAAGATGTAAATAAAATATTAAAAAACCCAAATAAAAAAGATTATGAAACAAAATGCTATTATCGGCACTAATTTTCAGATTCCTGGACTAAAAAAAATTCACACTGGAAAAGTCAGGGACATTTATGAAATCGAAGGTAAAAATTTATTAGTAGTGATTGCTACTGATAGAATTTCAGCCTTTGATGTGGTTTTACCCAAAGGTATTCCCAACAAGGGAATGGTATTGAATAAAATCGCTTTCCACTTTTTAGGGGAAGCAGAAGATCATGGGATCTGTGATACCTGGAGAATCAACAAGATCCATCCAATGGTGACTGTTGGTAGAAAAGTAAAACCATTCCAGATCGAAATGATTGTCCGGGGTTATTTAACCGGCAGCTTGTGGCGTGAATACAAAAAAGGCGTTCGTCAAGTCTGTGGTATAACTTTACCTGACAATATGGAAGAGTTTGAAATGTTTGAGGTACCAATCGTAACTCCCACTACCAAAGCTGAATCAGGCCATGATCAAAACATTTCTCCTGAAGAAATTGTAGCTCAAGGCCTTGCAACAAAAGAAGAGTACGAAGAAATGGAAAATCTAGCCATTGAACTCTTTGACATGGGGACAGAATTAGCAGCTGAAAAGGGGCTAATACTAGTAGATACCAAATACGAGTTTGGTAAAACCGATTCAGGAGAAATTATCCTCATTGATGAGATTCACACCCCAGATTCATCCCGCTATTGGTATGAAGATGGATATATGGAAGCTTTTGAAGCCGGCAAAGCACCAAGGTCGCTTGATAAGGAATTTGTTCGTCAATGGTTGATGGAACAGGGATTTAAAGGAGAAGAAGGACAAGAATGTCCTGAAATGCCGGATGAATTTGTTCAAGAAGTTTCAGCCAGATATTTGGAACTTTACAGAAAAATCACTGGCGATGGTCTTATACCTGGAGACTATTTCATTGAAGAAATGGAAAATAGTATCATGCAGTTTATGGATGATATAGAATAGATTAAGTTTTCAATTCAAAAACCCTGGTTTTTTACCAGGGTTATTTTTTATATTATTTCTACTATCTCAACTTTTTTGGATCTAAATTGGTATAGTTTAGCTGGCCTATTTTGAACTCAGATTTCTTTTTCTCATGTCTCTTTGACAATTCATAATTTATCGATTTTTTTTCTAAAATTTCTAACATCAAATTTTTGGTTTAATATAGTTTCATAAACATTTTGAAGTTGAGAAAGAGTAAATTTGGATGGTAATATATATTGAGCTACATTAGTATATTCCATTTTCCATTTAAGTCTTTGTATAGCATAATCAAGAATTTTTTTATGATCAAAAGCTAATTTTGGTAATGATTTGACTGGGAAAAATTTTACTTCAGCAGCATCTGATCAAGCTTTTATCAAAATATTTTCTCTAGATATGAGAGCCATATAGGCGATACTTACTACTCTACCCCTAGGATCTCTTTTGGGATCTGAGAATGTATATAGTTGTTCTAGATAAACATTTTTTACATTTGTTTCTTCTTCTAGTTCTCTATAGGCAGCAGTCTGACAATCTTCGTTATCATAAACAAATCATCATGGAATAGCTCGTTGATTTTTGTATGGATCGATAAGTCTTTTGATTAGTAGCACTTGGAGCTTATCTTTGATAATACTAAAGATAACATTGTCTACAGTTACCAGGATTTTTTGTTTTATCATTTTATAGAAAAAGAAATTAAATTGTATTTAGTATAATATTTTTTTAGAGAAATGCAATATTTGTTGTTTGGACAATAAGAAGACTTTGTCCTCCTTTGAAAAAGGAGGGGTGGTCCGAAGGACAGGAGGATTTATAAACGTTCTTTATGGGGCTTTTCCCGCCCCAAACCCTAGGACCAGTCTTTTTGACTTGACTTCCCGCTTTGCGGGACAGGCGCCAACACTGGACAAAAAAATCAAGTCGCAAAAAACGACACGTTTTGCGACAAATTTTCTATTTTTATATTCTTTGTAGTACTAAAATCGTATGTATTGCTATTAGTTTATTAAAAAAAGCCGCTTGAATCAAGTGGCTTCTAAGATTGGTTTAAATCCTTGCATTTCTTTTCGTCTTTGGAGAACGAATGAAATTACATCGATTTGGGACTCTGGAATATTTTGTCTCAAAGTATTATCAGCAAATTTGATAAGTTCCCAAAAATCTTCTTCAGACTTGGGGAATATCAAAACTTTGTGATTAAGATTTAAATGAATGTAAGCACAATCTTTTGGCAAAAGACCAGTTTTGGTTACTGCCTCTCTCAAAGATATACAACTACAATCGTCTTTGCTTAACCTCTGTTGGTAAATTTCACAAGAATTTTCATTTGTGAGATATTTGCAAACATAAAGAGGATCTGCAAGAAAAAACACAAACAGATCATATTTAGCATGACAACACTTAGCACATCGATGACACATAGCTTCCCACTGAGCGTCAGTTTTTTGATTTATCATTTTTATTTTGTTTTTTAGATGTATAAGTATTTATAAATGAATTTCAATCTAATATTGACTTTTTATAGTAAATATATATAGTAAATTCGATTTATTCGCTAATAACTTTGTATGAAATTTAAATTTGATAGAGATCTAAAAACACAAGAGATTTATGCTACTGGTCCAGAACTAGCAGAAACCATGTGACATGATAGAGATGAATATGGGAAAAGAATATATAAATATCCACATACAAAAGAACAACTTGTAACTGTATTAAACAATCCAGTACTAATGACTGATGATTGGAAACTCTTTAATATTCAAGATTATACAGCCAGGCAAACAGTACAATTATTACTTCGTAAGCCTATGACTATAGTAGAATATAATGGTCTGAGAATGGAGTTTGAACAATGAAAATATCATGGAGTACGATCTCCAAATATCGATACACTATTGTTTTGTAGAGCGATCAAAGATCTGGATTATAGTGAAGTAGAAAGTGTGATAGAAGTATGAAGTGGACCAGGTTTTATTGCAAAATATATCGCAAAAAAAACGCCAAATTTACAAAGAATCATCATGAATGATATAAATAAAAATGCTGAAAGATATTTTAATGATAGTAATAGAGATGATAGAGCCCATTTTGTTTTGGGAGATGCGAGGAAATATTTGAAATGAAAAGAATTTGATTTGATAGTCTGCAATCCTCCGTATATTCCTAGACCTAGAGCTATAGAAGACAATCCATATGAATGATTGGAATTATTGATATATCTTATCAAAAACTTTAATAAAAATTTGATCATAAATGTATCCAATCTTGCTGATGATGTTATCAATCCGATATTGGAATCTTGCTGAGCAAAGATCGAAGTACTAGATCAAATGGAAGTACCTTTGAAAGTTGGTAATGTATTGAATAACCAAGAATGGATGGACTATTTAATCAATGAAAAATGACTAAAAGAAAATTATCATGATGGACATAAATATCGACAGAAATTGAGAATATTGAAATTAGACAGATAGATTTATTTAAGAAAATATTGATGGAAAAATTAAATGAAATAAAGACACAAGATATAAATAAATTATTGACTATAATAGAACGTTTCTATGATATAGAACATTTTTCCGAAGATTGAACTATGTTTAAGTTTGGTAATAAACCTAATATAGATAGATTAAGTTTTTTATTAGAAACTATAATAGTATACAATACTGATACCTCTCTACAAGATAAAAAAGATTTGATAAATATATTTGATACAAATCTAATTGAATATCTTTATGAATTTTTGAACTTGGAAAGCTATCTAAATGACAATATAGAATTTAGAATATTTCTACAAGATTTTTTTGAAAAAATAGATGTAGTAAAAAAAGATATAGAGAAATGAGATATGCTGATGAAGATAAAAAGAAATCTTAAATCAAATCTAGAGCATGTTGATATATTCAAACAAAATTTTGGAGAAAATGGAGATATGAAAATATTGAGAAGATTTTGAACCTCTAGACAGCCTATATTTTTGATAAAATCAAAAAATTGAGAATTGTTTTTTGTAGATATGATAAACGCAAAAATAATATTTGAATGCTGAAATGTTTTTGAAAAATGATACTCTTTTGGAGAAAATAAACTTTTTGTTTTTCAAAAAGAATTGGATTTTGATTTTGATATATTCAAACAAGAAGCGAAAGAATTTGATATAAAAAATAATGACGTAAAAATCTGAGATTTTTTGGAACTTTTAGAAGAGAAATATAATGTAAAAAAAATAGTTGATATTAAATCTAGATTCAAAGAGCGAGATAAGTTTGTAGAACAAGATCTAAATGCTGTATTTGTAAATGAGAATATATTCAAAGCTTTGTTTTTTATAGTAAACAATCTTTGTTTCAAAGAGATAAAAAAACAGATTTTTGTAAATAATAAATTTGGAAATATTATAGATTTAGGATTATACGATGATGTTTGAATTCCATGAAAAATAAAAAACTGATACAAAGATAAAGAAGCTATACAAATTAGTATTACTCAATGAGATATAGAAAAGATACTTATAACAAATGGTATAGACTATGATATTTTTGATATTCAATAAATTTATTTTGAAAAAATATTGATGAATCGTTTAGATAGTTTTTTGTGATATGAATCACAGCTAAGTAGAAAAAAACTAGAAGCTAATATCAGAAAATTTTGGGTTAGTGAAGATTTTTTGTTAGCCAAAGATTCATTATTGAAGCCATGAATACTTAGTCCTGTAAGTGTAAGACTAGATAAAAAACTTTTTCCTGATATGGGAAATATTAGTTTGTGAATGTTTAAGCATCTAGAGATATCTATGAGAAGTTGTTTTGCTCAATCATGAATTCACATCGTATGAAATTTTTTTGATTATATAGATCGAGATGATATAGATAAATTGAATCAGAATTGATTTGTAGATGTAGATATAAAGGTCATCAATAGATGACTAGCTGATGTAGAGCTGAAAAAAGAATGAGCGTTCTTTAGATTATATTTTAGACCAGCAGGAACTGCTATTACAGGTAAAAAACTATACGATATCATCAAAGAATGAAAACTGAAAATGGAATGAGAATACTGAAAAACCCGATGTCTGGTATGAGCAAATAATTTTGAAATGAAAAATAGAGATGATTTTAAAAAATTGGATGAATATATGGAGATGAAAGATTTGGATGAAGATCAGTCAGATGAAGCTCTGACTTTGAAATTGATATTGAATGAAAATAAATATATCCCAAATAATAAAAAACAAATACTGATTGAATCCAAAAGAAATTTGGTAGATGTATTGGAACCATTAGATTTAAATAATAATGAGCACGTTAATCATGACTTTAATATAGGTGAAACTTATTATGTAGATTTTGGAGAATATTTTGGGGTAATTATTTATCAATGATATGATGGATGATGACATCATATTATATCTCCACTCATTGATCCATGATTTAAATGACCTATTAGAACTGAGATAGTGAAGTGATGGGAATTTAATGAATTTATAGAATTACATATCTATCATAAGGATGGATAGAAAAAATCGTCATTCCGGTGTTATTTTCGTTTTAGCGAATGCAACCGGAATCTACTAATTTTAATATCAAAGATTCCGGCTGCAAAACTTGGCGCCGGAATGACGTGTAAAATAGTTAAATAAAAAAATCTCAAATATCTTGTTAAACAAAAATGAAAAGAAAAATGAAAAAGAAAATTGGAAAAGATGGAATTATATTCCGTCAAGAAGGAAACACTGTAGTACAGGTTTTAGGGTCTGAAGGATCATTGAAATATGGTGCAATATGTATCAATCCTGATGCACCTCAAGAAGATAGGATCTACCAAAAAACTTTCTACAAAAAACCTGTTTATCTTCCAAACGAATATGACTCGTTTGTAAAAGAACACTTATCATTCCCGGACAATTTTGTACTAACAATGAATGGTTATTCATACATGGGAGAAGAACATCTTTTGAGATATGGTATCAAGGATGGCGAATATGAAGCTGCCTGTGAAGCTATTCTCAAAAACGCTATCAAACATCTGAGAATGAAATTTGATGGAGCAAGATTGCAAATAACTTACGGTGCCTCTGACATGGGAGTAGATATGGCAATAGAAAATATTGCAAGATATTTCAATATTGATTTACTCGGATTCTCTTGTCCTGAATATATGCTTTATGTCAAAGATGATGAAATTCCTGTATTTGTAGCTGCTAATTCCGATGATTATGCGGACTATTATATTCGTTCATCTGACTTACTTATAACAACAGGAGGCAGAAAACAAGCACTTGAACATGATGTTCTCGCTACATGCATCTACAATAAAAGAGTTCACTTTGTAGATGTGCTAAATAGTCTTTCTTCAACCGGTGGTGTACCTGCAACCATAAAAGGCAAAGACGGTAAGATTAATGTTGATAATGCCGCTGCTGCTTTTGGAAGAAATATTTCTTTCTACAATCGTGACAATGCACTTGCTCAGGCGCCTGTGAATGGCGATAAATGGGATGCAATATTCAACAACATCAACTCTGTTGCCACAGAAGTTTGTCGAAGCAAAATGTCACCGGCAAGAATGTTCTAAATCGGAATTTCCGAAAATCAAAAATCTGTCTCTTTATTAGGGGCAGATTTTTTTTATTTACTATTGTCATTGCGAGCGTATGCGAAGCAATCTTAATTTAATTATAAAAGATTGCCGCGTCGTCCGCTTTGGCGGACTCCTCGCAATGACTAGTATTTTTATTCTTGCAAAGAAAGATTGTATGCTGAGACTCTAAATTTATTTTCCTCCCCTACTTCAGTTTTGGGAATCTGTGAAAGCATAGTGAAACTTCCATTTGCTGGTCTTCGTAAATCATTTAGTTTATAAAATGTCTGAAAAGATCATCCAAAAATAGATAGCAATGCTCATATCATTGTAAGGTGATGTGACACTACCATCATATTTCAGAATTTATTTTTTTCAAAATTTCTTAATAAAAATTCTTTTGCACGAGCGTTGGTCTGGACCTGTGATTCTCATCATGCTGGTGCTGTATGATAATATACTTTTTCTCTCTGTAATTTGCTAAGTAGATCATGAAATCATTTTTCTCCATCTCGAAAATCCCTAATAAAACTAGGTGCAACATTTGCACCATGATCTCTTTCTCTGATACGTTCATCCATCTTGATAGCGATATCTTTTCAATTAAAAGATCAGATAATTAGATCTTCAAGTTTGTTTTCATCGATCATTTTATCAAAATCGATATCGAGTCATTCAATATTTTTTAGTAGATAATGTGCTGTAGTCCTGGTTCTAATATATGGAGAGATATAAATTAAATCTGGAAATATTTCAGGATTGGATTTGATAAGCTGTGCATATAATTTGGATAAGACTTCTCCATCTTCATGTCACTGCGATGATAATCATGTTTCATAATCTATTCATACTTCAGCAAAAAAATCTTTTAACAAAATCATAGCTAGTTCTTTTTTTCTAGAAATATCTGTAGTGGTCATAAATTCTTGATAGTCTGGATTGGATTTGATTAGTTCTTTGTATTCATTGTATTTACTCTCTAGGTGTCTGATAAAAGTGATACGTCTAGTCTCAGGAATATTATCATTGATAATATTTATAGGCAATTGTTGAAATTTTTCCATATCTAATATATCTAGTAATGGCTTTTGTAATCAACCAACATATAGTTTCATATTGGGTGATGATTGAAATCATTCTTTGGGTAAGTTTGGGACTAAGCGCATGGTGGGAATGTGAAATGATAAATATTTATCTGGTCATTCCGGCGATAAGTTTTGCAGCCGAAATCTATTTTTATTTGTCATTATCTTTTCTTTAGATTCCGGTTGCAGACTTCGTCCTTGAGACCGGAATGACGAGTTACTGTTATTTTATTGAATCTCTATATTCCATTAGTAATTTTCATAAGATATTTGATCAAATTAAATCTGATTGATCGATACCAAAGAATCTGTCTCATCGATATGTATATTCTATAATTTGTAGATCTCATGTATCGATAAGTTTTTGTTTAAGATCAGGATTGGAATCAAATTTCTTTTTGATAGCATCTCTCATATACATGATTCTATTATCAGAATTATTATCCAATTCAAAAAGTTTTGAAGATTTTTTTGCTAATCAATGTCATATAGAAAGAAAAGATATCATTTTTTTTATCTCTATATCTGTTGTTCTAGCTGCCATGTAATATCATTCACTATCTCGAAATTCATTTCAATATTCATCATATATTGGAGTGGTAAGTTGTGTGAAATTTGATCATTCTTCAAAAAGCATAGCAATTTGATCTGTGGTAATATTGTAAGCAGCTAAAGTAGGATGCATAATAATAGCCGAGTCTTGAATCTCATTTGGAGCGTATTGTCTGGAATTTTTTAACTCTTGATTATTCATTATTATATATAAGCTATAAAACTGTTCTAATACTATCTATTTAACTTCTAATATCAATATTAGTATTGACTTATTTTATTAGATAAATATATGTATTAAGAAAATATAAAGATAAAAATATGTCAGAAGAAATTAAACAAGTAAACAAAGAAGCTACTATCCAAAATATTTTGGATTGGGCGAGTCGCAGTAATGGTCATTCAATCGACATCCAGAAGTTTAATGAAAAAATGGATAGTTCCGATTGGGAAACCTTCCTAATCGAAGCTGCAAAGTTTTGTGAAGTTGAAATTGTTTATCTGTAAATTTACATCAAAATGTCTCAGTTTTTTATCTGGGACTTTTTTTATAAAATCTCTTGTAATATACCTTATTTCTACTACTATCACGTCTGTACATATAAATAAGTTTTTTTATTTAATTATAATAGTACAAAAATGACAAAGACAAATCTTATTGCAAGTCTAGCTGAAGACTTAGGAGTTTCAAAAAAATTAGCAGCAGAATTGGTAAATGCTTTCATCGAAACAGTTATCGTTGGTGTTAAGAAACAAGGTCAAGTTAGATTACAAGGTTTTGGAACTTTCAAAGCTTCTAAAAGAAAAGCTAGAGAAGGTGTAAATCCACAAAACCCTTCAAAGAAAATTAAAATTCCTGCTATGAGAGTAGTAACTTTCAAAGCTGGTGCTGTTTTCAAAAAGGCAGTTAAATAGTTTAACTTTAAGTAGTTAAACAAATTAACTATAAACAGTTAAATAATTTTTCTTTTCTTACTGCAAAAAAAATACTCCTCTCTTTGAGGGGTTTTTTTATTATCCGTCATTTCGACCAGCTTGTCCCGCAATGGTGGGATAGTGGAGAAATCGCTTTTAAAAAAGTAAAGTCAATACTTATTATTGACATTTAGTAATGAATATATATAAATCTAATGTAAAAATAAAAACATATTGCTATGAAAACAAAAAAAATTGCAAAAGAAAAAATCCTTGCTTGGATTGTATATACGATATTTATGAGTCTGTTTATGATTTTCTTCTTTGGCTATCTTCGTATGCAAGATGGTTCTGAGATGATAGATCATGAATTCAGATTCTTGATAACTTATATGTTACCTATCGGTTTGTCTTCTACGATATCTGGCATAATAGCTGCTATATCCACCAAAGGAAAATATATCATTATATTTCTTTTGGGATATATTCCAGCAATACTTTTTATGCTGATAATGTACACTATAATATTTTTCTTCTCCGACAATCATTCAAAAAATGACGTAAGAGATCAATATATTGTAGAACAAGTACAAGACACTGTAATCACTACCAAGTCTGGATCTGAGTGGAAAGTAAGCAAAGAAAAAGACACTTACTATCATGTAGTAAAGCATGGTGAATCATTGGAATACATTTTCAATGACATCAATCTGAGTCTACAGAAAGCACAGGAACAGGGTTTCGATATCCTCAAAAAGGATGAGCAAAACAAATTTGAGATCATTCCTATTGAAAAATATGGATATGAACTCAATCAAAAAACCTATCTGTATTCTGGATTAAATCCAGGTGATACTGTATATCTACTAAAGCATGAACTTGAAAAGTTTAGAGCAGAAAAACATGTGTCTGAATAAGAAATTTAAAAGGAGCGGGAGTTTTATTCTGCTCTTTTTTTTACTAAAGTCATTCCGGCGTTAAGTTTTGCAGCCGGAATCTTATTCACTAATCTCCTTAGAGATCATCCACTTTCCATGCATTCTAAAAGCCGCTATGGTTTGTCTCTTTGCTTTGTTGAGAGTAGAATTGAGGTTTTGTTTATGTAATTTGGCTCGTTGATTTAATGGTATTATTTTTTTGGCACTTAGAATAGTGATTCTTTTGTGAAGTGATTCCATTAGCAATAGTGCAAATATTTCTGTGAATCTGTCGTATTTATTCTGCTTGGTATAATGATCAAATAATGGATAATAATCAGATTTTTTGCTTTTGTTGGGAATGATTATTGGAGGATAGCCAAGTTTCATCAGCTGTTGATTGATGATCACTCTCCCCATTCTTCCATTTCCATCACAGAAAGGATGAATAGTTTCAAACTCTGCATGAAAATATGCTATATTATCCAAAAAATATAAATCTTTATTTTGGTTATATTTATTTACGAGTTCATACATCAAAGCATTTACAAACGATGGATTGGCTCACATATGAGTTCAGACTCTTACCCATTCTTTTCAAGATCTGAAACGACCAGCTATATTATCACCGATTTCTCTAAGTAAAATCTGATGAAAATCCAATATCAGTTTTATAGTCAGATTTTGATTGGGATTGTTTAGTAGATTTTTAATAATATTTGCTAGGTTTTTGGCTTCGTAGACTTCACGGAGATTATAATCTTTTTTGATCTTATCATAGATCAAAATTTCCTCAGTATCTTGGAGACTGAGAGTAGAATTTTCTATTGCATTGGAATTGTAGACCATTTCTGGTATCTCAGCAATAGCAATCTCGTTTAGAGCTTTTTTGTTAGCTTTGGAAAGCTGTTTGTATTGGCTCATCAAGCTAGCAATCTTATCTTTGGTAGTCTGATAAATCATATCTAGATGCAAAATATAAATACGTGAAATTTTTATGTTTTTATATATTTTTCACGTATTTCATTATAAAGATATTTTGGTAATTTGCAAGTATATGTTAATTTTTTGAAATATTTTCCTCCTCATTTGACTAGATAATCCTTGAGTCTTTGAGTTGCTCGGATACGGAACTGGGTTCATCTAAGAGACTTAACTCTATAACCAACTGAGATAATTACATCAAGATTATAAAATATCAGGTTTCTTTTTACAGTTCTATTTCATTCTTTTTGAACTACCGGAAAATTTCCGGTAGTTGCTTCGGGATCTAATTCTTTCTCTTCAAAAACGTTTTGAATATGATTTCAGATAGTATCGCTATCTCTATCAAAAAGCATAGCCATCTGTTTTTGATTTAACCATACAGTCTCATTTTCAAATTTCACCTCAATCTCCGTTCTTCCATCTTTGTCTTTGTATAATAAGATTTCTCAAGTTTTGAGTGAGTTTTCTGCTTTAGTCATTTTATTTATTTCAAAAATAAACTCTTATATATGAAATATAAGAATCTGATTTTATTTGTCAAATATATTTTTGACAGAGTCTAATTATCATTTTTTAATTGAAATTTAAGAGGAGCGAGGTTTTTTTATTTTTCTAATAATTTTTCATACAGCTTATAATCATCTTCAGAATGTAATACAAATCTGACTTCTTGGATCTTGGGATTGGAGTGAAGAAAATTTTTGACTGTACTCACAGCTATTTGGCTAGACTCCTGTATAGGACATCCATAGGCTCAAGTACTTATAGATGGGAAAGAAATTGATTGGATATCATGATCCAATGCGACTTTCAAGCTATTGAGATAACAATCAGCTAATTTATTTTTTCGGCTATCATCTGAGTAATTTTTGAATTGTGGTCAGACTGTATGGATGACATATTTAGCAGGGAGATTTCATCATGTAGTAAGGACTGCTTGTCAAACTAGCAATCATTTGGGATAGAGAGTATTTCTGATATGTTTACAAGATTCTAGGATAGCTGGTCATCAAGCTCTATGGATTGCTCCATCGACTCATCATCATCACAAAAGTGAGCTATTAGCAGCATTGACTATAGCGTCTGTGTTTTGGGTTGTGATGTCTCAGAGGTGGAGGGTGATTGAGGGCATGAGAGAAGATTATTTTCAATAAACTTTATTTCATTATTTTATCTCAAAACAAGAAAGTTAAAAAGGCAATAATTAAAACTATTGCAGAAATAATATTTGCTAACATTCATGTTTTTGTTTGTCTTTCTTGAATTTTTAAAGATTTATTGTTTGCTATGGCTTGATCTAAAAAACATTTTTCTTGTAATGTAATTGAATGATAACATTTATCACAGATGAAAAAAGATTGCCAAGGTTTCATTCATGGTCATCAACTCTCTGTTGCATCTATATGAAATCTCCATTCATGCTTACAAGTATCAAAATTTCACTTATTCATAGTTTAAAAATTACCCACCTAAAACAACCCTCCTCTCATCTTCACTCAATCCATACAAATCGAACACCATCTCATCAATCTCTTTATCCGTCCTTTCAATTTCTCCCTTCACCACCAAAACTTTTTCCTTATATTCTTTGAAATAAGGTTCTCGGTCGTCTTGGTCGGATAGTGAAAGTGAAATTTTTTGCTTTTTCAATTCATCCAAAAAATCTTTGAATTCTCATTTGTAGAAAGATTCTAGTTTCTTTGTAAGCTTTTCTATTTTTAGGTTATCTTGGATTCTGTGGAGAAATTTATCTGTAAGTTCGTGAAGTTCTTTGGTTAGCAAAAGTATTTTATCTACATGTTCTATAAATCTTTTTTGATCTATTAACATTTTATCTGGAATTGGTATCGACTCTATCGCATCTTTTGTAATATTAGTGTTTGATTCTCAATAATATGAATTATAGAAATAACTAATTAATTTTGAGTTAATAATTCAAAGAATCACTCTTATATCAATCACTCCTTCCATAATGTTTATTATATTTGCATTAGGGAAAACAATATTATTAGAACAGTCTAAAGAAGCAAATATTTTATTTATATTTTGACCAACAATTCTTTGTAATATTATTTTTTCTGAGAAATGCCATTTTTTTGTTTTATCATCAATTCATGATATATTAACATATTTTTCTACTGGATCTATGTAGTATCTATGGGTATCTCTTCATTCTATATATTTATTACATATTTTTATTAACTTTTGATCATTATCTAAATCGGTTTTACTAAATATTCATGTAGGGTACTTAAAATCATTCACAATTGTTTCCGTCGGTATACTCATCCATCATTTATGTAAAGAAATATATTTTTTAAAATTACATTTATTAGATAATATCTTCAAAATAATATTATCTATATCTAAAACTATATTCCCATCTAAAACATCATTAAATATTTTTTGTTCAACAATATTTATTTTTTTAAAACTATTATTAGTTATTACTCAATTATTAGAAAGTTGAGTTTTATCTACTATTTTAAGAAATGTTTTTAGATCATCTTTATATTTTATTTTATTATAAACAGTGATTGTTGTTTCCGTATTTACTTCAGTAAATGGGAAAAATCTGTAAGGAAAATCTATAATTTCTATTAAATGTGTTTCTTCAAAAATGAACTTTCTTAATTTATAAAAACTTTTGTTCGTATAAAATGAGTTTGGGGTTATAAATGAAAGATATCAATTATCTTTCAGTAAAAATCTAGTGGATACATATATAAATATTTCATATAAATCCATTTCGGAAAATAGAATGTCGCTGTATTTACTTCGAAAATAATTTCTATCTACAGTATTTATTGCTTTTGTGCTAACATACGGTGGATTCCCTACAATAACATCAAATCATCAATTTTTCATAATTTCCTTAAATTGAACATTCCAATCAAAGGCTTTTTCTTTCGCTACAAATGGATCATCAATTAAACTATTCCCACACTTAATATTTCCATCCAAGTTATTTAATTTCTTTCATTTTTGTGCTGACTTCAATCGTAACGAAAGCTTGGTAATTTCCACACTTTCTTCGTTCAAATCTACTCAGTAAATATTATTGGTCAAAATATTTTTATAGAGAGTTGTATCGTCGAAGAGTCATTTGATTCATAAACTTTTTAGGATTTTCCCTATTCTTTCATTTTCTTCCAAGAGAACATCGAAAACACGCACAAGAAAAGCTCCACTTCAACAAGCTGGATCGAGGACTTTGATATTTTGGAGTATTTGTTGATATTTTAAATATGCTTTCTGTTCAGGATTTTCTATATTTTTTTTTCGTCTTCTTTCTCCTGTTTTTTCGTCTATTGTACTCACTTCTGATAAACATTCATCTTCTTTTTCATTAAGATATTTCATTACGCTATTTTGTACGATATAGTCCACGATATATTCTGGTGTATAGAAGATTCAGTCTTTTTTTCTTCTTCATTTAGAATTATCTTGAGTTTCTCTTCATATCAAATCTTCTTTGATTTCTTCTAGGTCGCTAATAGATTGCTCGAAGATATGTCAGAGAATATTTACAGAAATATCATCCTCGAAGTTGTAATTGGTCAGTCATACAAAATCATTACAAATATCATCACTAATTCTGAGACTATTTAAGATATGATCTTCCTTGAATAATCATCCGTTGTATCAATCTGGAATTCATAGTTTTTCGCTCCCGCTATCTACTCCAGTAAAAAATCTTTTGGTCATCTCTCGTGGAGAAATGTCAAATTCTCATGCTCTCACGATTCACTCTTTGAGTTTCTTGTCTGGAAGCAAGCCTTTGTCTTCGCAGAAGAAAATAAAAATAAGTCTATCTATAATTTTCTGTGCTTTTTCTACTGATGTGGTGACGGATAGATTTGGATTGTTTTTTCTGATATCTTGGATCAATCTGATTCTAAGTTCTTTGTATTCCTGATAAAATTTCTTTGTGATTTTTTGTTGTTCTTCCCTGAAATGTGAAAGAAGTTTTTCTGTCTTTCCTGTAAGTAGATTATCTCTGTGGAGAAGTAGGTATAATTTCCTGAGATTGAAGTAATTATCTTTTGGATCTAATAATTCGTCTAAGTTTCGAATTTCGAAATCTGTCGTATTATCTCTGTATAATCTGATTTCATAAAAATTACTAACAATAAGTCGTTTGCAATTTTTCAATCATGTTTTGTATGCGAATCCTTGACCGACAGCAGAAAGTCACCCATGTCAGAATTGTTTTTTTGTTAGATTAGTTTTAGCTCATTTGAGTTCACAAACAATCTGAACATTTTCTGGTTCATATTTTCAGTCAACAAAATCTCATATTGTAAGGTCAGCTATTCCTCAACCCAAAACTCATCATTTGGGAATACGATTTATCATATCTTGGTATCACAACAATTCTCAGAAAAAAATCTGATTGAAAGTTTGTTCGTATCTACTTTCATCGTCTAGCAATTTATTTTTCCGATCTTGATGAAGTCTTTTTATGATTTCTATTTTTCAATCATCAAATCAAGGAAGCACTTCTATATGTGATTTGATTGTTCATTTACCGAAGAGTTGCGACATATTTTTTTTGTTGAATTAAAGTTTTGGGTAAATTTTGGTGTTCTTTCCCTATAGTTTGTCAAAAAACATAAACTATAGGTAAGTTTTTGTATATTTTCCCTATAGTTTACAAACTATGGGTAAATTTTATAACTTTTTCCTTATTCTTGATGTGTCCAAATAAGATATTGATATATTCAGGAATATAATAAGGCACTTCGTATTCTGACTTATATATTTGTAAGATAGTGTTAAAAACCAGTATATCAATATATTTTTTGATTGTTTTTCTAGTGTACTTGCCGTCTTTTTCGATCATCGCTATACTACAATATGGTCTATCAAAAAAATAATCAATGAAAGTTCATGGAATTTTGAGTTTTAGATCATCTATTTTTTGTTTCTTTTCTCTGATAAGATTTGTGATAGCTTCTAGCTTATTTTTAGTCTTTTGGGCTTGTTCTTCTACAGCTACAAGCATATAATTTACAAGACTATCTCGGTCTCACTTAGTTCTAATTCAATTCAAAAATTTGTAATAATCAGATTTATGTTCGTTGATATATTCACTAAGATATAGAATTGGCAATTTCAATAAGCCTTTGAGAACTAAATAAAGAATCATCAAAATTCTACCAGTTCTTCCGTTTCCGTCTGGAAATGGATGAATAGATTCAAACTGATAGTGGATGATCGCTAGTTTTACTAATGGATCTATTTCATCATCAGTATTGATATATTTCTCTAGGTTGGATAATAAATTTCTAATAACATTTTCTCCAATAGGTGGAGTATAAATTACTTCTCCTACTCCATTCATCAAGACCGTTCATGGTATTTTTCTAATTCATGATTTATCTGGTTCTATCATAGATTGGATAGTAATAAGCGTATTTGCGATAAGTGATCAGTATTTATCTACTTGTTCGATTCACCAAAGTGTAGCCTGTCTATAGTGTAATACTTCTTTATCCTCCTTAGAAATTTTACCAGAAGAGATATCAGCTTGAAAAACACTCTCAAGAGTAGTGTTGATATTTTCTATGGCACTACTTGCTACTCATTCCTTAATCAAAAAAGATCACAATACCAAAAGACCTACATTATCTGTATTTGTTGTAATATAGGTATTGAGAGTAGCTAATGCCCTACTTGCCTTGGATAATTGTCGATAAGTTTTTTCTGACAATTTTAGATTTTTGGGAGGCAAGTGTGACAAATTATTGTCTGCTAATATTGGATTAAACATCATTTATATTAGATATAAACCTAATTGATTATGTATATATTTATTCCATTTTCAACCAAAATTATATGTAAATATTTTTAACATATCTCCATAATATGTTAATTTTTCACCACTTTTTTAACATATTTATTCCTCCAATAAATTTCCTCTTGATTTTTCTTTCTTTTTGTTTATATTACAATTACTCAAGAGAAAGAAATATTGTATGATCGTATATCTGCGACGGACTGTCAGAGCGATTGTACCCCGCTTCTCCTTAGAAGATTCTTCTCACGAGTAATATCTAAATCACTATAGACTTTGCTATGAAGAAAGTCTATTCAAATTACAATTTACTTATTGTAATTTGTACAAGTTCATTAACATATAGATTAATTAATGTAAACAATTTAACGCCGATTGTTTTGGAAATCTTCAACTAAATAACACAAACATATTTGAAGCATCCAAAATCACCGGCATAATTTCGACATCGCAAAAATCTTCTTTATAATCAGATTTTTACTGTGTCTCAAATAAACAAAATAATATGAAAACCTTAGATCAATTCCAAATCGCTGGAGCTAGCGTTGCAGGTTCTCGCCACTTCAAAATTGGTAAGAACAACCAAGACGCTTATGTCTGGATAAAAAATTCTGATCACATTATATGTGTAGTCAGTGATGGTTGTAGTAGTGGATCTCACAGTGAGGTCGGCAGTCAGATCATAGCTCCCCTGTTTGCCCAGACACTATCAACTTATTTATCCCGGCCACATCCTGGTCTGAGTGATGAAAATTATTTTCGTCATGACTGGCTATGGTACAATGTCAGGCAAGATGTACTTGCCCGTATACGTATACTTGCACAGAGTATGGATGATAATCTGATCGCTACGATCTGCAAATATTTTCTATCCACTGTTGTAGGATGTGTAATTACTACTACTAGTACTTGTATATTTGGCTGTGGAGATGGAGTATTCTATCTCAATGGTGAAATGCATGTACTAGGTCCTTTCCCAGGCAACAAGCCTCCCTATCTATGCTATGGTATCACTGGTAGTGAAGTAACCAATCAAAATCCTTCGCTATTGGATATCCACAGACATATCATTTGTTCGACTGATGAAGTGCAAACTTTATTGATTGGGACTGATGGTATCTCTGATCTGGTAGAAATATCTGAAAAGAATTTCCCCGGACAAGACAGGATTATCGGTGATATTAGTCAGTTTTGGACTGATGATATTTACTTTTACAATCCTGAATGGATGCGCAATGTATTGACTACTATCAATACTGAAAAGCGCAAACCTATATGGGAAGAAAGGACTATCATGAAGCATCAGGCATTATTACCTGATGATACTACATTAATCGTTTTGAGAACAATTTAAAAAATCTGACTATGAAAACCGTTTATCTCAATGGTCAAGCCATCCGACTTTCGAAAGAAATTGGTGCTGGCCAAGAAGCAGTAGTGTATGATATGGGACATGGTCAGGTTGCGAAAATTTATCGTTTCCCAAATGATCCTTATTATGCACAATCTCTCGAAGAGCAGAAAGCTGCCAAAACAAGGATCTCTATACATCAGAAAAAATTAGCAATGTATCCTGGTGGGCTACCAAGCAACATCATAGTTCCTAGTAATCTGTTGACGGACAAACAAGGAATCATCGTGGGGTATACAATGCGATTTATTACTGGTGGGGAAACTCTTCTCAAATATGGAGATATGGGATACAGACAATCTATGAACATTAGCAATAATGAAATCAGAGATATCTTTATCAATCTCCATGATACTGTACGCAGTCTTCATGCCAAAAAAGTAGTGATTGGCGATTTCAATGATCTCAACATCTTGGTAAAGAACAAACAAGTTTATATGATAGATACTGACTCCTACCAATTTGGTCCATGGGTCAGCACTATGTATACAGAAAAATTTGTCGATCCTTTGCTATGTGATGTGCTAATCAAAAACAATGACCCTTTTTGGACTATGACTCGCAATCACAACTACAATGGTGACTGGTATGCATTCTCCAGTCTGCTATTCAAATCACTTCTATTTGTCGATCCCTACGGTGGTATTTACAAGCCCAAAGATCCAAATAAAAAACTGAAACAACAATTACGTCCTTCAAAACGTATCAATGTTTTCAATCCTGAAGTGATCTATCCCAAACATGCATATCCTTTCAATGTGCTTGATGGCAACTCTATTCGCTATTTCCAGGATCTCTTTAACAAAGATCTAAGAGGCGAATTTCCTAGAGCACTACTAAGTAATATGCATTGGAATATGTGTAATGCATGTGGCATAGAATATGCAAGTCATGTATGTCCTGTGTGTAATGCAGGTCGTATCCATGTATTTGCTCCTATCTCTGTGAGTGGCAATGTACAGGTAAAAGAAGTTTTTGTGACTGGAGGTATCATCATGTTTGCCGATGTACAACACGGCAAGCTGGTATATGTCTATCATGAAAATGACCAATACAAACGTGAAAGTGATAGGGTTATAATCTCTGGGGCTTTGTCCCGTGGTTTACATATCGCTATCAATGGTACATCTACTGTACTTAGCGAATCTCACACTATGGCAGTTATTGATCAATCCGGCAAATCTCAGAAAATGTTTATTGATTGTGTAGGCACACGGGCTGTATGTGATGCTAGCGCCAATCAGATTTACTGGGTAGAAAACGGAAATATCTACAAAACTAATCCTTTGGGATTGGAGTACTCACCTATCAATATAGGTCAGGCTATCGTAGACAATACTCTGCTATGGACTGGAGATAAATTTGGATTTGGTATTTACAAAGCTGGCAATATTTTGCAAGGATTTATGTTTGATGATAATAGTAAGGTAATCAACGACAAGGTTAATTTACCTTTCATCAAAGGACAGATCATCGATGCAAAAGCGTATATCAGCAATGATATTACATGGTTTATGATTGCCACCAAAGATCAATCCAAATACATTAACCATTGTCTGGTAATAGATAAACATGGAAAAATTCTGACTCATATTACTGATGAGAATGAAAACAAAGCATGGTTATCTCACATCAAAGGTAAATCTGCTATTGGCAATTATCTTTTCTGTCCCAGTAATGATGGTATCATGAGAATAGGTGTAGATAATAATGGAAATATAGAGACGAAATTGTTTGTCGATACAGAGCATTATGTCAACGAACAATCTAGTTTACTAGTCTCCCCTATGGGTATTTATGTTATCAAGCGAAATAAGATTCTTCTTGTTTCGATGAAATAGTAAAGAATGTAGAATGCTGAATGTAGAATCAGTTTTCTGAATTCTTAATTCTTAATTAATTAAATAAACCTTTTAAATTATTTTATCATGAAAAAGTTTGAAACACCGAAGCATTACGATGCTTCCAAGGCCGATCAGGTTTACAAGATTGGCTATCAGAATCTAGCAGATGACGCGCTGGTATTCAAAGCAAATAATGCCATTAGCGATGCAGCTACTGACAAGTTTAAAATCGCTCTCATGCCGATCGATATGCAGAATACATTCTGTATTCCCGGTTTCGAGCTCTTCGTTGGAGGTGCACCCGAAGACAGCAAACGTCTCGCTGAATTTATTTATGCCAATGTTGGTAGGATCACAAAGATCTTCCCAACTATGGATACTCACAAAACCATGCAAATTTTCCACTCGCTATTCTTTTTGGATGGGAATGGAAAACCAGTGCCTGCGATGACTATGATCTCTTCAGCAGATCTGATCAATGACACATACACCATCAATCCTGGTGTTGCTGCAAGTTTAGGAGTATCCTACACTGCCCTCAAAAAGCACACTATTCACTATGCACAGTCTCTGGAGAAAAAAGGAAAGTATCAGTTAACTGTATGGCCCTATCATGCAATGCTTGGTGGGATCGGACACGCTCTGGTATCTCTCATCGAAGAAGCCGTTTTCTTCCACACCGTTGCAAGAAACAGTGAATCAGGAACAGAGATCAAGGGAGGTAATCCTTTGACCGAAAACTATTCCGTGCTCAGCCCTGAAGTCTTGGATACCTTCAATGGTACAGCTATTGCTCAGCGTAATGCCAGCTTCATCCAAAAACTTCTGGATTATGACATGCTCATCATCGCTGGTCAGACTAAATCACACTGTGTAGCTTGGTCTATCGATGACCTATTGACCGACATTATGGCCAAGGATCCTTCACTTGCAAAGAAAGTCTACCTGATGGAAGACTGTACTTCGCCTGTGGTTATCCCTGGTATAGTGGACTTCACCGACCAAGCCAATCAGGCTTTTGAAAAATTCCGTAATGCCGGTATGCACATCGTCAAAAGCACCGATCCAATTGATCAGTGGCCAGACGTAGATGTAAGTAAATTTGTTTAACAGATAAAAATTTAGGAGGACAAAACAATGTCACAAAGTAAATCAAATTTAGGACTCTTGCAGAATGCCCATGAAGATGGCGATCTGAGTAGCAATTCTTTGAATGCTCTCACAAAGATCCCTGACATCGGAGCGATTATTCAACAGGGGCTTGGTGTACCGATTGATTCGGTAAAATCGAGCGAAGTTATTCTGCTCAATATACTAGTTGATGACTCAGGTTCTATCAGTGGTGCTGGTAACGAACAGCCCATCAGAGATGGACACAATATGTTGATCCAGGCATTGCTCGAGAGCAAACAGCAGGACAACATCGAGGTTATCAACAAGTATCTCAATGGAACGGTTCTGTATCCTTACACACCGCTTTCACTGGTCCCCAAAATGGATTCCAGAAATTATCATGCCAATGGAGGTACTCCTCTATTTGACGAAACAGCCAAGCTTCTTGCCACTGTTATTGCCAAAGCTCAGGATTTCAAAAATAACGGTATCCAGGTAAGGACAATTACTCTGATTCTCACCGATGGTGACGATTGTCATTCACGTACAAGCACAGCTGCTGATGTCTCTAAGATTGTCACAGATATGCTCAGAAGTGAAGATCATATCATTGCCGCCATGGGATTTGACAATGGATCATGCAATTTCAAAAATGTATTTAGCAATATGGGGATTCCCGATCGCTGGATACTGACCGCAAATGCAAATCCAAGTGAAATCCGTAAAGCATTTCAGGTTTTTAGCCAGAGTGCTGTACGTGCATCTCAGAGTGCCGCTCATTTTAGCCAGACCAGTCTTGGTGGGTTTGGTAATTGAGATGTGATAAAAACTTGAATTTTTATGAGAGTTTTTAGGCATCGAGATTATACCGGCGATTTTTGACGCATAAAGTACGAAAGTAATTTATGATTTCAAAAACAGTCGGTGTGGTTAATGTTTGGAAAGTTTACTTTCTAAATCAACCAAGGATTTTTAAGACCCGTACTGTTTTTCAGTGCGGGTTTTTCTTATTTTAATTTTTACATTTTCTCTTGATTTTGGAAATAAAATCATTATAAGCAAAATGAAGATGAAAAAAAAGATAGTTTATTTGGAATTAGGAAATGGTTTAACTGTAATCGGCAATTAAATAAACAAATTCCAGATAAACAAATTCCAAATCTAGTTTTATTTTTTTTACAAATTAGTTATTGTATTTTATACATTATTAATCTACTCTATTTATTATTTAACCCCCTAAAAAATGGAAACAATGACATCAAACAAAACTTACACAAAAGAAACTTTGGAAAAGAAACTTAAATTGCAAGAATGCCAAGATATAGAAGATATTGCTATGATAAGCGTAGATAATACTCAGACATTTGAGAATAAAGAATTGAATGAACTATATGTAAATGAAGGTGAACAAGCTGCCCATGGAACAAAAAAAATTATGGAAGCTTGTAAGTATTATGGAATAACAATGATCAATGTATTGGAAGAACATCCAATATGACACATCTCATTGGCCTCTAATTACAAAAACAAAAAGCCATTTGAAATGATAAATTATTTTGAAGTAGCAGATCGAACAGATGAAGAAAATGGATTAAGTGAAAGAGCTCAGTTTACAGTAGAAGAATTAAAAAGTTTTTTGAAAGAACTTAGTTTAGAGTGAAAATCACAGATGCTGTGGCCAGATCATGGAGTAAAATGAACTCAGTGAGTGGAACTAAGTGAACCATTGAATGAATCAGATTTTGATTTGAAAGTTATAAAATGAACAAATGCAGCAAGAGAGGCTTACAGTGGATTTGATGAAACAGTACTGGACGAAGAATTGAAAAAGATGTGAAAAAAAATTTTGATTGTTGGATGAGTAGCTACTGACTACTGTGTCGGACAGACAGCATTGGATGGGCAAGAAAAATGATATCAAGTATATCTAGTAAATGAAGCTATCAGATGAGTAGCTCAAGAAACTACTGACGCTATGATAGAAATATTGAAAGCAAAAGAAGTTGAATTTATATCTGCTATGGAATTGTTTAACATCATTGAGAAGAAATTTGCTTAATTAGGAATCTGGAAATGGGAAATGGGAATCGGTTGTTGGATACAGATAAACCAGTTCCAAGTTCCAAATAAACAAAATTTTAATTTGTTAATCCCCCTATTAAAATGAATACTTTCGATACCCAATCATACAAAGCTAAAATGAAGGAATTTCCAGAAATTAGCTATCAAGAATATCAAGAAATTACTGATTTGGAAATCAGGAGAGATATTGCTAAAAAAAATAAAATCATACAAACCGATGCCTACAACAGAACTATGGAATTTTTGAAATGAAAAAGATGAGAGTTGATAGAGACTTTAACGTTGGCATTTAGAAGATCTCCAAACAAAAGCTACAATGTAGTAGATGGTATCAGAAGTACTCTAAAAGATATTTTGTGAGTAAAAATCACACAATCAGAACTCGATTTCGCTAAAGCATATTACGCAGATCAAAAATCTAAGTGAGCAAATGGATATTTCAATGCAGATATGCGACAAGAAGTAATAGATAATGGATGATATCTACCATTGAAAATAATGGCTGTAGAAGATGGTACTGTAGTAAAAATCAAAGAACCAGTAATGACTGTGACATGACCAGGAGAATTGGCTGCAATATATGAACCGATTTTTATTAGAGCTTTTTTCAAAAGCGTGGTAGCTACAGATGCGCACGAAATAGATAAAATTATAGGTGAAGGTAGAATAGCAGAATTTGGTAAAAGAGCTGCCCCAAATGAAGATTTTCATCTAGATGCAGTAGAAGCAAATATTGTAGGTGGTGGATTGAAAATTACTTCTAATGATACAGCTGCTCTAGTATATCCTCAGACGCTCAGTGGATGAACTACTGCTCATAGATATTTTGCATGCTACCCTAGCGAAGATGAAGCATTTTTGAATGCTATAGAAAAATGTGATAAAATTTCTCTATTGGTAGATCTAATAGATTCATACAAATGAATAGACAAAATAGTTGCTTTGAAAAAGAAATATAGAAATTCATGAAAAATTATAGGAATGAGATTGGATAGTTGAGATCTAGCTGATCAGGCAGTATATGCTTTGAAAAAATTAAAAGAAAATTGAATGCTAGATCCGACACTAGATAAAATCGTAGTAGCAGATATATCAAGTATAGATGATATTAGAAGAGTAGAAAATGCAGTCAGAGAAGCTGGATTTGATCCAAAAGATTTTATTCAATACTGACTTGGATGATTATTGGTAGCTAGAAACAAGACTAGAGATGCTCTATCTGCAGCATACAAATTAACAAACATAGAAAGCTGAGCAACATGAAAATTGAGTAATGATATAGACAAAGAACCTATTCCATGAGTTTTGAATATCGAAATCAGAGATGATGCAAGATATGTAGTACAAGAAGATGAAGAAATAAAATGAGAAAGATTATTGAAAACAGTGTACGAAAACTGAAAACTAAACTATGATGATAATGATATACAAGCAGTGAGTAATGCAAGAGCAAGACTAATGAATACCTTAGCATTTGCAAATATGAAAACTAAAGAATCTGATGAAACCCAAAGAATTCATGCAGAACTAAGAGATAGATTTTTAAATAAAATGTAGAGAACTGTCATTCCCGTAAAAACGGGAATCCATAAATATAGATACCCAATCAAGCTGAGTATGACAAATTTATATTATACTTGACATTATATTTCAAATATTTATAAAATATAAAACAAAATATAAAAAGTCATGAAAAGATATTTTATTTGGACTGTATTTTTGTTTATTATTATCAGTGTAATTCTATATCTCTTTGGGGTATGGGATTTGGAATACTGGAATATGAACAATATCAAAAAAATTGTTGCTATAAGTATTTTGGAGATAGCTGTTGCAATAGTTTCATGGATTATACCGTATACTATTATGGATAATCAGTCTGTATCAAAAGTAGAACTTGTTGCTAAAGTAATCAGCAAAAAAGCTGATGATTCATGGAGATTTGTTGTATTTATGCCAACATTTAGAAATGAAACTTTATATTCTATTTTTGTATTAGCAGATAATAATAAAATCTACGAATGTACTTGTAATGAAATAGAATTTGAAGAGATAAAAGAAGGTGATAGCATTAGTTTTATTGAAGATACAAGAAAATCTGGATCTATCTATCATTATATCAAATGACAGATAATCTAAAAAATTAACTGCCTTGGGTTTTACTCAAGGTTTTTTTATTAATTCTAGCTTCTATTGACATTTATTATAAAATAATTATAAGATACAAAACAAAAATATAATTATGAAAAACTTCGCACTTATTTTAATCATTTTTTTGAATGTAAGTATTGCTTCTAGTCAGAATTTATTCTGGTATGATATGGAAGCTTTGGTAAATGATAATATTGAATTACTTCCCACAGTAAGATCTCTATCTATGAATGTTGCCTGCCCAAATAAGCCACTTATTCTGAGTGGTGATACTATGTATAAGGAATATAATTTAATCGAAAGATTTGTTGTATTTGAACACAGTGGCTACAGATTTAGCATTTATTATCAATGGGAACCTAGTGCTATGCTATTGATAGACAATCCAGAAGCCTTGACTATCTATTATCGTCCAATTGGGACTGATGATCCAGATAATTTAAAAAAGATTTGCGATTATTATATCAATGGTAGTTGGGATGAATTTGATAATGGAATCTACATCTATCGACAATATATGTATGATGAGAGGTGGGAAGATCCAATAATTCAAAAAGAATATCATAAAATAGCTAAGATTGCTTTGGAATATTTCACAAAGTAGTTTAGAAAAAAATTATTGCCTTGGGTTTTACTCAAGGTTTTTCTTTTACTTGACATTTATTAGTAAATAACTATAAGATAAAAACAGAATGATTGTTATACAAAAACTTAAGATATGGAAAAATGGCGTGAATTTTGGACTTATACTGCCGCTATAGCTATTAATTTAGCTGTTATAGTGGCCGGAATTTTTGGGAGTATGTTTGTATTATCTTGGTTTTAATAAATTTGTTAAAACAGGATTTGTACTGATAGAAGCGAACCTTTATTTGGGGTTTGCTTTTTTTATTTATTCATATTGACATTTACTAGTAAAATAAATTTAAAATATTAATAAATACCTTAGGTTTTTCCTGGGTATTTTTTTATTTATTTTCTTATTGTAATTTTTACATTTTCTCTTGATTTTTGTAAAAAAATCATTATATATAATTGCGAAGATGAAAAAGTATCAGTTTATTAGGAATTAGTTTATTGGAAATCAGCAAGACAAATTCCCAGTTCCAAATAAACCAATAAACGATTTATTTTTTTACAGACAACTTATTGTATTATATAAAATTATTTATAATCTAACTATTATAACAATGAAAATCTGAATAGCTCAAATCAATACAAAACTCTGAGATATAGAAAAAAATACTCTCAAAATTGAAGATACTATCAGAAAAATCTGAAATGAATCTGATGTGATAGTTTTTCCAGAAATGAGTATCTCTGGTTACCCTCTCAATGATCTACTAGATGATGAAGATATGGTAAAAAAACAGAAGGAAGTGATTTATAAAATAAGAAATATAGTAAACGAAGTAAATGAAAATCTCAAAGTTATACTTGGATTTATAGACTATAATGAAGCCGAAGTATTGCCTTCATGAGAAATGAAAAAATATAATGCAGCAGCCGTAATATGAAAAGATGTTCAGATTTATCATAAAAGATTATTACCAAATTATGATGTGTTTTTTGAACAAAGATATTTTGCTCCAGGAAAAGAATGATTGACATTCAAAATAGCACAAGATCTTAAATGAGCTATGACAATATGTGAAGATATACGAGATGATAATTATGAAGATAAGCCCATACAAGAATATAAAAATAAAGACGTAGATGTAATATTTAATATATCTAGCTCTCCATATGCTAATGAAAAAATAAAAAAAAGATTAAAACTACTTAGAAAACATGCAGAAAATATATGATCTCATATGGTATATGTCAATCAAGTATGAGGACAAGATGAACTCGTTTTTGATGGATGAAGTATGGTAGTTACTCCTGATGGATGCCTACAACATATTAGTAAAAGATTCCAAGAAGATATAAGTATAGTAGATACAGATAAAAAATGTCATGACCATAGCTATGAAGTAGTCAATGAAGACCAATACAGATATAGTAATATAATAGAAGCGATGAAATTATGATTAAAAGATTATTTGGAAAAGACTGGTATCAAAAATGTAGTAATATGAGTAAGTGGGGGTATAGATTCAGCTTTGAGCTTGTATATTTTGAGTAAAGTATTAGATCCAGAAAATATACATGCGATCTATATGCCAACTAAATACAATAGTAATGAATCTCGAGAACTAAGTAAAAAATTAACAAAAAATTTGGGAGTAGAATTGAAAGTAGGAGAAATTCAGGATATAGTAAAAAGTTTTGAAAAATTTGGAGAAGAAAAATTATGAAAAAAACCTGAATGAATCACACATGAAAATATCCAAGCACGTATCAGATGAATGATACTAATGAATATTGCAAACGATGTAAAATGAATGGTAATAAACAATTCCAACAAAACAGAATTAGCTATGTGATATGGCACTCTCTATGGAGACTTAATAGGATGATTATCTTTGATATGAGATTTGAATAAAAAAGAAATTTATGAAATGGCTAGATATATAAACGCACATAAACGTGAAGAAATAATACCAGCAGGAATTATAGATAGAAAAGCATCAGCTGAATTAGCAGAGGGACAAGTAGATCCATTTGATTATGAAAAAGTTTCTGATGCCATTGAAGAATTACAGTTTGGAGCTAACGTAAAAGAAGTAGCTGAGAAATATAATTTGGATCTAGAAGAAGTAAAAGCTATGAGAAAAAGAATCAAGATAAATGAATTTAAAATCAGGCAAGCTCCTCCAGTAATTAAATTGAAGGAAAGGAGTGTAGGAATTGGAAGGTTGTATCCGATAGTGGAGTAAGAATGTTACCCCTCTAACTCCCCTGAAACAGGGGAGAATTTAGAGCCCCTCTATTTTAGAGGGGTTGGGGAGTAAAAAAATAGACAAGAACTTTATTTCCTAACAAATATCATCATGGAAAACAAAGAATTAATCTACTATCCAGTACTGGATACCTTTAGGGATAAAGCCCAAGAAATAGAAAAAAAAATAAAAGAATGATTATTAACTAATCTCAAAATCACTGATAATATAGATGAAGCCAATGCTATATTGGTCGGATGATGAGATGGATTTATGCTGGATACTGTGAAAAAATATTATGATTTTGATAAATCTCCAGAAGATAATAAATTGTTTTTTGGAGTAAATTGTGGAACTTTATGATTTCTTTTGAATAATATACAGCTAGATGATATACCTAGTAATACCCAATGATTGGAGATAGTAAAAGCCAATCTAATGAAAGTAGAAATAATAAAAACTGATACAAGTATCGAAATCAAACATGCTATCAATGATGTAGTAGTAGGATGAAACATGTTGGACTATTTTAAATTTGATATAGATTCTAATCAAGTAAAAAAGAGATTTCATGGTTCTGGAGTAATAGTATCTACAGCTATGTGAAGTAGTGCATATTGGTTGAATAACGGATGACCACTGATGCCTGCTGGTAGTCAATTACGAGGTATAAGTGGATTAGCAGCATTACCATTTGGATATACAATACTCAAACCAGAAAACGTAAATATAAAAATAAAATGAAGAACACCAGTGATGGTAGGAGTAGATTGATATGGAGGTAAAGTTGATGATGTACAGGAATTGACTATAAGTCCTACTGAACATTATGCTAATATAATGTTTACAAACTGAACATCATTTGACACCAAGAGGATGTTATTGGCTGAAGAAAAATTATTGAGGGAAGACTTTTAATACTAAGCCTAGTCATTCCCGGACTTGTCCTTCGCGTAGTCGAAGGGTTAAGTTTTGGAAGAGGGAATCTACTATTATTTTTTATTCCGCTGAAGCGGAATTCGTTTCACTCAGATTCCGGCTGCAGTTACACAACATCGCCGGAATGACAGGAAGGAAGAAGATTGCTTCGTCTTTACTCTCCTCGCAATGACAGTGGAAAAGAATTTTAAATTATAAATTAAAATAAATGACAAAAGTCTGACTATTTATTACTCGTTGTCAACCGGGCTTTCACGACTGACATATAGATAGTATCCGTGAAGCTTATGATGCATGAATAGAAAAAATAATTGTCTGAGTATGATCTGCTGACAAAGAATTTACCAAAGATAATCCATTCACTTACGATGAAAGAAAAAAGATGATAGAACTGTCTATCAAGGAATTTTTGCCAGCAAAAGACATTGAAATTTATCCAATACCACATAGCAATGATAGCAAACAATGGAAAAATTATATATTAAAGAATCTTCCAGAATTTGATTATTTAATTAGTTCAAATCCTATGGTTTGGGAAGGATTTAAATGAGATAATAAAAAATTTTTTGCAACAAGTTTGACAACAAACACAAGAGCATCTATAATTAGAAATAAAATATCGATGTGAGATTATCAATATTTATATAATGTATTAGCTACTAGTGTAGTAGAATATTTGAAGAATATAAAAGCATTCGAAAGACTCAAAGATATATTCAAAGATGAAAGAGTAACTCCAAATATAGTAACAGATGCTGTATTTTGTGATGAAAAATGAAAACTGGTTTTAATCCAAAGAACTAATGAACCCAAATGAATAGCCTTGCCATGAGGATTTGTAAACTATGGAGAAAGTACCGAAGAAGCTTGTATTAGAAAGGTTAAAGAAGAAACTTGAGCAGATATAAAAATAATAAGGTTAGTCTGAATATATGACAATCTATCTAGAGATCCTCGCGATCATAATATTAGTGCGGTGTATCAAGTTGAGCTAACATGAAATGAAGTAGATCGGAATAGTTGAAATAAAAAAGTTTTGAAAGTAGATTTGAAAAAAATAGATGAAATAGAATTTGCTTTTATGGATCATAGGAAGATGATTAATGATGCATTTAGATATCATAATGACTAGCTTTTTAGTCATTCCGGCGTTATTGACAAAGTCTGCAGCCGGAATCTTACTGATAATAATAGTAGATTCCGGTTGCAATGAATAACACCGGAATGACAGTGAGTAAGAATTTTAGTTACTAAGCAATGAAAAAATGACACAAGAAAAAAAAACTTGATTATTTATTACTCGTGCTCAGCCATGACTACATGCTGGTCAAATTGATGGAATCAGACAGGCTGTATCACAATGAATAAGTAAAATTGTTATCTGAGTCGGATCTGCTAACAAAGAATTCACTAGTGATAATCCCTTCACTTATGATGAAAGAAAAAAAATGATAGAACTAAGTGCAGAAGAGCTTTTGCAGGATATAGAAGTTGAAATTTTACCAGTACCAGATATGTGAGATAATGAAAAATGGAGAAATTATATTTTCAATAATGCTCCTGAATTTAAATATATCATAAGTGGTAATGCTTGGGTTCAAGAAGTTTTTAAAGATACAGACAAGAAAATCATACCCTTGGAAATAAGAAAATTTGTAAAATGATCGACTATCAGATGAAATCTAACAACTAGAAATATTCCAGAATTGGAAAAAGTTTTGCCGAAATCAGTAGTGGATTATCTATGAGAAATTAGAGCATTTCAAAGACTTAGAGAAATATTTAATGCAGAGAGAAAAACTCCAAGCTTGGTTGTCGATATGGTTTTGATAGATAATGATGGAAAAATAATTTTGATTGATAGAAAAAATTTTCCTCAATGAGCTGCTCTACCATGATGATTTAATGACTATGGAGAAAGATGAAAAGATGCAGCAATCAGAGAAGTAAAAGAAGAAACTGGACTAATAGTAGAAATTGAAAAGGAGCTATGAGTGTGGGATGAACCCAATAGAGATCCTCGTGCTCACAACGTTACTCGTGCATTTAAATGAAAAATTATTTGATGAGAATTGAAAGCTGCAGATGATGCAAAAGCCATAGTAAAAATAGATCCAGAAAAATTAGATGATGTAAAATTTGCATTTCCTGATCATAAAGAAATGATTTTGGAAGCATTAAAAAAAACTAGTTAAGAAAACTTAACTAGTTATAAATTGATTTTTACATATTAAAATAATCTAGATCCAGCGTCATCCCATTTACTATACAAATGGCAATCGGGACGCAAGATAAGATATTTCATAACATCATTATCTTCTGCTGTACTCATACAATCCTCATCTACAACACATGACATTCCGTGAACGCTGTAACGATAAGCACCAAATGGAAGTCGTTCTAATTTTTTTCCATGTTTGATAATGTATTCATTGATCTTTTTAATTACGTCAGGATTTGCACGATGATCTTTTATCCATTGAGAAATTTCTTTCTCTTTTGAACTTTGAAACTCCACTGGAGTATCTGAATCGTATAAAACCCTGAATGTGATTTGATTTGCACCAAGTTCTTTTGCCCTATTAAATATATCAACAGGATCAATATCATTGTAATAATCAACCATATTGAGTGAAAGACGGAGCGTGAAATCATATTTTCTGATTTCAGAACAAGTTTTGTCGATATCAACTACTGCTTTTGGCGATTTAGGCCGTGAATAAGCTTTGTTTAATTCTGAATCAAAGATATTAAACAAGCTCAATGAAATTGTTTTTACACGAATCATGTTTCTAAGCCAACGAAGATTAATACTACCCCCATTTTCTGCTGATTTCTTTAATAGAAACACTCCTGATGTCTGGAGCTCAATCCACCTAAATGGCTTATCAAGAGTTTTATTTAACTCTGTAATCATGCGAAGATAATAGATATTCATAAGAGGTTCTCCATCGCCAGTAAGCATCATAACATTACAACCATTGTCACGAGCAAAGCTGAGAGCATCATGAAAGTCATCACGATAAAGATCTTCAAATTGATAATTTTTCTCTATCTGATTACTATAATTATCATCAGCATGTAGTTGAGATACACAACAAGCACAACTATTTGGACAGCCACCTGGTACTACAATACTTAAACTTTGAATTTTCATAATATTTTTGTTTTTTGTTTTTTATTTTATAATTATTTACTAGTAAATGTCAAGTATAATAAAAAACCCAGCTAGATGCTAGGTTTTGATATCTATTATATAAGATTCCGGCCATAAAAATAATCTCGCCGGAATGACTAGCTTATATATATTTAATCGTCGTATCATTGTTCATCTAGAGTCATACCAACTATTGCTTCTTCTGCTGGTAAATCTCAATTTTGAGTTTGAGGATCTCTATTGATATAAACAAACATTGGCATAATCATAGGTACTCTACCGATAATTTTGGTAATATATTCTCATAAAATTTCTTTTATACTTTTGAGGTTATCTTTTATTTCCATTTTCTTTTTGCGATTTTCATTATATTTTGCTCTTGCATATTCTACTATTTGAGTATGGATTGTTTTTACTTCTGATGAATAAACAAATCATCTAGATTCAATTTGAATATTTCAAACCAATTCTTGTGATTTGGTATCTACCTTGAAGATCAATGAAACTATACCATTTTGAGCCATAATATGACGTGCTTTGATTACATATTCTCATGACATATGTCATTGTCATTTACCATCTATCATTATAGTATCCAATTTCATTGGTTTATCTGACATCAAAACTACATCGTCATACATTTCTATAATAGTTCAATTGCGTAATGGCATCAAAATATTTTCTTCTGACATTCATAGATCTAGAGCTAATTTTTTGTGAGCATATCTATGAGACATATCATCAAAAAATGGTAAGAAATATTGAGGTTTGGTCAAACTCAAAAACAATTTATGATCTTCCGCATAACCATGTCAACTAGTGTGTACATCCATTTCATTGTTTGTAACTAGTTCTACTGACTGAGCCAATAGATCGTTCATCATTTTATTGATTGCTAATTCATTTCAAGGGATAGTAGAAGCTGACATCAGAATTGTATCTCATTTTTTTAATTCTACTTGAGCATGTTCTCATCTAGACATTCTAGTAAGAGCAGCAAATTCTTCTCATTGAGCTCATGTACAAAGTATCAATACTCTATCATCAGGCATATTATTGATATCATCATCTATTTTGCGGATCATTCATTTGGGAACATTGATATATCATAATTCCTGACAGATATCTACATTATTCAATAAAGATCTTCAAGCCAAAAAGACTACTTTATTGTATTTGATAGCACTATTTACAATCTGAATAACTCTACCTATATTGGAAGCAAATGTGGCTATTACTATTCTTCATTTCACATCTCTAATCTGTTGCTCTAATGTATCTCAAATAAGTTTTTCTGATTTAGCTCGTCCAGGATTTTGTGATCATAGAGAATCTCAAATATAAAGTTTCACTCATTCTGTTCATATTCTAGCTATTTTTGCTAAATCTGTTGGTCTATCTATAGATGGCGTATGATCTACTTTAAAATCGGCTGAATTAAAAATAATTCATTTGGGTGTCTGGATAGAAACAGCCATAGTTTCAGGAATATTGTGATTTACTCTAGCAAATTCTATACCAAAAACTCATAATTTTAGAAAATCATAATCTGGGTCTATTATTTTGTATTTTACAAGATTTGCTTTTTTGGGATCATCGAAAGTTTTTTTGATAATTCATATACTTAGTGGCGTAGTATATATTGTTGGAAATCATAATTCTGGTAAGATATCTCTCAAAGCTCATACATGATCCAAATGTCAGTGAGTAACTACTATTCATCTAATTTTTGATTTATTTTTCTTTAGATAAGATATATCTGGAATAATATAATCAGCTCAAAGTTCTTCATTTGCTGCAAACTCCATACCAGCATCTACTATGATAATATCATTTTTGTATTCTACTACCAAACATTGTCATACTTGCTCAAGTCACAATAAACTTATAACTTTTACTGGTATTTCATCTTTTTTTATAAGTTTACGAGGATCTTCTAATGGAGCTGTAGGAGTGGTTTGTGCACGAAAAAATGCTTTTGAATTTAGTTTATCTTTTGATGGAATGTTTTTGTGTGTGGTTCTTCATCTATGTTTAGAATTGTTTTTGGATTTAAAATCTATAGAAAGATTTCAATTTAATGGTTGTGTGTTCATTTATTAAATTAATAATTAATAATTAAAATTTATAAGTTTAAAAATATTGAATGGTTCATAGTCTTTTAAAAAATCTTAGAATAAGTTGTAGACAAAGAAATATACCTATAATAAGCCAAGAAACACAAGAAGTGTTATCTAATCTCTTATACAAAAATAAACCTAAAGTTTGTTTGGAAATATGAAGTGCAGTATGATATAGTACAATATTTATTGCAAATATATTGAAACAATGGGACGGGATTATATATTCTATGGAAATTTCATATCTTTCTTATACAGAATGATTGAAAAACATAAAACAAAGCTGATTAAACAATATCGTATTGTATCCTTTTGATGTAAACAAGGTTGATATACAAAAACTTGTAAACAAAGATATAGAATTTGCTTTTATTGATTGACAAAAAGATCAGTACGCAAATTATTTAATGAAAGTATGGAATATGGTAAGTAGAGATGGAATCATTGTATTGGATGATGTGATCAAATATCGTAACAAACTGTTATCATTATATAGATATTTGGAAAAAAATCAAATTTATTATAAATTAATTAAAACTGAACCTGGTGATGGTATTATAGTAATAGAATAAATCTATTGTGTACCCTGTTTAGAATCATCATTTTCTGCTACTTTTTGATCTGTAGTTTCTTCTTTTTTAACTTCTTCTAGATTTTTTTCTCCCAAAAGAGTCTTGTCTTCAAGTTTAATTTTTTCTCATTCCAATTCTAGTTGATCTATTTTTCTTTCTACAGAATCGTTTGTATACAATCGATATTCCATATCCTCTACTTCATTACTTTCAAGAATTTCTGGAGATTGTATAATTCAGAATTTTTTTCAATTTGCAAATATTAGGTAATTTAATCTATTATCCTTTCATACTAAGCAAATGATTTTTTTTCAATTTATATCATATTCACCAGGATAATTAACCAAATCATAATCTGGCTGGATATAAGTCATATCTTCTCACATATTTATATCTAGGTTGATATATTTTTTATTTGGCTGAGTAAATGAATATAAAAATTTGTTTTCGATCAGATATCAATTTTCATCAAATGTAAATTTTACCATTTATATCAATTAATAATTTAAAATGCTGATTTAACCAAAAAAGTTTGGATTTATAAGACGTAGGATAATTCATGATGCTCATAATAATATAAGTCATATCACAACCTGTCTGATATATTTTTTTCATGTAGTAAAGTTTCATTCTTGTCATTTGATTCATCATGTAATTATCATCACTCATCATACTATTACCATTACAAATGAGAATACCAATATAACAGTAAGTAATATTCTACTAAGTCATCACATAAGTCTAGGGAAAGCATTTACTGGATTGACTCTAGTGGTATTACCATCCGAAGTTCAGCCGTTCATTTCTATACAATCTCCTATAAAAGGAACTACTGTATTGAGTTCTATTCCACAACATCATTGAGCTGGATCACAGACGCATTTTCAATTTCAATCATCTATTTTTCATTCTGGACAAACACATTGACTATCTTTATAAACTTTTCATCAAGAACAGGAACAAATTTCTCATGTACCATTACCAGTACAACAAGCTCAGTTTTTTAAAGTTCATCAATCTGGACATTCACAAACTCATCAGCTAATAACTTGTGGTGCTTCACATCATGTTATTCAACTTGTAACTGTTTCTGTAGCTGTTGAGCTATCTACTCAATCTATATATTTTACTACTCATACTGGTGATGTAATTACAATATCTTGAAAATCTTTTGGTTTAACGGTGGTTTCACAATCAAGAATATCATTTGCTCATTGATTTCAATTTCGTACAGCAGTATCTATATTTGTGACTGTTATTTGATTGCAATCTTGTGCAGTTAAATCTACCCATTCTCAAAAACTAACTGTGATATCTATTGTAGTATTTAAATCTTGAAAAGAAGTAGGATTTGCTGTAATAGTTGTTTGATGTGTAAGATTTTCTACTTTACAACATCATTGTCAATCTCATGTAAATCATGATGGACAAGATCAATTAGCATATGATGCTTTTCAAGGTCATGAACAATCTTTTGGAGTACAACAGCTTGAACTATTTAATTCATATCACAACTCACAGACTAAATTATCATTTTCTATTGTTGGTGGTTTTGATGGACTAGGACAAGCTAATCATGGACAATCTGCCATTCTAGTTCTAGTAGAATTTCATGCCTTTCCATCTATACATGTAGAACAAGCTCATCATATAGATTGCATTTGACTTTGAATACTAGCAACTGAAGATGCGTTACAATTTAAATTTGGATCAAAACCAAACATTTTTAAAAATACTAATGCATTTTCTCCAACTATTGGATTTTGATTGTTATATCGAGCTGTACCAGATGGAGCATTTGATCGACAATTTCAAGCAGATGGAGTACTTGATGGATACGGAGTGTTTGATCCTGCTGTAAAATTATTTGTACAAGCTCAATTTGTTAATCAAAAAAATAGTCAAATAATAAATATCATAGAAAAAAATCTAAATATGATTTTGTGATTGAACATGTTTTTTTATCTAAAATAAATCCTCCGTCCGCCTAGGCAGATAATTTATGTTAACATACTATTTATAATTTCATTTACCAGTGATCAATCTATTTGTCATTTGTATTTTGCCATTAGTTCTTTCATAAGGATTCCTCTTTGTTTAGCAAGTTCTGTTATATTTAATTCTTGGATTAGTGAATCAATAAGATCCTTTGTCTGCTCCTGAGACATAGTAGCTGGTAGATATAATTCCAACAACATTTTTTTCTGTTTCTCCAATTCTAGGTCATCTACTTTGTTTGCTTTTTCCAAAAATCAAATTGTTTCAGCTATTTCTTTGATTTCTTTTTTGATAATTTGGACTATATCAGAATCTTCCAAATCTTTTTGGAGTTCTATTTTTTTATATTTTACTTTGGATAATATCATATTCAAAGTTGTTTTTTTAGGCTCAATTTTTTCCATCATAGCCTGTTTGTAATCCGTCATAATTTGATCTAATAGAGACATTTTTATAAATTAAGAATGTAAAATTCAGAATTAAGGATTTTGCTGGAGAGGGGACTCGAACCCCCAAGCCCTAAGGCATACGAACCTCAATCGTACATGTATACCAGTTCCATCACCCCAGCATTTAATTGATTTTTTTATTAATTATTGTTTAAATAAGAAGGGACTGAACCACGGAGGACTCCGTGGCGGGAACCCTCAAGCCCTAAGGCATACGAACCTCAATTTTACCAGCCTATGGCTGGCGTACATGCCCCGCCTTGCGGGGTAAATATACCAGTTCCATCACCTGAGCGTAAATCTTATATTAAAAATTAGCTGATTATTATCAAGATTAAAGAAAAAATCTCCGTTTCCGAAGATTTGATCTATATGTTATATGATAAATTATTTTTTTATAAGTTCATAAACTCATTTTTCTATTCTTTGGAATAAGTCCTTGTATTTTTGTAAATTTAACATTACTGTATTTGGACTAACCATTTTTTCTTTTAACATTTCTTTGCATAATTCTTTTACATTCATTGGTCTATCATTTCTTTCAAATATTCTTACCAAGATATCTTTTACCATACCTCATTCATATCATCGTTCTTTGAGTCAATAAATACCCAATCATAGATTAACAAATATATCATTGTTCTTTACTAATTCATTGTGAATTGTATTTACCTTTACGCTCTTTTGAGGGAATCGTTCGATAATCTTTGCAGGTAATTCCTGATAATGAATAGGTTTATTGATCCTTCTCATAGTATAAAGAATTTTTAATTTGATTGTCTTTGGATTTACATCAGCAAATATAGGTAATCAAATTTTACCGTCAAATACACTTATTTCTCTGATAGTTTCAAAAAAGTTTATGTAGAATAAATCATTTTTTAGATATGTAACGTCTTTGTAATCTTTAGCAAAATTTTCTTTTAGATGTCAGATAAATTCGTATATATCTTGGCTCTTTTTCCTTTTATCAAAATATTGAGCAATATCCAAAACTAGTTTTGTAAGCATATCTTCATACAAAGGTTCTAAGTAGAAAGACTTGTTTAGATACTTATTTCTCTTTAGATATGTAACATCAAAATCTGAAACTAAAATCAGTTTCAATTCTTGTTTTGTAAATTTGAAGATATTTTTGTTCACCATTTTTGCTATCAAAACATCTTCTCAAAGTATTCATCCATGAGAATCAAGAATCTTTTTTGCTTCTTGCAAAACTTCCATATAAGTTTCGTTTCATACGATAAGTCTTCTAAATCTCATAAGAGCTTGAGTTTCTATTTGTCTGATTCTTTCTCTAGTAAGATTGTACTCCTTTCAAATTCTTTGTAAAGGTATTTCTTTTTCTCATGTAAGTCAAAATTTCTTCATAAGAACTAATCTTTCTTTTGGTTTACAATAAATAAGTACATCTTTCAGATTTGTACCTTCAATATCTACTTTTATCTTCTTGTCATCCATTTTTACGTTGAAGTTCATTAGTTTTTTTATTAACAAGTAAAGTTGAAAACTTTTTGTTTTATAAACTGCTCATAGATATAAGAATTAGACCTTCAATGTCAAGAGATTTTTTATTAAAAAACAACTAGCCTATGTGATTATACATTAAATTTGAATATCATGACATCTCAATCCTGGACTATATAATCCTTTCATTGCATCTTGAGTAATCATCAATCCCTAGCCTTGGATCGAGATCAAACTGATAGCAAATCTGAGTACTTAACTACATCAGCCTTGATAAATCATCTTTCAAAATCTGTATGTATTGCTCATGCCGCTTGTGGAGCCGTAGAATTCAATGGTATAGTCCAAGCTTTGGTTTCTTTTTCTCATGTAGTAAAATAATACATCAATCAAACCTTATTGAATGTAATAGAAATAAGATCATCTAAAGTTGGTATATGAGTAACTTTGTCTATAGATAGTAATTCTGTGATAAACTCTTGTTTCTCATCATTGCTCATATCCATCATCTCAGATTCAAGTTTAGCAGAGACAATAGAAACTGGAGATTGAAGTTTGATCATAAAATCATCTGCTATATGATGAGCTGAAGCTAGATCTTCTTGTGAAACATTGATAGCATAAATAAATGGTTTCATAGTCAGAAAATTATATGGTTTAATTAGTTTTAGTTCTTCATCACTTAGGTATTCTTTTAGACTATGTGCTATCTTTCACTGTTGCAAAACTTGCTGAATTTTACCAAGTATTTCTGCTAATTTATGATCATCTTTGTTTCATGCTACCTGTCATCTCTTGGCTATAGCAGGCAAATGTCTATCAATTTGTTCTAAATCGGCCATAATTAATTCAGTATTGATTATTTCTACATCTCTGAGTGGATCTATAGTTCATTCTACATGCACTACATCTGTATCTTGAAAATATCTTAAAACCTGAACAATAGCATCTACTTCACGGATATGTGAAAGAAATTTATTACCTAGTCATTCCCCTTTACTAGCTCATTTCACAAGTCAGGCAATATCTACAAACTCTATATGAGCGTAAACTTTTTTCTTTGATTGAGATATTTCAGCTAGCTTGTCTACTCTAGTATCTTTGACCTGGACTATTCATACATTTGGATCTATAGTACAAAATGGAAAATTCTCCGCGGGTGCGGAGTAAGATTTGGTAAGTGCGTTGAAAAGTGTTGATTTACCTACATTTGGAAGGCCTACGATTCAGATTTTCATTATGAAATGTTGAAGTGTTAAAACTTGTCCTCCTTTGGAAAAGGAGGGGGACCCGAGCACCATTACTTGGTGCCGGGTGGAGGATTTATATTTCTTTTTCTCTTAATCTTATTTGCTCTTGTAAATCTAGAAATACTCATTCAAGATTTTTTTGAATATCATAATTTGAATACCTTATTGTTTTTATTCAAAAACTTTCTAAAATTTTATTTCTTTTCTCATCATAATCAACTGAATAATTATGACTTTCTCAATCTATTTCTATAGCTAATTTTAATTTACCGCAATAAAAATCAAGAATATATGTTGCAATTATTTTTTGTCTAAGAAATCTATATCAGGTTTTATTTCATTTTAAGATTAAATTCCAAAATATTCATTCATATTTTGTCATTGTATTTTGACTTCTATTTATTTTTGCAAACTGTTTTAATTTAGGATTATAATAAATTGCTCAATTGGACATTATTTTAATATATTTATAAATCCCCTCCCGCCTACGCGGGTATCCCCTTTTACAAAGGGGAACTTAGTTGAAATGTTTTTAGTAAAAGGTGGGAAAATTGCAAATTGAAAATTTTTGAAATAATAAAAAAAATCCTGAATACTATCAGGATTAGTTGTGATATGCCCTATTAAAGCCTAAAGATAAAAGCATAAATCTAAATTTTTTTTTATTACTTTATAATCATTTAGCTTATGTGATAATTGGGAATATATAATTTGTAAAGCATAGTGCAACCAATGCTGTGCCGTGCTTTTTTGTAGGTACGAATGTTTCTGTAATCAGTCTGATTTGTTTAAGATCATATTTTTTATCAAATCAATTGATATACAATTCGTTGATACTAGCACGGAGTAAATTTTTTAACTCAACTAATGGATAAGATCAATTGTGTTCACATACCAATCAGCCAAATTTTTTTCAAGTCTTTTTGTCATAGAGTCGTCAAAAAATAATTCCTGCAGATACTCTTTGTCAATTTTCTCAGTGTGCTACTGCCATAATTGATTCCATTACTTCACCATGATTGTAATTTTTTGGTTGAGTAATTTCTTGTGCAATTGATGGTAGGATAGAAGAATAAGTCATAATATTCGCTCTATGAATTCACGCTGTTTTGAGAGCAAGATGATAAGACCCTGCATGAATAGTTATATCACTCTCACCTGTTCCTTTGGTAATAAAATAGTCTCTTGGGATACGATTACCCAAAATCATTCCTCATGGCGACAAGGGAGCTAACCCTCATCTGATTTGATTTTTTTTCATATCATAATTTTTTTTGGAATATAAAAAATTGAAAAAATTTGGTATTTGATAAACAATTATCTCTACAATACAATAGATTTTTGATTTACTGAGAATTGAGGAAATTATTGTTTATTAAATTTTGATAAGAAATATTTCTTTTGATTCTTTACGAGAGCTATTTGGTTTAAATAGTTTTATATTTTTTCAACCATATTTCTTTTTCATACTGAGGACAAGTTCATCGAAGCCTGGTCACATAAAAAGTTTGATAGCAAACCTTCAATCTTCTTTGAGGTATTCATTATAGATTCGTAGAGTCTCTTCTATTAGTCCAAAAGCCCTAATAGCATCGATATCTTTTAGTCAAATAGTAAATGGAGCCATATCAGATTGGATAAAATCAACTTTGGAAATATTATTTTGAGTCAGTATTTTTTTTACATTTTCTACATCAGTTACATCTTGTTTGTAAGTAGTAATATTGGGTATTTTGACTTTGACGTCTTGGATATCAAATCATAGAATTTTAAAACCCTTCACTCAAAGTTTGAGTAATAGTCATGATGTGTATTGCATCCAACTTCATGGAGCACATCCAATATCCAAAATTATTTTAGTTTTTTTGTCTATCAAATGAAATTTATTCTGAATTTCTTCTAATTTAAAAGCGCTCCTAGCAACGTATCACTGCTCTTTGGCTTTTTTGAAATATGGATCTTGGTATTTGAACATAGATGAAATGTGAAATGGTAAATGTATCGCTCCCCTGATAAAGGGATATAGGGAATTCTTTTTCTTTCGCTTTTTTTTGAACCCTCCAGACCTCCCTTCATAAAGGAGACTTAGAAGTCCCCCTAAGAAGGGGGAATGTAGGGGGTTCTTTTCTTTCGTAATTTACTCAACCTCCCCAACCCCTCCTCACAAAGGAGGGCTTAGCTTATCTAATTATAAAATTTCTAAGTTCTTTACGTAATTTTTTATAATCTGGGCAATATTGTCAGACTAGATCTCGGAATTTGGATGAATGATTTTTGACTCTAATATGACAGACTTCATGGATGATTACATATTTTATGTATTTGGTTTGTAAGTGAATCAAATCAAGATTGAATGTCAGAACATTATCATATGAGCAAGATCATCGTTTGGATTTCAGTTTTCTGATTTTGATTTCTTTATAATTTTTTCAAATTAGATCTGAATATTTATCTGCTATGGGTTGTATGTATTCATGAAGAGTGGACTTTAAATATGGAATTGGTTTATTGGGAATTGGGAATTGGGCGATAGATACTTCTTCTCAAAATAGGATAATTGAATCTGATGTATGTGATTGTATTTGGATTCTTTTTTTATTTCTAGATAATAATTTCTCTCATTTTTCAATTAGACTTTTTTTGAAGTTTTCATCGTTTTTGAGAGAATGTGGAATAGTGATACTGAGTTTCCCATTAGGAGATAATCTCACATATCCATGTCTGATTTTTTTGTAAGATATTGTATATTCCATAGAGTGCTTTATAAGGAAATTCTAGTCATTTTGCAAACTAATGTGTTATCCTAAAAAATAAAGACAAAGTTAAATTTTTTTCCAAAAAATACATTTGTCTGATCAGTTGAAAATAGTTTTGGTAGAATAAGTTTTGGGGTTTATAATATTTTGAAATCAATCATAGGAAGATATAATTCATCAAGTAGTAGTCTCGTTAGAAAGTAATTTATCTATATGAGAATATGTCTGATTTAGATCAAATTCTTGCAATCTTTTTCCATATGGAGGGTTACTCAATATATGTCATGATAACTCTGAAATTGAGAGAAAATCTTGTTGTGTAAATGTGATAGTATCTTCTACTCATGCATTGATAGCATTTTGTTTAGCCGATTGTATACTATCAATATCAATATCTGATCCAAATATTTGGTATTTTTTGTCTGTATATACTTTGGACAATAATTTCTCTTTGATTGACTGAAATAACGGATGATCATAATCAGGGAAATTTTGGAAAGCAAATTTTCTATTTATTCATGGTGGCATATTTCTAGCTATCATCGCCGCTTCGATACAGATGGTTCATGATCAACAAAATGGATCGTAAAAGTTTTCTTTGAATTTTCGTCATGATAATAAAACCAATCACGCTGCTACATTTTCTTTGATGGGAGCTTCTACGGTATATTTACGATATCATCTATTGTGCAAAGAGTCGCCAGATGTATTGATAAATACTTGGCAAATATCTTTTTGTATAAAAATAAAAACCTCAAAATGATATTCTCTATCATCCTCTTCTCGTCTATCTTGACCAGCAGGTAAAATACTTTTGATCATAGCTTTTTGGGATATAGATTGGATAGTTTTGCTGCTGTTTAGTATAGAATCTTTGGTAGCAACAGAAATATCTATTTTTTGTCAGACTTTGATATATTGTAAAAAAGGTAAAGAATTTACAAAATCAAAAAGCTGATCAAATGTTGTGATTTTTTTTTGTCATAATGAAAGATAAACTTTGTTTGCTATCCTAGAAGCTAAGTTGATATTATAAATTGCTGATAAACACCGATCTGTTTTCGAAATTTGTAATCACTTCACTTCGTTTGTGTTTACTTTTTCTCAAATAGTCGGTATATTTCTCTCATCCAAAAAAGATTTGTCATGCAAATTTTTTTGGTGGTCGAATATATCACCTTGTACAAAGGTTCAAGTAGGAAATGTGTCTTGTGAATTGTATCACAAAATTTTTAACTCTTTTCAGAGAATAGAAGAAAATCCAAATGGGCAAGTAATTAAGAGCATGTTTAAAATAAGATATCAAAACTCCCCTTTAAAGGGGGTGTAGGGAGGGGTTCAATCTGATTTTTTATTAACCCTCTCAGTCCCCCTAATAAGGGGGATATTTTGTTATTTAAATATTTGAATTTCTCGATTTCAGGTATAGAGAGAATTTTTTCTAATCCAAGGATTGAGTTGTTTGATCTGTAGATAGCTATGATTTTTTTCTAATGATCGTAATTTTAAATCTTGGATCTGATCAACTGAAATAGTTTTAGTCTCAGGAGAGATATATTGTGATCAAAGTAATGTAGTGTCAAAATATTGACCAGCATTTTCCATTAAATACTTCATAGCAAGTAGACGAAAAACGAATCTGTAAGTTTCATTATTTAAATATAAATCATAATATCAACTCTGACTCTGTGACTGCATATCTGCCAATAATCAGTATTCTCATCTATTGTATGCTGCAGCTACTAATGTTCGATTTCAAAATATAGAATATAAGTCTTGTAAATATTGTACGGCTGAGTCAGTAGCTTTTTGATAATCAAACCTCTGATCTACAAAATCATCTACTATCAATCAATATTTTTTCGCAGTACCAGGCATAAATTGTCGCATTCAAGCTGCTCATGCGCTACTTACTGCACTATTTTTTAGATATGACTCTATCATTGGTAAATATTGAAAATCCAGTGGTATGTCATATTTTTTTAGTTGTTTGTGAATATATGGCAAATACAATCACTGTCTTTTGTAAGTAAGTATAAACTGTGAATCATTGGTAATCATAGATAACATCTCTCTATCAAATCTCTCTTGATTGGATGAATATATTCCATCCATAGGAACAATTTCTCATGCAAAATTTAGAGACGAAATATCTGATGATTGTGAAGTATAGTTTTGTACAGACTGGGTTTTTGGTTTGATAAATTGTAATACTATAATAAATAATATGAATAACAAAAATAAGTATCTGAGAAGCATTCTTTTGTCAGAATAATATTTTTTGATATTTTGAATAAACGATGGCATGATGTATTTTTTTAATGATTAAAATTTATTTGGCATTTTGGATATCTATTTCATATTTATTTACAGGATTGTATCATCGTATATTTACATCACTTACATAAATCAACTTACATTTTTCTAATTTTTCACACATAGGATTGAGTTGATATCTTTTTTCTTTATCGAAATCACAGGTCAAAATTTGTTTTCATCGTTTGTCGTAGACCATATTTGGTAGACTAAAATTATTTATATCTACAGAAAAGTACATCTCTCATTGGTATTGACATTCACTGATCATTCATGCTCAAAGTTTGATGAAATTTGTGATAACAGATATTTTTGTAGACTGATTTGTAAGTGTTGTTTGAGAAGTATTTCATTGTGGTTGAGAGTCTTTTATATTTTTGATTGATTGTGATTGTTTATTTACAGATGAAATTTCATCTGCACTTGAATGAATATCAGCTTCTCATGATCATAAAAGTTGCTGAGAATAGCTAGACTTATCAGTTGAACATGCCGATAAAAAAAATATTGATGCAAACAGGATTGTAAGTAATAATTTTTTATTCATTTGAGATATCATTGATTATAAATTGGATAATACAATAGAAAATCTGTTTTAAAATATATATTTATCAATAATTAAAATATCCAAAAATTCAAGTGACAATAAATAGTTGACTTTTCATATAAGATATGTATTGTATAATTTAATAAATAAAATGTAAAACCAAAACAAATATAAAATATGAGTAAAGTTTTTATTGTACCAGGAAGAAATAGCCAAAATCTAGCTGCTAGAATTTCAGAAGTTTCTGGATATCCATTGGCTGAAATAAAATGGACTGATTTCTCCGATGGCGAGACAAAGCCAAAATATGAGGATAATATTCGTGGAGCTGTACTGTATATAGTCAACTCTACTAATGCTCCTGATAGAAATCTCAAGGATATTTTGCTTTTGTCGGATGCCGCTGTGAGAGCATCTGCAACAGAAATTATATCTGTAATACCTTATTTTGGTGGACAACGTCAGGAAAGAAAAGATGAAGGACGAGTACCTATCACAGCAATGTTGAATATCCAATTACTTGAAGCAGCAGGAGTTCAAAAAATTGTTGCTATGGATCTACATGCTGATGCTATTCAAGCATTTTTCAAAAGATTTGACCATCTCTATGCCTCCTATCTTTTTGTTCCATATATTGAAAATTTGGGACTCAAAGATTTAATCTTTGCGTCTCCTGATACAGGTGGTGGAAAAAGAGTGGAAAAATATGCTGAATATTTCAATGTGGATTTTGCGATTTGTTATAAACAAAGAGCTAAAGGTCCAGATGAAATCAAAACAATGAGACTCTTGGGAGATGTAAAAGATAAGGATGTTATTGTGTTTGATGATATGATTGATACGGCTGGCAGCGTGGAGTTTTGTGTAAATTTAATCAGAGACAAAGGAGCAAGAAGTATAAGATTTTTTGCTACCCATCCTGTATTCTCTGGTAAAGCATATGACAGAATGAAAGCTATGTCAGATGTGATGTTTGTAGTAACTGACACAATCCCATTGGAAAAAAAATTCTTGGATTTGCCAAATCTTGATGTAGTATCATCTCACGTATTACTTGCTGATGTAATCAGCAGGGATGTGAAAAACGAATCCATTTCATCGTTATTTGTGTTTTAATTATTATAAAGAGTATGGTTTTTTACCTGCTCTTTTTTTTAAAAATTTGAGCTGTATTTTTGGATTTAAATGATTAAAATTTTAAGTAATAAATTTCGTCTATTTATCAAAGATTTTATTTTTTGTATAATAATCAAATGAAAAAATTACTATTTTTACCACTATTGATATCTATTTTTGGAATAGGATTTTTGCGAGCATATGATCAAGAATTGGTTCAAGCATATGATTATGCTTATGATATGGGTATAACGACTATGCCAAATATTAATCAAGCTAATATGTATGGTAATTTACAGAGATCTCATATGGCTAAAATGGTAGCAAATTATGCCACAGATGTATTGGGACTTGTGCCAGATACATGAAAAATATGTGAATTTAGCGATATAGATAATGAAAGTGATGAATTAAAATGATATATTACCAAAGCATGTAGATTATGACTAATGGGAATAGGAATAAGTAAATTTGAGCCCAAATGAATAGTTACTAGAGCTCAGTTTGGAACTGTCCTTTCTAGAGCATTACGATGAGATATTTATAATGAATGAAATCCTTATTACGGCAGACACCTAAAAGCTCTGAGAGCTAAATGAATAATGAATAATATAGATAATCCAAATCTGACTGAAAAAAGATGATATGTAATGCTAATGATGGAAAGAGCTGATGAAAATTATGAAGCACCTGAAATTATTGATGAAGAAGATGAAATAAATAATGATCTCGTAGATTTGTCTGATAATCCTCCTAATAGTAATGTAAGCGTGACAGATAAAAATATGTATTCAAATATAGTATACGACACACAAGAAGGAGTCAGTTTAAAATTACATTTATTAGTACCTGAAAGATCTGATGGTAAAGATGCTCCATTGTTATTAACATTTAGTGCAAAAGAAGTTAAACTATCTGAAAACAGTCTTGATCTACTAGAACAAGAAATGATAGAGAGATGATATGCTATATGAAAAGCTAGTCTACGTTTCTATGAAGAAGATTCTAAGTTTCCAGATGCTTATGTAGATGCAAAATCTGCCGTAAGATATATCAAAGCCAATGCTTCACAGTATTGAATAAATCCTGATAAAATAGCAGTAATGGGTAGTAGTAAAAATGGTTTGATAGCAGCAGCTATATGAACTATGTGAGAAGAAATTCAATATGATATTTGAAAAAACTTGAATTATAACAGTAAAGTTGCCGCTGTAATAAATTTTGCATGACATACTGATTTGACTAATTTTTATCAAGATGGTATGGATGATCCTCAAGTAAAAATGGATGAAAAAACATATGAAGCAAAAAACCAACAATTTTTATGATGTCCTGCTTTTGAATGTGATGAAACAGAAGCTGCTGCAAGTTCTATAAATTATATAGATGAAGAAGATCCTCCTTTTTATATGATGATTGGTAGTGAGGATAATTTAGTTCCCAAAATACAGTTGGAAAGATTCAAAGATAAATGTGATGATGAATGAGTAGCTGCTTATTTTGAAGTAGTCGATGGAGCTCCTCACAGTGTAGAAAGATATTTGGAACAAAAACATGTAAATAGATTGGTATCTTTTCTAGTGGAATATGTAGAATAATTTATTTTATATTTTGAAGATATGAAAAAATTACTTTTTGTAGCGCTATGAATATCTATTATTTCTGCTGTTATCGTTTTTGCTAATATGGATAATATTCAGTATTTTTATTTAGATAAAGATTATGTATGATTAAATAAAATTGAAACAATATGATCTAAAAAAGATAAAGCTATTGAAAAAAAAATAGACAATACAATTACTCCAAACAATAAATTGGAAATCCCAAATCAATTAAATTTGACAATAAATGGAAATAAATTTTACCCTAATATAAGATACGATAAACAAGAATGAATAGACTTGGAATTACACCTTTTGGTACCAAATAGATCTGACGAAAAACCTGCTCCTCTATTATTAACTTTGGTAGCTAAAAAAACTAAATTATTGGAAAATAATCTTGATTTACTTGAAAAAAAAATGTTGGCTAGATGATATGCTGTATGAAAAGCTAGTCTACGTTATTTTGAAGAAACATCATGATATCCAGATGCTTATGTAGATGCTAAATCTGCAGTTAGATTTATCAAAGCTAATGCTTCACAGTATTGAATAAATCCTGATAAAATAGCAGTAATGGGAAGTAGTAAAAATGGATTATTTGCATCTGCTGTTGGTACTATGGGGAATGAAAATATTTTTGAAATATGAAATAATTTAAGCTTTGATAGTAAAGTTGCGGCTGTGATTAATTTTGCTGGACCGACTGATTTTATGAAAGATAAAAAAATGGACTGCTATTCTTTTGAATGTGAAGAAATAGATAATCAAGTAAATATAATAAGTTATCTAGACAAAAATGATCCTCCTTTTTATATGATGATCGGTAGTGAAGATAGATTAATACCACATGAACAAATGGAGAGATTTAAAAAAAAATGCGATGAATTATGAGTAGCTGCTTATTATGATATGATAGATGGAGCTCCTCATGGTGTTGCTAAATTTTTGAATAATGATCAAGTATGAAGATTAGTTTCATTCCTAGTGAAATATGTAGAATAATTTATTCTATTCTGCTTGATAATTTGATTAGTATAATTAGTATGAAAATAATTTTTACATAGTAATAAAAAATAATAATGAAAAAAAATCTGATTTTATTTTGATTTTTGTCGATTTTTGCTGTGAACTTTTTGTTTGCAGAAAGTAATTATTGAGCAGAATTGGAATGAGCATACAACTATGCTTACAATATATGAATAACCACCATGATGCCCATAAGTAATGCAAATATGTATGGTAATTTGATTAGATCTCATATGGCTAAAATGATGTCAAACTATGCTACAGAAATTTTGGATTTAGTTCCAAATACTGGGAAAGTTTGTGAGTTTGATGATATAGATGGCGAAAGCGATGAATTGAAATGATATATTATCAAAGCATGTCAGCTTGATCTGATGTGAGTAGGAATCACAAGTTTTAATCCTAGTGGAAATGTAAGTAGAGCACAGTTTGGAACTGTTCTTTCTAGAGCGATATATGGAGATGTAAATAATGGAGGTGATCCATACTATGTAAATCATCTAAATGCTCTAAAGACTGATAATATAATGACAGTAATTGATACCCCAAGTAATCTTGAAGTGAGATGATATGTAATGTTGATGATGAAAAGAGCTGATGAATTGATAAATAATCTAAACACATGAGGTATAGTAATAGATCTAACTCCACCAACAGCTAATGTAGTTTATTCTACTACTGGAAACACTACTGGTAATGTGACTGCTTATCTGACTGGGCGAAGTGAAAGTATTACTGGTGTAAATACTTATTCTCATGTATTTGATGAAAATGGTAGTTTTATATTCTATTTTCAAGATCTAGCTGGTAATGCTGGTAGTGTAAGCGCTACAGTTAATCGAATAGATAAAACATCTCCTACAGCTAATATAAATTTGAGTCCTATACAAGCTGATTATACATCATGAAATATAGTAGCAACTCTGACATGATATTCTGAAAATATCACTATAACAAATAATGCCGGTTTAAGTAATTATACATTTACTGGTAATGGAAATTTCGTGTTTAATTTTGTAGATGCTGCTGGAAATACCGGTAGTACTACTGCTACTGTAAGTTATTGGACTGGAAGTTAATTACTCAGTCATTCCGGCGACAAGCTTTGCAGCCGGAATCTTACTAAATAAATATTTTAGATTCCGGTTGCAATGAATAAGACCGGAATGACATAAAAAAACAAAGATGTTTCTTGTAATCAATTCTGGTAGCTCGTCTATCAAATTCAAATTATTTGAAAATAAGATTCCGGTTGCATCCCACACCAAATTGGTCTTGGGAGACAAGACCGGAATGACAGATAAAAAAGAAAATCTGAAAGAAATAATGTCTGGGATAGCAGAAAAAATATGATCCAAAGATAGTTTTTTGGATTGGAAATTTGAAGGCAAAGAATGAGAAACCAAAGATAATTTTCGTGATTATAAAAATGCATTAGAAGAAATCGTAGATGTAATAGAAATATGTGGGATCAAAAAATCTCAGATTAAAGCTGTATGACATAGAGTTGTACACTGAGGTGAAAAATTTCAAAAATCAGTAATTATCGATTCCAAGGTTATCAAAGCTATCAGAGGATCAGAAGAACTAGCTCCAATACATAATAAAATTAATTTGGAATGTATAATGGATTGTAAAAAACTTTTTCCAAAAGCAAAACAAATCGCTGTTTTTGATACAGCATTTAGTCAAACTATGGAAGAAGAAAATTATATTTATGCTATACCATATAAATATTATAAAAAATATAAAATTAGAAAATATGGTTTCCATGGGATATCTCATCATTTTGTATATGATAAATTAATTAACGAATTTAAAAAAATCAAATTAAAAAATTCTAAAAATCTTAAAGTAATTACTTGTCATGTGTGAAATGGAGCTAGTATAAGCGCAATAAAGAATGGGAAAGTAATACAAAACTCTATGTGAATGACTCCACTAGAATGACTGATAATGTGAACTAGAAGCGGTGATATAGATCCAGCAATTATTCCCTTTTTGGCAAAGAAGGAGAAATTAAGCGCTGAGCAGGTTGAGAATATTCTGAATAAAGAAAGTGGTTTGAAATGATTACGATGAAAATCTGGTGATATGAGAGACATCGTAGCAGCTTATAAAGCTTGAGATAAAAAAGCGAAAATGATAGTCAAAATGTATGTAAATAGAATTATTAAATATATTTGAGCCTATACTGCTCTACTATGATGAGTAGATGCAATAGTAATGACAGCCTGAGTATTGGAAAGATCGGCATTAATAAGAAAATTGATTTGTAAAAAATTGGAATGGCTTGGAGTAAAAATTGATAGTAAAAAAAATAATTCTAATTTAAAAGAAGGAGAAATTAGTAGTAAAGATAGCAAAGTAAAAGTCATAGTAATTCCAACTAATGAAGGACTGATGATAGCAAAAGAGATGAGTAAAGTAATTGGTAATTAGTAATTAGTAATTAGTAATTAGTAATTAGTAATTGGGTAAGCGACTGATGTCGCTTTTTTTTATTAATTTTTGCATTTTTTTTGTTTATGATTAAAATTAAATAATTCTAAATTCTGGTTGCAAAATAATAAAACCGGAATGATAAAATATTTATTTTAATATTTAAAGTTTTGGAATGAAAATAGATGTAAGAAATTTTATTTATGATAATATCACTCCCTATGATGGAGATGAAAGTTTTTTGGTTTGACCTAGTGAAAGAACGAAAAAATTATGGGAACAATGTAAGAAACTTTTGGAAAAAGAAAAAAATAATGGATGAATATTGGATATAGATACTGAAACTATATCTACAGTTAGCTCTCATCAAGCCTGATATATAGATAAAGATTTGGAGCTTATAGTTGGACTACAAACTGATGCTCCACTCAAAAGAGCCATCAAACCTTTTGGATGATATAGAGTAGTAGAAAAAGCTTGTGCTGAAAATGAGAAAGAATTAAGCCCAAAAGTAAAAGAAATTTTTACTAAATATAGAAAATCACATAATGATGGAATATTCGATGCGTATACTCCTAGTATGTTAACATATAGAAAAACATGAATTCTGACCTGACTTCCTGATAATTATTCTAGATGAAGAATTATATGAGATTATAGAAGATTGGCTTTGTATGGTATTGATAACTTGATAGAAGCTAAGGAAGAAGATAAGATTAAGATTATAAATCCTCAGTCTGCTTCGCATCCAGCTCCTTTAGAAAAGGAGCACAACTTTGAAATGACTGAAGATGTAATAAGACTTAGAGAAGAAATAAGTGAACAAATAAAAGCTCTAAAAGAAATAAAAGAAATGGCAATAATGTATGGCTTTGATATTTCTAAGCCAGCTAAAAATGCGACTGAAGCTGTTCAACGAACATATTTTTGATTTTTAGCAGCGATCAAAGAGCAAGATTGAGCTGCTATGAGTTTGTGAAATGTGAGTAGTTTCTTGGATATTTTTATCGAAAAGGATTTGAAAGAATGAAAACTGAACGAAGAACAAGCTCAAGAATTAATTGATCAATTTGTAATAAAATTAAGGTTGGTGAGACAACTACGTATGAGTGAATACAATCAGCTTTTTGCTGGTGATCCGACATGGACAACAGAATCTATATGATGAATATTTCAAGATTGAAAGCATAAAATAACTAAAACATCTTTCAGATTTTTGCAGACATTGTATAATCTATGAGCTGCTCCAGAGCCTAATTTGACTATTCTTTGGTCAAAAGATTTACCTAAATGATTCAAAAAATTTGCTACTAAAGTTTCTATAGATACATCTAGTATACAATATGAAAATGATGATATGATGAGAAAAATCTGATGTACTGATGACTATGGAATTGCCTGTTGTGTATCACAGCTAGAAACTTGAAAATGGATGCAATTTTTTGGAGCTAGATGTAATTTAGCTAAAGCATTATTATTGACAATCAATTGATGAAAAGATGAAATAACATGAACTCAAATATTGGATGATATAAATAAGATTCCGGATATAAATAAATCCTCCACCACTTCGTGGTCCCCCTCCTTTTCCAAAGGAGGACAGGAAGAGATTTTGAAGTATGAAGAAGTATGGGAGGATTATAAAAAAGTTTTGTCTGAACTTGCTAGAGAATATGTTAATACAATGAATATAATCCACTATATGCATGATAAATATTATTATGAAAAATCTCAGATGGCTTTTATGGATAGTATAGTCAAAAGATATATGGCTTTTGGTGCTGCATGATTAAGCGTAGTAGCAGATTCTCTATCAGCAATCAAGTTTGCAAAAGTAAAAGTAATTAGATATGAAAACTGACTTAGTAAAGATTTTGAAATCGAATGAGATTTTCCTAAATATGGAAATGATAACGATGAAGCAGATCAGATTGCTGTAGATGTAGTAAAATATTTTATAGAAGAACTCAGAAAACATAAAATATATCGTGATGCTGAAGCTAGTCTATCGATACTAACTATAACCGCTAATGTAGTTTATGGACATAAAACATGAGCTACTCCGGACTGAAGAAAAGCTTGAGAGCCATTTGCTCCGGGTGCTAATCCAATGCATGGTAGAGATAGTTCATGAGCGATTGCATCACTAAACTCTGTAGCAAAAATATCCTATGAAGATGCAAAAGACTGAATATCAAATACATTCTCTGTAGTACCTATTACACTTGGAATCAATACAGATGAACAGACTAGTAATCTAGTAGATATGCTTGATGGATATTTCGCTAAATGATGACATCATTTGAATGTAAATGTTTTGAATAGAGATACATTATTGGATGCAATGGAACATCCTGAGCTGTATCCACAGTTGACTATTAGAGTTTCGTGATATGCTGTTAATTTTGTAAAATTAAGTAGAGAGCAACAAGAGGAAGTAATTGCGAGAACTTTTCATGAAAGAATGTAGAACAAAAGTTCCCCTTTGGAAAAGGGGACACCCCGAATTTTCGGGGAGGGGATTTATAAAACTTTTTTAAATCCTCCCCCACTTCGTGGTTCTCCTCCTTTTCCAAAGGAGGACAAGTGGAAATAATTTTAAATTATCTTTATAAAAATGATAAATAAAATGAACAGTAATGAGTCAAAAGAAATTGAAGCTGAATTTAAAATAAGAGAAGTAGAAAAAAAAGATATGAAAGATATCTGTGATTTTCATTCTAGATGTCGAAAAGAAAACTTTAAATGAATAATTGATCAAGATTATCTAAAAGATGTTTGAAGAAAACCTGCGTGATGGTGGAAACATATTTTAGAAAAAAAATCTGAATGAAACTATGTAATGTTTGTTTATGAAAAATGATGAAAAATTGTCTGATTTATAGACGGATGACCATCATATGATGAAAGTTATGATTTTAAAATACCATGATTTTATATCAATCCTGATAATCAAAGAGAATGAATCTGAAGAAAATTATGGGACTATTTATTAAACAGTAAAAACTTTAAAGATAAAAAAAGTTTTTATTTACGAACATTAAAAGATAATATTATTTGATCTAGTTTTTATGAAAAAATGTGATGAAAACTAATTAATGAAAAGAAAGATAAATTTTGAGATAAAGAATATGATTTAGTTTGTTATGCATGGAAAAGATAATTCTGAATTTTAAATTCTTAATTCTTAATTAATGTTAAGAGTACACTCAACAGAAACATTTGGGACACAAGATTGACCAGGGATCAGGTTTTTGCTTTTTTTACAATGATGTAATTTCAAATGTGTCTACTGTCAAAATCGTGATACTCGAGAATTTGGATGATGAAAAGAAATGAGTGATGAAGATCTAATAGAAATGATCCATAGAGAAGAAGTTTATTTTGGTGATAGATGAGGTGTAACAGTAAGTGGTGGAGAACCACTAATGCAAGCTAAATGACTGATAAGTTTTTTTACTAAATTAAAAAAAATCTGAATACATACAGCATTGGATACTAATGCTTCGATATTGAATGATGATGTAAAAAAATTACTAGAAGTAACTGATCTAGTCTTGCCTGATATCAAACATATGGATAATGAGTGGCATAAAAAAGTGACATGAGAAAATAATAAATCAGTTTTTGAATTTTTGGATTATTTGGAAAAAATTAAAAAACAGTTTTGGGTTAGATATGTATTGGTACCTGGATATACAGACCAAAAAGAAAGTATAGAAAATATGTGAAAATATTTGAGTAAATTTAAATTTTTACAAAGAATAGAGATACTCCCCTTTCATAATTTGGGTGAATATAAATGGAAAGAAATGGGTGAAAATTATTTTTTGAAATGAATCCATTCTCCCAAAAAAGAAGAACTAGAAGAAGTGAAAAATATTTTGGATAAGCATTTAAAGAACGTATATATAAGAATATAGATTTTAAACCGTCATTGCGAGTACAAAGTATGAAGCAATCTTAAATATTAAACGTTTACTGGGGTCTTGTCCCCAGACGACAAAATACTTTTTAACATTACCTTAAAAAGTATTCAAAAAATGCTAGAAAAATCATCCGCCATGTTGATTTTTCATTATTTTGCTATTGAATGTAATTTTTCCAGCTAAATAAAAACGTATATATTACTATGAATATTTATAATGACCTTTAGAATAAAAAAAACCGTCCTTGATATACAAGGACGGAAAGCGGGGCAAACATGGGAAAATGGTGAGGAGAATTATTGTTCTCTTATATTAATTTTAGTTTTTGGCTTTTTATCAAGTGCTTCCTTGATAAGCTTTTGAGTGCCTGTTGTCATAGGAGTATTAGGTTTTTTAGTTTTTTTATTGCCTGTCTCCACTTGTTCTTTCTTTTGCATTTTTTGATGTTTTTATTAGGGTAAATTTTATAATTATTTAGATATAAAAGTCAATAGTATTTTAATTTAGTCATATATTACTAAAAAGCTGATCTTTTATGTTTTTTTCAATACTCTGATATTGTGGAATTGTTTTTTCAAATATAGATAGAGCCTCTCAATTTTCTACTTTTCATTTGGTCATAACTGTATTCATATAATTTTTGAAAAATGAAAATATAATTTCTTGATCATTCAAAACAATCAGGGATCTTGGTATAGCAAATTTAATTCTATTGTTGAAATGAAAATGTGGACAAAAAACAGATTTTAATTTTTCTTTATTTTCAAGATTTTGAGATGAATGAGATGTAGTCAAATCATAGGCTCAATACTCTTTGTGAGATGGATATTCTATCTCTATAATAAAATCTGTCTTGGCTGTGACATCATCATATTCGTTTGTTTTATATACTTTGACTCACAACATATCCTTGATTTTTTGGGACTTGATATAATCATTGATAATATCTTCCAATAGATCCGCTATAGCAAATTCTATTATATTATTTAATGCAACATCTCTGGTATCAAAGTTTTTTACTATAGATTTATATTTTTCTTCGAAATGTTCTTTGTTTATAAAATTTGGACTTTTGTCATAAGATTTTTTCTTTTTTTGATCCAAAAATCGTTTCTTGATATTCTCAATTTTGTCTAATTCTGCTGGTTTACCTTGTTGTTGTTCCAATCGAAATAATGGACGATGTTTTTTTTCAAAATCAAAAAGTATTTCTTGATCATCAATATGCTTCATATCATATCAATCTGTAATCTGATCTTTACATTGATTATCTGTCAGTAAAGAATTGATATACATATTCATTTCTGCTTCAGTTAAAAATCAGTTGGAAACTAATAACTTCCTCATAAAACATCATGGAGATTTGATATGACGATCTATATTTCTTTCAGCAATATCAAATTCTGATCAGAAAGATCTATTGTAAGCATAATTTCATGCATTGGAACTTCTTGCCATTGAGAATAGAGAAAATAAATACATCTCTATTATAAATAATTTTTGATTTTTTGTCAAAAAAGGATATAATGATTATTAATTAATTTATAGATTCCGGCTGCAAAAAAACCTCGCCGGAATGACAAGAAAAATTTATTTTATAAATTATAGTAAATGCGTATACCAATTTGAATATCCAATAGACATATTCATCTCAGTCAAATAGATGCTGATAAACTTTTTGGTAAATGATATGAATTCAAAGTTTTGAAAAATCTATCACAACCATGACAATTTGCATATGAAGAAACAGTAGTTATCAAATGACCAATCTGAGAGATAAAAAATGTCAGAATTTTGTGACCAGTTAGAAAACAGACTCAAGTAGAAATATTTGTTACGGACAATTATATCTTGTGATGTAATGCTCCTATCAGATTATCATGAGATTTGAAATGAAGCGAAAGTCTGACTGTAATATGACCAAAATGATCGGTCTATTTACAAGAATGAGTAATAATAGCAAAAAGACATTTGCATATCACACAGTCTGAAGCTGATGATCGATGACTAAAAAACAATCAGAAAATTAAAATCAAAACAAATAATGGAGAAAGATGACTGATTTTTGATAATGTATTGGTAAGAATTACTGATAGTTCTGCACTAGACTTTCATATAGATATGGAAGAAGCAAATGCATCAGGATTGAAGATGTGAGATTGGGGGGAAATTATAAAATAATTTTCGTCATTCCGGCGCTATCACGAAGTTGCAGCCGGAATCTTGATTAATGATTAGTAGATTCCGGCTGCAAAAAATCACGCCGGAATGACAAGAAAATTAAATCCTCCTGTGCTTCGCACCACCCCTCCTTTTCCCTTTATTCTTCAGGACAAGCCAAAGGAGGACAAGTTATTACATCTTCTCTATAAATTGCATTCAGATTAAATTCATTGCTTTTTTGAGAATCTCTAGTGATTGATCTACTAGGCGAAGTCTAGCATTTTTGATATTATATGGAGCGGAAAGTATTTTTATATTTGCGTAATATGAATTCAAAAGTTTGGATAGATCCAATAGATATCTACATATTAAATGTGGAGCTAAATCTTTTTGAGCATCAATAACTACTGATTCAAATTCTGAAAGTTTTTTGATGATATCAAATTCGAGATCCTCTGTGAGGAGGGATCAAATCCCCCTATGTTCCCCCTTTATCAAGGGGGTATTAGTCGAGGAGGACACAGCTGGTTCGCTAAGAAGTTTATTTAGTCTTGCTCATGTATAGAGAACATAAGCTCAACTTTCTCATTGCATATCAAGAGCCTCGCGTAGATCGAAAGTAATATCTTTGGATATATCTGTTTTTGTAAGCAAAAATCTAAATGATCAGATTGCTAATTTTTCTGAGACCTCATCGAGTCGAATATCTAATGCTTCTGGATGTCTTTCTTTGGTTTCTCGATAAGCTTTCTGATGTAGTATCTCCATCATTTCATCAATAGTGACTGTTCGTCATTTGCGAGATGCGAATGGTAAACGCTTTTCAGATTTTTCTTCATCTGTGAGTTTATATCAAGAATCAAGCAATGTCTGAGGTGTAAGATAAACTACTCCATATGGTAAATGTAAATATTGTTTACGATCGTTGGTATATCACAAAAGTTTGAGTGATGATTTTACAACTTCTTGAGCGGCATTTTGTCTGTTGTCTATCACAGTAATTGAGATGTCGTAATTTCCAAAATGTCATTTCATTTTATCGTGATCTTGTGAATGAGTAGTATAAATTATTTTTCAATCTGGAGCATGAGTAAACACATCATATTTAAAATCTTTGGATAAGTATCATAATTTTCGCATAGCAAAAGCTATATCTTTGGCAACATATGTTGCTACTCAATCAGATTTGATAAGTATTTGGTATTGTTTCTCTTGGTTAGCGTATTCTGGAAGCGAAGATAAATCTATCACTCGACATCCAGCAGCAGCTCACTCTTCCATATATTTGATGTATCCATTTTCTCTGAGTTTATCCATAGTCTCAGCGAAAAATTTGAGATGCAAAATATCTGTTTCTCGATTGACTACATCAAAATGTGCGTTCATTCTTCGACAAGATTTGAATTGCTCAATAGTACATTTTTGTACATAGTCAGTATGTATCTCATTAATTGTAGGATCATTTCACTCCTCTATTTGAATTAATAAATCTGAAAGATATTTTTTAAATTCTAGATCTTCCTCTTTGTTTCTCATTTTAGCATATACTTCTCCACAATAATGATCAAATTTTAAATCTGATTCCAAAGGAATTTTGTAATACAAATGTCATACCAAATTGTATCCCACATTTACTCAGCTATCATCTCAATAGTCAAAAGAATGAACATCATATCAGCAATAAGAATAAATTCTACGAATAGAATCTCAGATACAAATATTTCTAGCCTGTCATATATGTAGTGGTTTATTGGGATTAGCAGACATATATTCAACGATAACCTTGGAATCGGAAATCGGGAATTTGGAATTTGGAATTTGAGAAGATAGGACGTCGTTGATAAATTTTTGTTTATTAATATGTGCGTTTATATAGGCTCATAAATTTTGAAAGGATGAAAAAAAATCAGACTTAAGATTTTGTGATAAGTCTTGTGAAATATCGTTTGGTGCTTTTCAGATTTGTTTGGAAATTCTAAAGCATGGAAATGCTAGATCTCCAGGTATATTTTCTGGTGGTATTTCGATAATAGAAAAAATTTCTTCTACAGGTAGATTAAGATGTGAAGAAAGTATTTCAGCGAAGTGTTGTTTGTAAGTGTTGATCATCTGATGATGAGAGGATGTAAAGTGTGCTAATGCGCTCCTTTGGACTTGTCCTGAAACATGAAGGGAAAGGAGCTGGATTCGCTAAAGGCGAAGACTGAGGATTTATAAACTTTTAATTTAAATCCCTCCGCCCTTCGGGCACCTCCCTTTATCAAGGGAGACAAAGTTATCTTGGAAGTTTAATTTTTTTTCAACAATTATCAATTAAAAAAATCTCTTTATTTATTACTCCCTCTTAGTCTCCCTCTAAATTAGAGGGAGAAAATAAAAGCTCTCCTTTATTTTACGAAGTCCTTTGCATAGTCAAAGGAGAGGAGGGTTGGGTGGAGTAATTATCAATTAAAAAAATCCCCAGCCAATAAGCTAAGGGATTATATTGTTTTAATGTGATTTATGAAATTCCTTCAAATTTATCCATCAATGTCTTGATATTGGCTGGCATTGGTCTTTTGAACCATAGCCATGGATTTTCATTATGAACCGCAATTTCTTCTAATTCTTCCTCGATGTTAACTTCATCGGATTTGATGCTTTTTATTGCCGATGAAAGCTTGTCGACATACAATTCAAATGAGTTACCAGATTCCAATTTAGGACACATAGCCAAGAAAGCTTCTTTTGATTGTTCATTATCAAATGAAAATTTTGAAACCAATTCTTTTTCGAAGTTAGGAAATGTTTCGGTTAGAATCGTTCTAAATTCTTTTTCAACTTTATCTTTGAAAGCAATATCAATAGAAAGGGTTTTTTGTAGACGTATAACCTTTTTGAATCTTTCTAATTGATATTTAGATTCTACCATTGTATTTATAATAGAACCAAACATCCAAAAGAAACCAAGCACAGTCAATATTATACCAGCAAGTTGAAATCCTGAAATTGGACAATCATAGGATATTAAAGGCCTTGGTAAGAAAACGATTAAACAAATACCAACGATCAAACTCGGAATAGAAAAAAGTTTATTATACATAATTCAAAATTTTAATTATTATTTTATTTTTGTTCAACTCTTTATATGTATTTAATATTAAATGTCAATAGTAATTTTTATAGAATAGATTCCGGCTTGTCCTGCCATTGCGGGATTAAATACTTCGTCATTGCGAGGAATCCACCAGTGCGGATAACGAAGCAATCTTATTTATTTTAATTTAAGATCGCCACTCCAACACCAATACTGATGTAGGATCGCGATGACTAGTTAAAATAGGAATAACAAATTGAATTGTCTTTGTGATCAGATTTATTATAAGATTGATGTTTTAAATCCTTATATTCAAAAATGAACTTGAAAGAAGAGTGGGAAAGTCGTGGTCTAGTGTACCAATTTAGTGATGAAAAACTTTTTGATGCATATAACAAATGAGGAGAAAAATTTTATATATGATTTGATCCATCAGCTGATAGTCTCCAGATAGGAAATATGTTCTCTGTGATGGCAGCTATTCACTTAATGAAATATGGAAATAAATGTTATTTTTTGGTATGAGGAGCGACAGGTATGATCTGAGACCCTAGTCTAAAAGATGCTGAAAGATCTTTTTTGTCAGAAGAACAGCTTAGACATAATGAACAATCAATATACAATCAACTAAAAACCTTCCTAAATAATATCAAAAAAAACTATGATATAGATTTTGATTATGAAATGGTGAATAACTATGATTTTTTTAAATGAATGGATTATTTGAAATTTCTACGTGAAGTATGAAAATACATGACAATCAATACTATGATAGCCAAAGAATCTGTAAAAAAAAGAATAACAGATCCTGATAAATCTATCACATATGCGGAGTTTAGTTATATGTTGATTCAGTGATTCGACTTTTTGACTCTGTTTGATAAATATGGAGTAAAAATGCAACTAGGATGATCTGACCAACGATGAAATGTAACTACATGAATGGAATTGATAAGAAAAAAATTAGATAAAGAAGCTTTTTGTATGACGATACCTTTGGTAACTGATGCAAGTGGAGCTAAATATGGTAAGTCAGCTGGTAATGCTGTACGAGTAGATAGAACAAAAAATAGTCCGTATTTTGTTTATCAATTTTTTATGAATGCTGAAGATGAATTGATAGGCAAACTTTTGAAAGTGTTTTCTTTGAAATCAGTAGAAGAGATAGATGAAATAGTAGCTAAACATAACGAAAAACCAGAGCTTAGATATGGACAAAAAGAGCTTGCTAGCCGAGTTGTAGAAGTGTTGTTTGGAAAAGAAGCAGTAATACAAGCAGAGAAAATAAGTAAGGTTCTTTTTGGATGAGAAAATATTATGGATACTATCAAATGATTTAATGAGTCTGATCTGGATGCTTTGGCTGTAGAAACTTGATGAATAAATGTAAAGGAATCTGGAATTGGGAATTTGGAATCAGGGATTAAAGTATTGGATATGTTTACCGAAGTAGGCTTAACAAGCTCCAATGGTGATGCAAAGAAAATGATACAATCAGCCTCGTTATTTATAAATGAAGAAAAAATTAGCAATCCTCAAATGATAATTTCAAAAGAAAATTTTGTGAATGGAATATTATTGCTCAGAAAGGGAAAGAAACAGTTTAAAGTAGTAAGACTTTGATAAACGTAGACCAACATCAATAAACATAGATAAATATAGACAAAAATAGTAAAAACAGCTAAAAGCTAAGTTCTAAAAGCTAATGATTTTTTTGTACTTTACAGCACTGCAAAAATCTTTGATTTTTTTGACAAATAGGAATTTTTGACTATAATTTATACGTATTTTAAAACGTGTAAACAAAAATGAAAAAAATAAATCTGATGAGAATCTATATCTTGCTTACCATATTTTTGTGATTGTGAGCTGTTTGGGTATCTGCTCAGACTACTCTAAATTTTGTGGGAGTAAATATATGATCTATAGATCAAAAATTTTCTGATGTGGTTTTTAGAGCAAATTGAAATGACTTCATGTGATCATTTTTTTGGTTGAATGCTAAATCTTTGGACAGTGGTGAGGTGATAAGTTTTAGCTGATCTAGTCCAGAGAAAACATGTTTTAAACAAGTGAGATGACTATATTACAATTCTCAGAGATGAAATAGAGTACGACCATTGGATAGTGCTACTAGAGATTATTTATCATTTTCAAATCCTTCATATAATAATTTAACTATAAGTGGATGACTATATACCAGCTGTAGTGGTGATGAATATAGCGTATATGGACAAGTAAGCTATCATGTAAGTGGAGATTCGTATAACTCTTATTTGGTAGCATGAACAAAATACAATCGATGAACCAATACTATATCATGAGAGTTCGCTAAAAGTTTTCAAAGATTTGATAATAAATTTCCTATAGGATATATCTATGATAGTCATGGATGATGAATAGGATTTGTATGATCTTTTCCTTGATGAGGATCAACACAGGCATGAAGTGCTAATAATCATTCAAATTTAATAACAAGTCTGAATAACTGAAGCTGAATAAATAATATATTTGGATATTGATGAACAAACAATAGTGAAATTAATTGATGATGAATAACTATAAGTACTACAGCATGAAATGCTTTGAATACACTTTTGAATGTGTGAATACAATGAACTATATGACTTTCATTCTCTGTAAATACTGTAGAAAAAAATACTCTACTATGAAACTTTGATAGAAAGACTCTGATGTTTAATACACTAAATGTAAACTTTTCTAAACTAATAAACCAAGTAAGACAAAATTCTGAAAATATGTGTAGAGGTAAATATAAAGATGTTGGATTTATTACAACTTTTGCTGATGATAATTTATTCTGTATAGATTTTAACTTATCTAGTGCCAAGAAGATAGTTTTAAACTCAACAGATATATTTAATTTGAGAAATAAAATATTAATAACAAAAAATGGTGATATACAGATAGATAAGACAATGAGTTCAACAGATTGACCTACAAGTATATTTATAGATAATGGAAATCTGATACTAAATCAAAATATGTGATGAATATCTATGGATTGAAATGGATATCCTAGTATCTCTAATGCCGTAACTAGTTGAGCATATTTGAAATGAAATTTTATAGTGAATGGATTGATATATGCTTTGAGCGGATCAACTAAATCAGACTTTGGACATAAATTATTTATCAATTGAAAATTAGCTAGTTTGAACACTCCAAGTATACCAAGTGAATGAAGAAAAGCTCAAGTAAAAGATGTATTGAATACCGGAGCAGATACTTATAATAATTTTATACGGCTAGATAGGGTATTTACACGACAATGTGATCCTATAAATGGAATATGAGATGATAATGTGAATTGTTCTCACTCTGGAGATAACAATGCCCTATTACCACTAGTTATAATAGATGGATATTATCCAAACAATTTGATAAAATAAAATTTAAAAATAAAATAATAGGAATTATTGAAATTTCTATGTAATAGAAAAAATAGTTAAGAGAGCCTTAACTATTTTTTATTATATCTATTTTAGGTATTGATTTAGATCTATATCTTTGGATAATAAATTATCATAGGAATCTTTTACCTGGATAGATACCAGTCCCAAAGAAGGCATTTGAAATGATGCAAAATTATCTTTGAATTCATTTAAGACTTCACCACTAGATCATAATATCTTTCATCAAAGTACAGAAGATAAATCATCTTCAAACAATAAAAGCACGGTATAAGATCAGTCTTCATTTTGTTTAACTACAGATTTGTTTTCTATAATAAATGGTGGCTGAGTATCTTTGGAAACTATATTTATCTCTATAGTCTGACTATTTGAAAATCACTCACTTGTGATTGCTATTAGTTTCAATTCATGTTTTCATGGCTTGATATCATTGCTTGTGATTGCTTTGATATCAGTTAAACTTTTTCTACCAGATGGATATTTGAATGTTCATACTTGAGTCTGATCTATCATCACATTAACATATTCTATATCTGCTGGACTCTGTATTTCGTATCGTATAGATGCTTTGGTAGATATATTTCATTCAGATTCAGGTTTGATTATATTTACTTTGATAGATGTATCTTCTTGGGCTGTCCTACCTTCACAGAAATCAACAGGCTCTTGTAAAAATACATTATTGAAATTGTAAACTACTTTTCAAGACATTGGATTTTCTCAGCTAAGTTGAGTAGATTGTTTTCGTCGATCTATAATTTCTTGCAAATCCATTTCATTTGGCATAAATGTAGATGGAGTGATAATATATCAATTAGAAGACTCTTCTGCTGGAGTATATGGACTAATTTTACCATTACATGAAGAATCAAATTGTATTGATGATACTGGATCATCAATTGTTCATGGCATACTTTTGATATATCATATAGTACTAACAATCCAATCTCAAGGAGTAGAATCTCAAGGTAATTTTCACGAAACTTTTGATATTGATGTAGATGCTACTTCTATTTTTGGCATTTCTTCGTTTTGGATATATCACTTATTCAACAGTTCTCATAGAAACGATTTAACAGGATTGGCATGTATTGTTCATCCAAAAGCATTTCTATTCATAGGAGTAGCATCTGCATTTCATGCTCGGAAAAGAGCTACTTTACTAGGCGTATATGATGCTAACCAACCATCTCTTGGGCGACTTCATTTTTCTGTTTTAACATTTGATGTTCATGTTTTGAGTGCAAATTTCAATCACGAAACATTGAATTTACTAGCTCGTCATCCTAATCTATTTGCTGGATCTGATAATATATTTCGAAGTATATATCAAATTCATGGTTTGATGATATTGTCCTGATATTGAACCTCTTTCTGATAAATTATAGATCAATCACTAGATTTGATTTCTAATATAGGACTAATTTCTGCTGGTTTTCATCACATAGTAAGATGAGAATACGCATTAGCTAATTCAAGCATAGTAACTTCTCATGCTCACAAAGCTAATGTATAACCATAGTTTACACTTGGACTAATTCATTTTAATCATAGATTGATCAAAAATGGTTTAGCAACTTCTTCTCATCCTAGAGCAAGAAACATTTTTGTAGAAGGTATATTTCTACTATGACCTAGTGCCCATTTCAATGGCAATAATCATTCAAATTTATCATCAGCATTATTTGGTTTATCTGGTCATATCTGGAATGGGATATCATATATTGGAGTATCTATAGTCAAAGGTAGTTTATCAAATCATAAAGAATAAATAAATGGTTTGATAGCTGATCAAGATTGTCTTGGCCTTCTAATCATATCGTTTTGTCATTGAATTTGTTCATTGAAATAATCTAGAGAACCAACATATGCTAATACATCTCAACTATAAGTATCTATATATATCATAGAACTATTGGAAGCTCAGTTGTCCTGTAAAACATAAATATTATTTAGAAGTGCCTGTTCTGCTACCTGTTGCATATTGTAATCTAATGTAGTAGTAACAGTCAATCATCAATTTGTGACTGTCTCTTTACCAAATTCATTTTCCAACTCCTCTATTATCCATTGAACAAAATGTGGAGCCTTGATAGGAAAAATATTCTTTTTGAATTGTAGATCTAATCATTGCAAAAAAGCATCCTTTAACTGACTTTCATCTATATATCAGTCTTCATACATTCTTCATAACGTAATATCTTTTCTTCAGTTTGCGTATTTTATATAATATTCCTGTCATTGGAAAAATATATTGAAAGATCACAATCATTCTACAAACTTAATAAATGAGTTAGCATCTCTCTTATTTGATAAATCTGCAGATGACATAGCCTGTTGAAACTTTAAAAGAACCTGAGCTTTTAAACTACTAGATCATACAGTAGCTCAAGTTCACTGTGACTGTGTATCTGATAAAAAGGATTGATCAAGCGAAACATCGTTTCAAAATCAATCTTTTACTTGTATTTCTCACATCAAAAGACATCTTCTTTTGTAAGGATCATATAATGATGGTCACTTGGGTAAAGATGCTAATATAGAGGACTGCAATATATTTAATTGATCTGCTGGTATTCCAAAATATGTTTTGGAAGCTGCTTGAATTCAAAAAGAATTATTTCCAAACGAAATATAATTTAAATATAATTCTAGTGTCTTTTCTTTGATAGCTCTCTTGAGTTTGGTACTATCCAGCTTACCTTGTTCTTTTCTAACTCGATCCTCTAAAACTCAATTTAATTTTTTGGTAAGAACCATTTCTTTTAATTTTCTTTGAACTTTTCTATCTTTGGTTAAAAGTAGATTTCTAACAAGCTGCTGTGGTATAGTAGAAGCTCACTGTAATCTACTAGCAGGATTGAGAACCTTGCTAACAGCCGCTCTAAATATTCACATAGGATCAAGTCATTGATGTTCTCGATAACGTTGATCTTCTATAGCAATTATTGCGTTTATCATATTGGTATTTACGCCAGAAAAATCTATATATTCTCTATTTTCAGAAAACACTTTGTATAACTCCACCCCATTTCTATCTTGAATGATAGTTGCTTGTGAAAATACCATATTCCTGACTTCTGAAACATCTGGCAAATCACTATATATAAATACTCTAGCTAATATAAATCATCAAACTAATAATACTCATAATCAATACAAAAAAATCTGAATTATAATCTTTTTTATAGGTAACTTTTTTTTTGATCAATAAAAATTTGGTTTTATAAAACCCCTATGACTAGTTTTGGATCTACTAGGTTTGTGTTGATGTAGGTCTCATATGTTGTAATTTTTCATCATGATATATTTTTTTTTCTTAAATAACTAAAAAAAATCATTTGCTCTGTGTATATAATAATTACATCACAAAAAACAAATGATTCTTATAATTTATCAGTCGTAAACTATGGATATATATATCAAATTATTTTTGAATTTGAGCTATTATCTGTACGTTTTGTTACTATATATTTTCATGCATAATTCATATCTTCTATAATCATATCTCAATTGGAAGCATCGTATGATCTTACGATTCAAACATGTCATGCTGCACTTCTAAGTTGATTATAAACTACTATAGATCATGCTCTAGGTGATTTTCATACTGATAATCATGCTGCAGAAGCATTTCAATATCGTTCTTTTGCATTTCATCCAAATGGTCTATCTTGATTATTTTCATCTGTATATGGGAATATCTTTGGCATCTGAGTTGCTACATACCAAGTACAATTTCATGGAGCAAATCTATTATTAATTTTTTTATTGAAAACATACTTTGATAATATTTTTTTGGATGTTGATCAATTTGAAGTTGTAGCACTAGCCGTGCTTGTAGATGTACTACTTGTAGTAGGTTTTTTGGTTGAATTAGCCAAAGGTTTGTTGATTACAGGTACATATTTTTTAATTGGTTTTGGCTCTGGAGCTGGTCTTTCCAACAATCAGATTTCGTAAGCTTTTTCATAACTAATAGGAAGAAATAACTCTTGTCATTGTTGTAGAATTTCTGTTTCGTCAGGAATACTATTTAGTGCCATAAAATCTTCCAAATTGAAATTATATTTGTTTGCAAATACCAAAACATTGGATTTGTCTGTCAGAGAATAAATTATTCATTCTTCATTGTCAGTCACAACCAATTTATCTCAAGGCCTTATTGGTCTAGATCAGATATTATTAATTTTTTTGATATGAGATACTGTAATTCAGAAAGTACTAGCAATCTTTGAAAGATTGTCTCAAGGCTGAACTACATATTGGATTATTCATTGATCTTGTTCATTCAATTCTACTATTGCTATAGAATCCAAACTTATAGAATCTGAACTACCATCATCTATTTGAACAAACAATGGTTGATTGATATAGATCTTTTCATTTCACTTGGACAATTCATCTGCGTAAACAATTATTATTACAAATAGGATAATTTGTAATACCGTAAAAATAAACTTTAATTTACTTTTAGAGTAATTCTTTGGCATAAGATTTTTAAATTTAAATGGCGGAGAGGGTGGGATTCGAACCCACGGTCCCCGTGAAGGGACAACAGTTTTCAAGACTGCCGCGTTCGACCACTCTGCCACCTCTCCACAACATACAATGAAACAAATAGTGAACAATGGCCGAACATTTACAAATGTGTATATTATGTTTTTGGGGTTGATTTTCAAGTACTAAATGATTACACATTATTTTGGTTAAAAATAATGTTTACAATTAGGCTTTTTAATACGTAGTAAAATATATGGAGAATTTGCAAAAATTTTATCCAATACAAACTTGAGAGAATAATCCAATATTAAGGAAAGTTTCTGTAGAAATAAAAAATATAGACGATGATATAAAAGAGTTTGGAGAAGAACTTATTGAGCTGATGCAATTATATGATGGAGCATGATTAGCCGCTCCTCAAGTATGAAGAAACATAAGAATGATAGCTACTACACAATGGAAAGAAACAAAAAATAGTATAAAACTTTTGAGTAAAATATTGATGATAAACCCAAAAATAATTGAAAAATCCAAAGATATTGTAGTCAGCGAAGAAGCTTGTCTATCTATACCAAACTTCAAATGAAAGGTAAAAAGATATAAATATATAGTAGTTGAATATTTAGATTTAGATGGAAAATTAAAAAAGAAAAAACTAAAAGATTTAGATGCTTTTATAGTACAACATGAATATGATCATTTAGATTGAGTCTTGTTTATAGATAAAATTATTAAAAATAGTTGAAAGTCGAATGTAAAAAGTTAAAAGTCTGAAGCTGTTTTTTATTATGGCACCTTGACAGAGTGGTCTATTGTACGGGTCTGCAATCCCGCTAAAGCGGGACGAATCCCACAGGTGCTAATTATTATTAAGTCGTTCTTCAAAAAAATATTTATGGCACCTTGACAGAGTGGTCTATTGTACGGGTCTGCAAAACCTTGGCTCGTGGGTTCGAATCCCACAGGTGCCTTATTTACTCTGTCTGAGCTAAGAGATTATCTCTAGTTCCGTGCAAGAAATCTTAACTTAATTGTTGAGATTTTTTGTTTTGAAAAAAAAAGATCTTGTAAAACAAGATCCCTAATAAACTTAATAAATTTTTTAAACTTCTAGTGGAGTATGAGTCCCAGCAATATAACGTATACGTTGAAGCTCATGAGCTACTCCAGACTCCCATTGTGTAGGCAATAGATCTTTGTATTTCAAGAAATCATTTCCCTTGAAAAACTCACTAATAACTTCTCGCCCTATTACAATACCCCTAGTATCACGGTTTACCTTAACTATCCTGTATAATCTTCTTTTTTTTACATGAAAACTACCGGAAATACGATCATGAAATGTTTTTGCCATAATATTTTTTGTTTTTTTATTTTTTATTGAGTATACTTATTTTATATATATATTCAAGATATATTATATTGACATTTTAGTTTAAATAAATATTATAATATCTAATTTATTTTAGCTACACAGCATGAGTAAATTTTACGAAGAAATAAAATCTTTCTATAGATCTTATGATTTGAAACACTCTCTAATAAGTGAAAACATAAAAACTGAGCTATTTGATTGTCTTTTGGACGAAGAAAAAATTATCGCTAAGATAAATGAATTTGATAAAATGTGAAATATAAAGACTCCTAGTTTCAAAATATCATCATCTAGAAGAAATATTATTATAAAAAACGATATTCGTGAATCTGATATTTTGAAATATTGTAGATCTCGTGGACACGAAATATATTTCCATAGTTCTGATAAATTTGAATCAAAAACACGATGAGAATATGATGAAAATAAGGCTTTGTGGTATGATAAAAGAGTAAAAAATAATTCAGTTTTTTTTGTAAGTTTAGCTCATGAAATATGACATTGTTTATGATTCAAAAGAGTTCAAGATATTTTTGAAAGCAGATATTATGAAGAAAATGAATCACTGGAATTTAGAAAAACGCCATTATTTGAAGAAATTTCTGCTTGGTATCTTGCGCTGGAAATGTGTAGATTTTTTATGGACAAATGATTTGATGTATTAGAACAGTTCGAAAATTTTGATCAATTTTGCGATTTTATGCATCTATGTATTTTGTGATATCATCTAAAAAAGACACCTAATTGACCTTTGTATCTAATAGATGAAAATAAAGCTTGGGATATACTTTATTGATAAAACGTTTTATCTTATCATTCCGGAGTCAAGTTTTGCAGCCGGAATCGATATTATTGTCGTATCCCGCTATTGCGGGACTCGTTTCACTCGGATCCCAGTTGCGATGAATAACCCACGCAGTTCTGCGGGGCAGGCCACTGGAATGACTATTTATTTTTCTGCAGATTTTTTTATTCTATTCATAATAGAATATCATAGTCAAATTTCTGGCAAACCTTCTATTAAAATATAATTTATATTTAATTTATCACAAAGATTGTAAATATTAAATATTTTTTGTGCGCAAGTAATTAAATCATTTCTAGATCATCGAGGAAAGACATGTATATAATCTTTGTATTGATTTAATATCTTTTGATGTGAGTTGATAAATTCTTGTGTAAGTATCAATCATAATTTTATATGAGGAGATCATGAAATTTTAGTATCAAATTTTTCTTTAAAAATTTCTTGTGTGAGATCGTTTATAATTTCGACCTTGGCATTTGGAGAATAATGTCTATGTAGATTCCCAGGAGATATATTGCTTAATTGTGTGCTATATTCTACTGAAACATTTTTATTATCCATAAATAAATCTTGTAAGTCTTCTTTGCTTACAAAACCTGGACGCATTATAATAATATTGTAAGATATTTTACAATCTCAATCTGTCATCGGCAAACATTGTGAATATTCATCAACTTTGACTACTGTAGATTCTATTCCTACATTACAATCTCATCAATCTATAATAAGATCTAATTTATTTCAAAAATATTCGTAAACCATTTGAGCAGAGGTAGGACTAGGTTTGGTAGAAATATTTGCGCTAGGTGCTGCTATAGCTAAATCACAAGTTTTGAGAAGTTTTAAAGCTACCTGATTAGAAGGAATTCTAATTCATACAAATGGATTGGATGATACTATATCTGGAATATTTTCTCTTTTGCGTAGCAGTATCGTAATTGGTCATGGCATCAGTTTTTCTATTATTTTTTTTTCTATAGGATTGGAAATTATTCAATATTTGGAAATATCTTTTTTGTATCATACATGAACTATCAAAGGATTATCCGATGGTCTATTTTTTAATTGAAAAATCTTGGAAACTGCTTTTGTATCCAGAGCATTGGCTCATAATCAATAAACAGTCTCAGTTGGAAAAGCTACAAGATCTCAATCAAGTAAGAGTTTTTTTGCTAGCTGAAAAGTTTCTGAATTTGGTGATTTAATATTTGTCATAATAAATAGTAAATGAAGTTGAAAATAAGGGATAACTAATCTGCATCTTTTTGAGATCTTTCTTTGAAACGAATAACTATAGGAACTCATGAAAATGAAAAATGTTTTCTGATACTATTTTCTACCCACCTCTTGAATGCAAAATTTACTCTAGATTTATGATTTACAAAGACAACAAATGTAGGTGCATTTATATCAACCTGAGTAATATATAAAATTTTGCAGAATTTATTTTTTGTAAATCTAGGTGGTCTAGCTATATATTCAGTACTTATTATTTTGTTTAGTTGATTTGTATCTATTCTCTTTGTATTTTCTTTGTTTATATGATTTATCTTTTTGAAAATTTCATCTTTATATTGTCATGTCTTGGCTACCAATGGTAATATGGTAATATATTTAGCAAAATCCAAAATCTTGGTAGCTTGAGTAATATTATATTCAAGTTTTTTGGAATCTATCAAATCAACTTTATTTAAACAAAAAATAATTGGTAAAGCTAAATTATTTATATTATTTAGTATCGTCATATCTCTATGAGTAACTCACTGAGTAACATCAGCCATAAAAACTACTATCGGCCTAATAAACTTTAGCATATTAAGAGTTTTGTCATTAGCTATTTTTTCTATACCATGTGCTTTAGATTTTTTACGAAGTCATGCCGTATCATAGATAATATAATTTTGTTTGTTATGAGTAAATTCTCATGTAATATAGTCACGAGTTGTTCCAGCTTCTTCATCTATTATTGAAAGGTTTTCTCAAACTAAAGTATTTAGTAATGTAGATTTTCAAGAATTTGGTTTTCATAGTATGGCTATAGGGATAATTTTTTTTTCATTTTTTTTGATTGCTTTAGGATCAGGAGTTATAGTTTTGAGTTTGGATATTATAATGTCTTTTAGACTATCTACATTATTTCAACTTTTTGCACTAATTCATGTAACATATTGAAATCATAAGTCGTAATAGTCAGAAATAGCTAGATCCAACTGAGATTCTTTTCGTTTGATATCTATCTTGTTTACTACGAGTATTGTGTTATTTTTTTTACCAGAATCCATTATATAAGAAAATATATGGTGCTCTTTGGAAGTAATACCAACACTGTCGTCTATCACAAATAAAATTAAGTCTGATTTATCTATTATTTTTTTTATAAAAATTCGTTCATCAGCAAAATCTAATAATCATGGACTATCTGAAAAAATAATATCACCTACGCCTTCTACATTAAATTTTTGAGTAATAACATCTCTAGTGGTTCAATGAATATCTGTAACTATGGCACGAAATTGGCCTATCAGTCTATTGAACAATGTTGATTTTCATACATTAGTAGCTCATACTAATCAAACATTCATAAACAAATCATAAAGTATAAAGACAAAAGCAAAAAGAAAAAAAAATTAATAGATTGAAAATTGCTTTTTGTTGTTTATATTGAAAGGACTTTGAATTGCAACATAGTCAATTCTGAATTATATATTTTAGTTATTAAAATTGATAAGTGCCTATAATAATAATTGGGATAATATTGATAGGTTTTGGTATATTGGCTATATATAGCGTAAGTATATATGAATCTTTTGCTCTAACATTATCTCTAATAGAAAAATGAATTATGAGCTGAGAAGCTTCTAATTATTTTTATTTTTTTAGACAGCTGAGGAATATATGAATTGCTATAATAATGTCTTTGTTGGTTTATAGAGTTCCTATAAAATTTTTTCAAAACAATAGAAACATAACGATATTGGTAGTAATAATATTTTTGTTACAGTTAGCTGTATTTATACCATGAATATGAATAGTTTTGAATGGTGCTAGATGATGGATAGATATACCTGGTCTGCCAAGCATACAACCATCAGAATTTTTTAAGTTATGATATGTTTTGTTTTTGGGAAACTGGCTTTTGAGAAAAAAGAATTTTATAAATAAAAATGAATTTATTCTCTCATTTGTAATACTAAATGCGATTTTGTTTTTTGTATTTTTTCTAATACCAGATTTATGAACTGTATTGGTATTGGGTATTACATGACTTATAATGGCTTGGTATGCTGGATTAAAATTTAAAAAAGTATTACTAATCTTTTTTGGAGGAATGATATTATGAGCAAGTGTATGATGAATAGCATGAATGGTAAGCGATAGATTTGCTTATATACAAAAAAGAGTTACATATTTCATAAGTTCAGATGTAGATCCTCAGAACAGACAGATATGATGGCAAAACGAACAAGCTCTCATGGCTATATGATGAGGTGGAATATTGTGAAAATGATATGGAAAATGATTACAAAAATTTGGTTTTATTCCTGAGGCTCAAAGTGATTTTATATTTGCTGCATATTCAGAAGAAATATGATTTGTATGAAATTTGATGTTACTTGCTCTATATTTCTATCTTATGTTTTACTTCTTGAAAAATTTAAGTTACGCAAAAGATGACTATCCAAAACTTTTGGGAGTTGGTATTATTTCATTGATAATAGTTCAGGTTTTTATAAATATATGAGTAAATACAAAAATATTACCAAATACGTGACTAACTCTACCATTTATAAGTTATGGTGGAACAGCGTTGATGGTGAATTTTATTGAAATCATATTCCTTTATAAAATAATTAAGAGAAAATAATCATTAGTTGAAATTTATTTATTATTAGTTTGTAATGAAGATATTGATTGATCAGAACAATCTACTGACGATTGAAAATCCTAATATCCCAAAATTAAAGGAATATAGCAATATAGCATCTGGATATAATTTTTCTGATTATGATAAATGAATCATAGTATATCATAAAAAACAAATAAAAATAATAAATTTGAAAAACCTATGAGATACTATGAATGTCTTTTGGATAAAAAAAAGAAAGCCATTTATAGAAAATAAGCTAGATGAAGACTGATTTGAAAGTGCTTTTGGTCTTTTTAATTGATTTGATGAAAATACGTGAAAGAAGTATTTTTTTATTCCCAAAATTAAAGAATCTGAATTTGAAATATTGAAAAAAAAATTACATAAATTAGCAGTAGATATAAATTTAGAAAAAAATGAAAAGGGCGTTTGCGTAAGTAGTTTATCGGATTGAGATAATAAAATCCCAAGTGCTATAATCAACAATGGTATAACTAGTATATTTAGTTTTCTGTTTTGATTAGTTTTGATTTATGGTAAAATGGATATTAAGAATTGAGATTTAGTCTCTATCAAAATTCATATACCTTTGTTTGGACAATATATAAAATACAAAGAGGAATTAGATAGTCTTTTGAAGTTTTTACAAGAAGATGGAATTTTTATTAGTCGTAGTATAGTTCAGAATAAAGACTGAATAACATACCAAATCAGTTCTTCTGATTATGAATTTTTATGATCTTTGGCTTATTTTTATCAAAGCATTGAAAAAATACAGAAAATACTTAAACAAGAAACCACTGAAAATATAAAGTCTGAATTAATAAACTTTCTGGAAATCAATGATTTGATCCCAGAAGACTGAAAAGAAGATGTAATAGCTATGATAGAAGATGGTATTGTAAAGATATTGACTGTGTAATTGGTTTATTGGGGATTGGAAATTAGGAATTGGTTTTAGGCTTTTCGCTTTTGGCTTTATTATGGGGCGTTGGCCCCGAAGTCTCGGGATAAATGTAGTGGTAAAACAATATATGAAAATTTAATCTTTTAGCTTTTCGCTTTTGGCTTTATTATGGGGCGTTGGTGTAGTGGTAACATGACGGTCTTCGGAACCGCAGTCGGGGGTTCAATCCCCTCACGCCCTGCCATAAAATAGAATGAAAGTTCTATTTTTTGTTTAAAAAAAATTTACTAATTAAAGTAAATTTAAAAGGAAGATAGAACATTGCCAACACATAGATAATTTAATTACAAATTGGATTACTCCAAAACATAAAATAAAATAACCAACTAATAGAACATTTTGACTAGCAGTATAAGAGCTAACAAACATACATGAAGGTGTTGTAATTACCGTAGCGCGGCTAGTAGCGTTAAGATAACGTTTGAGCACCAAGATTATGAAGTTAGTATTTCTAATAGTAATTATTGATTTTTTGGATCAATAACTTGCTTGTACAATGACCGTCTTCCTATATAATATATTAATTTTTTGCTAACATATTTTATCGAAAGATGATTGGAAGGTTTTGCTTGTATTTAAATTATATACTTTTTTTTCTTATTTGTCAAATTTTTGAAGACTTTTTTTGGATAGATTTTATCGCATAAATAAGCCATAACTCATATTAAATTAAATTTATTTCAAAAAAAACCAGAAAAATCTGATTTAAATATAGTAAAATATTGTTTTTAATGTCTTATTTTTTTGGATCTATAGTTTTTTCTAGGATAATGTTTTGAGAAAATCATCACCTCTTTTCTTTTTTCTCTAATCTAATTTTTTCTATTTCTTGTATTGTAATATTTTGATATTGAGCTAGTGAATAAATTACCTCAAGTATATCTGCTAATTCTTCTGGATCATTGGATTCTAGATATTCTTTCATCTCTTCTGTCAGTTTTAGTTTTAACATTTCAAAAATTTCTTCTCCAGTTGCAATATGAGTAATCGGAGTAGATCAGTTTTCTATTATTATTTCTGGGATTTTATCTCTAACTAATTTATTGTATTCCATACTAAAATTTAGATTGATATAAATCTATAAAATTATTTAGCTGCGTAATTTCGTCTTCGGGAGATCTTTTGTTTCGATGCTGTTTGAAGCATTTTGAACATTTAAACAAAATTTTTAATACTCAATTTCTAGTTTCATATGTTGTTGGATACATTTTTCATCAGCAATCTGTATCTCTATCTCATGGTATATCTCAATCTACATGCAATGATACAAAACAATAAGGACAATGATTTCTACATGTTTTTTCAGCTTGTGAAATTTTTTTTCAACAATTGATGCAGATAAATGATTCGTTTATTTTTTTCATGGTAACTTTATTGTCATTCCGGTATTAAGGACAAAGTCTGCAGCCGGAATCTAAAAAACGTAAAATAAGATTCCCTCTTCCAACAAATGATCCTTCGACTACGCGAAGGACAAGTCCGGGAATGACTAGTAATTTTTTTTAAACCAAATGGCCGTGATGTACCGAGCCTCTCTCCTAAGGATTAAGGTGGATGACTCCTTCCCGCTATGCGGGATGTTCGGTCTCCAGGTCGTAAGGTGAGGAAGTAAACTACTTTTTAGATACAAGCACGAACCATCCAGTATCTTTATGCTATCCTTTTATTTTATTTTTTCAAGAAAAAAAACACCGATAAAACTTATATGTAATCAATCGGTGTTTTTATATTCATAATTCACTGAATTATGTAAGATTCTTATTCTTCTGTTTTTTCTTCTGTATTTTCTTCTGTTGCTGCCGCTGCTGCTGCAGCTGCTGCTTCTTCTCTAGCTTTTAATCTTTCTGGATCTTCTTTTGCAAAGTCAACTTTTACAGTTCTTCACATAAGTTCTTGTTCGTCCATCGCTTCTTTTGCTTTTGCAGCATCTTCAGCATTTTTGAACTCCACGAAACCAAAACCTTTGGATCTACCATCTTCACCTAATTTTACTCTAGCGAAAATAACTTCACCAAATTGAGAGAATGACTCATTTAATTCACGACCTCTCATTTTCCAATTTAAACCACCAACAAATAATTTTGTTTGGCTAATTACAAAATTTTCTTCAGACATTAACAAATTTTACAAAAATATAAATGTAACTCATATTTTGATAGTAACAAGAAAATATGGTCAGTATAATATATACTGATATAGTTAACGGATTGCAAATGTTTTTTAAAATTTGCATTTTGTTGAAAATTTGGATATAATTTGGTATATTACGATAATCAATAAAGTTTTATCTTGTAATCTGATCAAAGTGGCTGATCCTATAATAAATCAAAAAACAAATAAACAAGAAGCTGATTCAAATAATGGTGTTTTTTGATGATGAGAAGATATTTTTGATAGTGAAGAGTTGTTTCACTCTATGGAAAATAAAAAACAAAATCTAGATCTAAATGATGATAAGATTTTGGATGATTTTGGTGAAGCTAAAGATGAGAACTGAGATGGGATTGTAGATATTGATTTTAATAAAGAAGATGACAAAAAAACAGAAAATGATGATAAGTTCGATCCTTTTGATGTAAGTGAGGAAGGAGATGAATCTGTAAATGATGTAAATACTGTAGATAGTGTAGATAGTAAAAATAATGTAAGTGAAGAAGTAGTAGTAGAACAAGAAAGTGTAAATAGTGTGGATGAAGAAGTACAAGAACAAAGCCAAAATATAAAAGATAAAAATCAAAATATAGAAGAAATAGAAAATGATGAAATAATAGAAGATGATAATGCACAAGAAGATGAAGTAGAAGAGGTAGACGATGAAGCAAGTGATGAACAAAAAATAGAATATGAACCAGAAACAAAATCAGATTTAATTAAAAAGTTTGAAGAATTAGTAGAAAAAGTTAGAGAAGTTTTTGAGGCTGCTAAGCTATGAGATGATGAAAATTTGGAAATAATATGATGAGATAATGGGATATCAAAAATTATTTATAATCTATGGCTAATCAAAAGTGATGATGAATCAGTTTTGATAAAAAAAACTGAAACAAATAATGATAGTCAAGAAGAGGAAGAAAATAGTTTAGAATTTCAACAAAAATGATGATATCTGCAAATAATATTGGATGAACATTTGTTGTATAATGAAGAAGATATAGTAGATGATGAAAATAAAAAAATGCAAATAATAGATAAATTAAATAAATTTATTTTCTTGGTATGAGAAGAATTGAAAATTTACGAGAGAGAAAAAAAGGAGAAAGAAAGAATGGAACAAGAAAAGAGAAAACTAAGAGATATATTTAGAAATTTCTAAATAGTATGTTATCCTAATTTTATTGTCATTGCGAGGAGTTCGCCAAGGCGAACGACGCGGCAATCTTTTTTTTATTTTTAAGATTGCTTCGCATACGCTCGCAATGACTATTAGTTTTTTTTATTGAATAAAATATTTAAGTGCATATACTCTGTTTGATATAATTTAACAATTAAATGCTTTTGATGATCATCCAAGAAAACATATCGCTCAAAAATTATAATACTCTAGGCATAGAAGCTAAGGCTAAATTTTTTGTAGTAATAAAAAGTGAAGAAGAATTGGTAGAGTTATTGGATAATAAAATATGGATAGAGAACAAAAGATTTATTCTATGATGAGGAGCCAATACTTTGTTTAAATCAGATTTTGATGGATTGGTAGTAAAAAATGAAATGATGTGAAAAGAAATAATCAAAGAAGAATGAAATGATGTGCAAGTGAGAATATGAGCATGAGAAGATTGGCCAGAATTTGTAGACTGGTGTGTAGAAAAAAACATATGATGAATAGAAAACCTAGCTATGATACCAGGATGTGTATGAGCCTCCCCTATCGGTAATATCTGAGCATATGGAGTAGAAGTCAAAGATCTAATAGAATCGGTTGAATGAATAAATTTGGAATCTAAAGAAAAAAAAATATACAAAAATTCTGAATGTAAATTTGGATATCGTGATAGCATATTCAAAAATGAATTGAAAGATAAATTTGTAGTGACGGGTGTTATTTGGAAACTAAAAATAGCTAATGAAAACTATGAATTAAATATAAATTATAGCGATATCAAAAGAAAAATAGATGAATCAAATATCAATATCGCAAATCTAAGTGTCAAAGATATCGCTGCTATGATAAGAGATATTAGAAATAATAAATTACCAGACTGGAAGGTAATTTGAACTGCATGAAGTTTTTTCAAAAATCCTGTAGTAAACAAAAGTGAATTTGAAAAATTAAAAGAAAAATATGATAATTTGCTATGATTTGATTTTGAAGATAAGATCAAATTATCTGCATGACAGCTAATAGAGATGGCTGGATTCAAAGGTATGAAAGTATGAAATGCATGAACATATCAATATCACGCTCTCATAATTATCAATGAATGATGAAGTGGTCAAGAAGTGATGGAATTTGCTAGTAGTATTCAGAGTAAAGTTAAAGAAATGTTTGGAGTGGATTTGGAGCCAGAAGTGAATTATGTGTAATCAAGTCATTCCGACAGCCCGTCCCGCAATGGCGGGATTAATTTTTGCGGCCGAAATCTTGAACGAAGAATAATAATAATTAAACATAGTAGATTCCGGCTGCAGACTTCGTCAACGACGCCGGAATGACAGGAAAGGGGGAGATTCCGGCTGCAGTCGCCTAGGCGGACTGGAATGACAATGAAAAAAATAAAAAACCACGGATTGCTCCGTGGCATTTTTTTGAAAATATTTTTGGATTAATTATCTAGCTATTATATATCTAAGTTGTGCTTCTGAATCATATTTACATTCACCACCAGGAGTAATTCATGTTCATGCAGTTACTTTTGTCATTATAGTACATGGAACAAGCGTATCTACTTCATCTGTTGTTGTTATAGCTTTTCATCAAGTCAATGTTGCTCATCATAAATATAACCAATTTGCTCATCATTCTGTCTCTGCTTTTGATACAAGAGCAAATCATTTTCCAGCATTTGAAGATTTAGTTAAACTTACATAAATATATTGTCATGTATTTACTCAAGTTAGACTAGTTGGAAATTCTGCCAGTATAGTACTACTCTGTGGATCTCATGGCGTTGTTGTCATATAAGAAGTAAGTGGTAATGTATCTACTGAAACTTTTCATGTAGACGGGTATCTTCATTTATCCATAGAATATGAAACTATTGCTGTTGCTACTTGTTGTAGATCAGCTTTTCTAGCTACATCATTTGCTCTTCATCTAACTGATGTAAGTCTTGGTATAAGAGCTGCCGCTAGTACTCATATAATTACTATAACTATTAACATTTCTACCAATGTAAATCATCTTAACTTTTTTCTGAAATTCATATTTTTGTTTTAATAATATAAAATTATAAATTTATCTAGCGATAATATATCTAAGTTGGTTTATGTTTGAATAAAAACAATCTCAATTAGTCATATAGGCAGCAGTAGCTACAGTACCTGTCTTTGTCATACTTTTACATGGAGTAACTCATGTCTGTATATCTGTTGTATCAACAATTTTTCATATATCACCAGTTGAATAATACAATCGGTTTGCTCATCATTCTGTCTCTGCTTTTGCCATCAAAACAAATCAAGCATTAGCTGTTCATCATTTTTTAGTCAATATATAAGCATAATCTCAAGCTGAATTCAATTCAGTAAAATCACCATCCATTGTGGGGTCTGACGGTGGAGTAGTCATATAATTTTGTAAAGCTCAACTAATTGTAGAAATTGCTACTCATCAAGTATTGCTAGGAGTAGGATAAACTGATTTATCCATAGAATATGAAACTATTGCTGTTGCTACTTGTTGTAGATCAGCTTTTCTAGCTACATCATTTGCTCTTCATCTAACTGATGTAAGTCTTGGTATAAGAGCTGCTGCTAGTACTCATATAATTACTATAACTATTAACATTTCTACCAATGTAAATCATCTTAACTTTTTTCTGAAATTCATATTTTTGTTTTAATAATGTAAAATAATACGTTGAAAATATGAATTTTTATAAGTTTTGCAAGAGAAATTGTATTTTATTATCCTATCATAAAATTTTGTATGTATTGGGAGAGTCTTGATAGATAAGTTTATTGATCTCCAATAATGTAATGAATCATATCAAATCACTGTCAGATAATTGAGATTGGATAGCGAGATTGGATAATGATATACTAGGATACGCAGAAATAATAGTCAGAATTTTTTGTTCGTTTTCTGATAGAGAGATATTTGGAATTGGTTTATTTGGAATTGGGAATTGCTTATCATAGGAAAAATGTTTGGATAAAAATTTGAAATCTGATATTAGATTGATTTTTTTTTGAGAGATGTATTGGTTTATTCATTTACTGGAGTCAGAGAATATATCATTGGGGATTCAGTAGATAGGTTTTTGCATCTTGATAGCAAAATCTACAGTAATCAAGCTACCTGAATCTTCTCACGCCTCGGGTAGAAATAAGCTATCACACAATCATGCTATGATACGATTCCTCTGAGGGAAAGAATAATTGGTGGGTTGGAAATCTAATTTGTATTCGGAAATCACGAGTCATCAATGATCCACGATAGAATTGATAATATGACGGTTGGATCTTTCTAGATATCGTTTCAATCATCAGCCTAGGACAGCTATTGTGGGAATTTTATGTTTGATAGATAAACTATGACAAAGCTGATCTACTCATGGAGCCATACCTGATACTGTAACTAGATCGTAAGTAGAAGCTGATTCAAAAAATTTATGCATAACCCTATTTGCATATTCTGTCATCTTTCTAGGACCAACTATTCAAAGTATTGGCTTGTTTAAGATATCTAGATTTCATTTGTAGTAAATAATATAGGGTTTGGATTTGATGGTCAAAAATCTGTAATGGAAATTTTTATCTCCATCTATGATGGCATGAATATTATTTTTATTGCTTCGTGATTTTAGTGAGCTGGTATCGATATCAAAAGATTTTCAGGATTTTAGGTCTGAGATTTTGATGTTTGGATCTGCAGAATATTGGATAAGGAAGTCTTGCATGGTTGAGTAAATAGTGTAAATACTGTAAATAGTGTAAATAGAGAGAATACTATTTTAAAGATGTTATTAATTTTCCTATCATAGCAGCAAGATGATTCAGTTCATTGATTATGTTTTCTAAACTATATTCTAAATATCATAACTCATCTGTAATAATCATTTGTGATATTAATTCTCAACACGATCCCTTTGATATTTTCAAAAAACGACGAAATTCATTTTTTGAACTTCTATAATATCATTCAGCTATATTTGATGGTATGGATACTGCAGACCTTCTTAATTGATCTCTAAGACCTCGATCTTTATCAAAATTTTTATTATAAGTAATTTTATAAATTTCTTTTACTATATCTTTTGACTTAACTCGTATATTCAAATCAAATATTTTTTTTGTCATATTATTCTATTATATATAAATATTAATTTCAGAATTTACCGTATCTACCACTTTTACAGAATTTACTAATTACCAGACATAAATCAATACTTATTTGATTTAATTCTATCGTCAAAATTTTAATTGACAAAAAACCTCCGCTAAAAGCGAAGGATTATAAATATTATTCGATAACTATTAGGAAAGATTTTCTGACCTTGATTGTCACTCCTGGAGCGATTTGATGATGAGAATAAACTGTAAGCAAAAAAGTTTTTATTAATTCTCTTTTTTGTTCTCCATCTTCTAGGTATGTGATACAGGCGAGTAAAATTTTTTCTAGATCTGTACATTGATCTACCGGCCTTTCATGTGGACCCAAAGGATCAGCACATTCAATAGAGAAACCTGATTTACAAATCTCATCCCAAACTGATTTTACAAGAAGATAATTGTCTCCTAATTCAGTCTTAAATTTTTCAATTTTAATTTCCGACATATACGATTTTGTTTTTTTGTTTTGTTTTTTATAAATATTTTGAAATATAAGTCAATTATAAAAAAATGCCACCAAAAAGGCAGCAATTTATAATTATTTCTTCTTTTTAGAATTTTGGGGGGTTGAATCTGCTTTTGATTCTTTAGCTTTTTGTGTTTGGAGTTTGACCTGTTCAGTCCACCAATCATCAAAGATGGATTCAAGATCCAAGAAATACTGCTCTTCCAAAATTTCTGATTTGGGATCAATACTCTGTAGAAAGGCAAGAAAATTGATCAGGATAAGAATCTCTTCGTTGATTCTATTGTTTCTAGCCCTTATAGGACGCATTTTCTCTACATTTTCTGCTTTGAAGAGACCAAATTCCAGTGTCCCCTCTTTGGGTTTACTGGAAGGTAGATAAAAACCTAAATGTTTGTCCTCAGGAGGATTATCTTGATCATATATATCCATCATTTCCTTGAGAATCTCTTCCCTCTGAGCATATTTACTAGCTATAAAAGCATGTAAACAAGAAAACAAAGCGTTGTACCAGCTATTTTTACTAGTACCAAATTTGGATCTATTGTCTTGTATAATCTCCTCCAAATCCTGTAAAAACCATAATTTTGCACTCATAAAGTCTATTTTTTAGTTTTTTGTTTTAAGACTTATAAATAAAAGAAGTAAAAAGTCAATGTATAAAAAAAATGCCGCCATAATAATGGCAGCACTATAGTAATTTTGTAATTTTTTAATCTTCATCATCGTTGTAAACAACAATTTTGAAACCTTGTCGGATTCCTTTGGAGTCATATTTATCAAGCTTTTCCTGGGGAATTCCAGATGCAACAACCTTCCAAAAGAGTTTTTTCAAAGGGTCAATCCGAGTTTCGATTGTAGAAATTTCTTCTGAAAGTTTTTTCACGCGAATGACATCGGCATGTTTTGGATCTTTGAAGGAATAGGATTCTTTGGTAGCTGACATACCTACACCCATCATCATACCTAAGCCAATAATAGTAGTAGAACTAGATTTTTTGAAAGCAGGACCATCCAAAAGATTGTCTTTTTCTTCAGATTTGGCTTTCAGTTCATCATGAAGTTTGGAATAAAGAGTCCAAAGTCCTTTCTCGAAAACATTCATTTCGCGAATAAACTCTTCATTTGAAGCTACCGGATCATCAACATCATCAAATTTAGCTGTTTGAATAATTTCAAGAACCGGCTCGAGAATAGTGGACTTCAATGAAATTTCCAACATAGCATTTACATCCATCTTTTCCCACCCCTCGAATAGTTCAATAGTTTCCGGAATTTCGATCTTTGTGGACGTGGTAATGCGAAATTTGGAATTTAAATTCACATTATCGATTTCTCTGTTGCGAATATAAAGTCTACTTTCGATCAAAGCAAACATGAGATCACGAAGTTCTTTGTTGTATGAAACCTCACCCTTGATAGCAGTTAATTCTTTCACAAAGGGACAAAATTCCATTTCAAACATAAATGTCGACAAACAACCAAAATTAACTGTTCCATGCGGACATTCACCCAAAGATTTGAATTTAAGAGAACTTCTTTCCAAAACTGTGTAAATCGCTCTCTCAAGTGGTGACATTACGCCAATGATTGTATTTCCATCAGAAATATCATCGCCAGGGTCTGTAAATTCTCTTTTTTCAAGAGTTTGAATAACATCTTTTAACATAGGAACTTGACTAAACAGCTCAACTAATGATGTTAAAGTTTTTTTTCCATACAAATTAAATTTTTTGTTTATTATTTATTTTAACGATATAATATATAATTATTTAGTAACTAAAGTCAATATTAGTTATATTAAAATATATTGCAGTAAATCATCAACACTAGCTTCAGAATTTAATTTGAGTTTTAAATTTTTATTTAGATTGAAAAATGAGAGATAAAAGATACATATATGTAAATAGTTTATTGGGAAATAGGAATTGGTTTATTAATTATCTTCTAATTCCAAACCTGCCTGCCGATAGGCAAGGTTCCTAGTTCCAAATTCCATTATTTTAATTATTAATTTATTAAAGTGTCTCTAGCAAATAAATACCGTCCGCAAACATTTGATACTGTGATATGACAGACTCATATTACTGATATTCTCAAAGCTCAAATGAAATCTGATCAAAAAATTCATCATAATTATTTGCTTTTTGGACCTAGAGGGACTGGTAAAACTACTGCTGCTAGACTATTGGCAAAAGCATTAAATTGTTTGGATCCAAAAGATGGAAATGCTTGTAATGAATGTGGAAACTGTCAGGTAATAAATAGATGAACAAGTTTGGACTATATAGAAATAGATGCTGCCTCTCATACATGAGTAGATAATATTAGAGAAGAAATTTTGGATAAAGTACCATATCCTCCAACACAACTAAAGAAAAAAATATATGTAATAGATGAAGTACATATGCTGAGCAAATGAGCTTTTAATGCACTATTGAAAACCATAGAAGAACCTAGAGATAATGTATGTTTTATACTAGCTACTACTGAGATTCACAAGGTACCAGATACTATCATATCTCGTTGTCAGGTTTTCAATTTCAAAAAAGTATGAGAAAATGAAATGACCGAACATTTGAAAGAAATATGTAAAAAAGAAAATCTGAATTTTGAACAAGAAGCGTTAAGTATTATTTCCAAGATCTCTGAGTGATGTGTACGTGATGCTGTCAAATACATAGATCAAATCAGTATTTTGTGAGATATTACTCAAGAGCATGTAAGTAAGTTTTTGGGGGTTGCCTCTGAGAGTATTATTAGAAACTTTTTTAGACTAATCAAAGATGAAAATAGAAAAGATATTTTTGATGAGATAGATAGAATATATCAATCTGGGATAGATTTACATCAATTTGCCAAACAGTCTCTGATATATATAGATCATAATTTGGAAAGTGATATAGATTTTTTATTGAAAGTAAGTGAATCATTTAGTGAAATTATTTCTAGTATTAGATATTATCCCTACCCTGCTATAGTTTACAAGATAGTATTCAACAAACACTTGTGAAAAAAATCTGAGACCGCAATTCCTGTCAAAGAAGCTGATGTCGAAATTAAAAATGAAAATATAAATACTGAAGAAAAGAAAATAGATATAGAAAACAAAGGTGTAGTGAATGAAAGTATAAAAACTGAAGTTATAAAAGTAGAAAGTCCAAGTATTGCTGTTGTCGAAAAAGAATCTAAGCTAGATAATAGCAATAGTCGAGACAGTATACGAGACAATGTTTTGAGTAAAATTAGTAAAATATCTTTGCAACAAAATCTGAAATGAAATTTTATAATAGAGGCAATCGAATGAAATATCGTGAATGCTATAGTGATAAATAAAATGACAAAAATACTTTTGGATAATGAAGAAAATTATAGGATGTTGGAGAATGCTTTTACAAGCGTTTTGTGAGTACATACAAAAATAGAAATAAATTTTGAAAATAAAGAAAGCTATTTCGCTAGAAAAATGTTTTAGTAATTAAATATATAAAATGAGTTGAATTGAAACTACAGATAAAAAGATAGAAGAAAAAAGTGTAATAAATGAAAATGATTATGCTGAAGAACTATATTGGGATTTATTGTGACAATGAGTAAAAAACACCAGAGATAATAAACTTGAATCTGACTGAAAATTTAAATCAGATAAATGAGATAATTTATAAGATAAGTCGAGAAAAATCCCCAAAAGATTTTTCCGACATTTTTATCTATAGTAATTGTTTTGAAATTTCTATATGTTAAAAAAACTATCCCAATAAAGGATAGTCTAAGCTGTAATTTAAATTATTACAGTTTTTTTGAATTTTTCAGGAAGTTCTTCTGGAAGTCTGATTTTTTGATCCTTCATCCACATTATAGTAGAATTAGAATAGGGATCATATTCATAATCACTCCCTGTATCCTTATCCCTAGAAGTTTTGATAATAATCAAAGTTTTTCCATTTATTTTTAGAAAGACTCTGATTTTTTTTGCGCCTACAAATCCTCCACTGGGTAGCTGTAGAATATTATCAAATTCTCGGATAAGTAAGATTGATAAATTTACTTCTTTCATTTCCTGAATAAGAGAATCCAGGTTCTTTTTGATGTTTTGATCTGTCAATCGCTGTGTCATAAATTTATTTTTTTGTTTTTGGGACTGATTGTATAAATATTTTGACAGCTAAGTCAATAGATATGATATTTTTACTTCAAAACTTTTCTGTAACCACCAAAATCCCCTTTTAAAAATTTAGCTACTCTAGCTATCGTAGTTGAAGATGTTCAAGTTTGATTTTCTATTTCTTTATAGTTTTGTCATTTATACAATCTTGTTGCGATTTCCAATCTTTGAGAAAATTCCAATATTTCATCTTCTGTAAGCAAATCTCTAAGAAAATTAAAAACCTGTTTGGGGGTTTTGAGTTTTAAAAAAGATTTTTGAAGATTTAATGATTTTTTTTGTAAATCTAAATGTTCCATAAATAATTTTTTGATATATAAATATACGCATAATAATTATTTTTTACTTTATTTCAATAAAGTCTTGATTTTAGATTTTAAATCATTATTTACTTTATCTAGATAAAGTATTGGTGGCTGTAGCTCAGCTGGTAGAGTAGCGGACTGTGACTCCGTTTGTCGCGGGTTCGAACCCCGTCAGCCACCCCATTAAAATTTAAGTTATGATATTTAAATTATGAAAAATAAAACAAATCATCTTCACTATTTATTCCATCGTAGATAAATTTTTCCAGTAAATAATTTTTATACTCTCTGGGAAAATAGAGAGTTTTTTTATAATTTAATTTAAAATCGAAAATGGAAAATATAAATAATAGAAACAATGAAATAAAAAATATTTGTAAAATAGCCGCAGAGGAAATAGAAAAAAAATTATTAGATTTATTATCTGAAAATGAAGAAAAAAAAATAGTTAATAATGTAGAAAAAAACCGAAACGAAGAAGAAGATTATATTCTTTGATTGGCTTAGTTATTTACAAGTAACCTTTAATATTCTAATATTGAAATGGAAAGTTTTGACTTCCTCAAAAACAAAATAATCTCAATATCTAGAGCGTAATATATCTATTTGCCGAGTCATCATTTCAAGAAACATGATTAGTTTGTTTAGTTTTAGATCTAATATCTGATCTAACATTTTGTAATAATAAATCAATCAATCTTCTCATCAAACAAAAGCAGGTTTTGGTTCTCGTTTTTGAACATTATCTGGAGAATTATCATCAAAAGTTTTTTCTGGAATATATGGAAGATTTGCGACTAAAGTAATATTAAAATTTTTGATATCAAAATTTAAATTTTGTATAAAATCTAATAAATCTGATTGAATAAAATCAGTTTCAGACTCTGGATTGATAATTAAATGTTTATAATTTTGTTTTGCTACTTCTATTGCATTAGCATAGAAATCTGTGAAAATTGATTTTGAAAAAAAATTAGGATTTTGTAATAAAACTGATATTCACAATACCCCACATCATGTTCATATATCTAGGAGAATGTTATTACCATGATTGATAATATTTTGCTCCCCTGACAAGGGGAGGTGGGAGGGGTTATTTTTTTTTATAATATCACAAACTTCTTCAAAATTTAATAAAACTTCATCATTTGTAAATCTCATTATTTTTAATCAGAAATTTTCTAAATCTTTTGTTCTTTGATGATCATAACTTATTTCATTTTGACTTCGATGAGTATCTCAATCAACTTCTATTACTAATCATAACTTGGAACTGTAAAAATCTACTATATATTTATCTATTGGCTTTTGTCTTGTAAATTTATATTTGTTATCTTTTAGAAAATCATATCGAAGTTTTTTTTTTGCAATTGTCATATTATTTCTTAGTTCTTTTGCTCTTGTTGTAAGGGTTTTGTCATATGGTAGATATTTATTCAACCTCCCCGCCCCTCCTTCTCAGGAGGGCTTAGTTATATATTCTGTGACTGCAGTTATCATATATTCAGTCTCAGGACGAGGTATAAGAGTAGCTTCATTGACTATAAATTTAATTCAAAAAAATTCTACGAATCAAAGAATATATTCTAGAGGCATTTTTTCATCTACATAGAGTTTGTATCAAGTAATAACTTTTTCTAGAACAAGATTTGGGATCTCTTGATTTGACTGTATTCGTAGATCTTCTCTAGATAAATCTAGATAATGACAAAGTAATTTTTGGAGAACTATTTTTTGTTGATAATCTGGATTTGAAAGTATATCTTGAATTTGCATAAAATATTGAATAATATAAATTTAAAGTCAGATTTATATTTAAGTATTAGCGTATGAAAATAAAGTTCAAAAAAGTAAAAACTGAACATACAATAATGGATGAATTTCATAAGATTTTATTAGAAATAGAAAAAAATCCAGAAATAATCAGGATAATACCAGGTAGAATATCCAGACAACAAAAATGATCTTCAGATTTGAGATTTAGAGTATCGTATAAAACTGAGAGTGGAATCAAGTGTATAATGAGCAAATGAGCTAGTGCACAAGAACTATTTGTCGTATGTAATGACAAAGACACAGATAGTTTAATAGAATTTTTGAAAAATGTTATAAAATAACTAATATTTAACAATTTTAAACAACATTGTCAATACACTATAAGCCTGTAAAGGGCTTATTTTTGATTTATAATTTAGTGGGGATATAATTAATTTAAAGAAGTTTTTTTATAAATCCCACTAGCCAAAATGAAGAATAAAAAATTAGTAAAAAAAATTCATAAACATGTGAAACAGCATCACAAGAAATATTTCTTGTGAGCATGAATATGATTTTTGATATTTAAAATAATAACACTCGTTATATGATGAGTATGACTGTTGTGAGATAATTTTTCCAAAGCTGAATGGATATGACCGGACTGGAATAATGATGTTTTTGTAGATCAAACATTTTGGGATAATACTCCTAGTGAAGAACAAATAAAACAAGCTCTGTTGGGTTTGAATAGCTGAGACAAAACATTTTATACAGATTCTTGGACAGAAAACGTTTGTGACTATGGAGCACTCAATATAGTACCACTTAATCCATGAACCGATACTATCCCATCATCACTAGCAACAAACACTATTTATGTATTAGAATCTGGAAATTATATTACAACTAGAAAAATAAATATAAATCAAAATAATTGTGTTTCTGTAATATGAAAATGAGAAGTTAATTTTTATAGTAGTATTGCACTTACTTTATGAACAGATTGTATATTTAATATAAATAGAACGAAAAACCTTATCTTTGATAATATAAAAATAGACTGAATCTGAGATGGTCTATGATGAACTCATGCAAGAAATAGACATTGAATATATGCTGTTGGTAATACCATATGAGAAGACAATAGTACTTTTAATAACATTGAAATATTTAATAATACAAACTGAATAGATTTTGAATTATCTTCACATATATTTATAGAAAACTCCACTTTTTATGACAATAATACATATGCATGATTATTGTTTTTGGGTAATGGTGATGGTAACAAAATAAGGAATTCTACTTTTTATAATAATGTTCAATGAATACGATTACAAAGCAATACAGATCATATTATAGAGAATATTAGTTCTTATAATAATAGCTCTAATTGAATATATTTAGACAATTCTTTTTGATGAAAGATTGATAATTCTCAAATTTATAACAATACTTGAGCATGAATATATTTACAATGAGGAAGTTGACATACCATAGATAATTGTGATATTTACAATAATATTAATTGAACATATATAAATGGATCCAATAATAATATAATAAAAGATTCTAAATTATATAGTAATAGGGATTTTGCAAGTTTTTTAATATCTGGAGCTAATAACAATACTATCATTAATTCTAAATTATATAGTAATGATGCTTGAATAGGAATTGCTAGTAGTTCTAATAACAATATTAAAAATTCTCAATTTTATAATAATAATGATTGAATATTTTTAATAGGTTCTTCTAATACCAATATAAATAATTCTCAATCTTATAATAATGTACGATGATGAATAAATTGACGTTATAATTATAATAATAGCATCAATAATTCTCAATTTTATAATAACTTTCACTGAATTCGACTTTTATCTGGTTGAAATAATAATTTTAATAATTCTCAATTTTATAATAATGATATATGAATAGAAATTAATAATGGTTTGAATAACAACATACACAATTCTCAATTTTACAATAATAATACTGGTATCGTACTTGTTAATATTATTGATACTTCCAATAAATATTACTGAAATATAAAAATTTTTTGAAATGGGGAAAATGCAGTTCCTAATTCACTATATCAATGAACAAATACTTATTATTGATCTTTATGACGAATTACATGAACAGTAGATAATTGATGATCTATGGATTGTAGCTGGATTTCAAACCCAATTACAACCTGATTAACTTATTTACAAACCACAAATTTGTGTAATACAAAACAGAAAATATTAAATTGGTCAGGAAATATAACTAATAACTATAGATATTGAACTAATATATTTACTCAAGTCAGACCAGTAAAACGAAGCTGAGCCAATATTGTTTTATATTGAACTAGTTTAATAGACTACGATACTTGAAAATATATATGACAACATCAAGACTTTGGATGAACATTTAATATCAATAACAATAATTGAATTACTAATCAAACCTGAGTTGTATTGTATAATAACTTAATTGGAGTTAATCAGATGAATTTCTCAACTGATTGATCTAATCGAAATTGACGAGAAATTTACAATACTACAAAAAACTGGAATTTAAGTTCATCAACTTGATTAAAAAATATTTTTGCTGATTTTTCATGAGATAATGGAGAAATATTTATGTGATTAGATACCATAATTTATGATACAAATTTTGATTATGAGCCAGATCAATTTACTTTTGTAGATAAAACTTGAGTAGAACTTAATACTATTTATACCTCCAATATTGTAACTATTTCTTGAATGGGTAATTGATTACGAACTTGAATATTTATTGATAGCTGAACTTTATTTAAAAATTGATCTGATATTTGAACTTGATGAACTGGTGGAAATGGTGATCAATTCTATATTGAACTAAGCTCTAGTTCTGGCTATTTTATAAGTGTTTCTTCTGATATGTATATAGGTGGGATTAGTGATAATTTTAGAATTGTAACAAAAGAGGCTGATTATGAGCCTAATCAAGTACGAATTAATGATATATTTGATGCTGAATTAAATACTATTTATACTTCTAATACTGTTAGTATTATCTGAATGTCTCCTTGAGTATTCACTTGAATAAATATAGATACATGAACTTTATTTAAAAATTTAATCAACATTTGAACTTGATGAACTGGTGGGAATGGCGATCAGTTTTATATTCAACTAATTTCTAGTAATTTATATAGTACAACTGTTACATCAAACTTACTTATGTGATCTATGCATCAAAGTTTTGACGTAATGACAAAAGCTATCGACTATATTCCTAATCAATTTACTTTTTTGGATAAAACTTGAGCAGAACTTAATACTATTTATACTTCCAATATTGTAACTATTTCTTGAATGGGTACTTGATTACGAACTTGAGTTTCTATTGATACATGAACTTTATTTAAAAATTTAATCAATATCTGAACTTGATGAACTGGTGGAAATAGTGATCAATTTTATATTGAACTAACTTCTAGTTCTGGTTATTTAAGCAGTATCTCCTCTACTATGACTATAGCTGGAAGATATGATCAATTTGATATAACTACCAAAGATGATAATTGATTTCCAGTAATATCATGAGCAAACAATGGAGCTTATTATAGTGGTGAAGTTGATATACAAATAATAGATGATAATTTTGATGGAATATTTGTAAACTCAAATCGAAGCACACAATCATGATTTACATTAACATGATCTATATGATCAGTAACAAGTTATTATCTAACAGCTGTAGATTTAGCATGAAATGCTACATATATAAGTTTCTTTATAGATAATGCTCCACCAATAACTGTGGATAATGTAAATACTGCTACAAGTTCTGGTGATCAAAATATTACTTTGACAGCAACTGATAATTGAACATGAGTAGCTAATATATTTTACTGTATAGATAATACATGATGAACATGCACTCCCAACAATACTTGAACAGTAACTGTAACTTGTAATATTGGTAATGTATGCCAAAAAATTGTAAGATATTTTTCTGTAGATAAGTTATGAAATATTGAGAGCATAAACACATCCAATACTATAACTATAGATAAACAAGCACCTCAAAATATTTGATTTGATATAAATGGCGGTATTACTTATACGACGTGAGTAAATATTTGGATAACTAATATTACATATACTGATGCTCGAGCACCAATACAGATAGCATACTGAACATCACAGAACGTAAACAATCGAACAGGTTGGTCAGTATTTAAACCTTTTACATTGGAGAATATAGATTGAGAAAAAATAATTTATGTAAGATTCAAAGATGCTTGATGAAATATTTCTATAATATCTGGATCAATTATATTGGATGCTAATGCTCCAGTAATAACAATCAATAATCCAAATACTAACCCATCAACTGGTAAAACTATAACGGCAAGTACAAATGAATGAATACTTACTATGACCACTTGATCTACTAATACAACATGTGATGCTAGTAGAAATTTTATAACATATAGTATTACTAACTTTAGTGGAGAATCTGATAATGGTAAATATGTGTGTTATAAAGCTATAGATAGTGGATGAAATATTACTTATAATTTATCAAATGCTATAGCTGGTATAGATAGAACAAATCCTACCATTAGTATAATTTCTCCGAGTTCAATTGTATGAGAAACTTGAATATTTATTTCAGTAAATACTAATGAGAATAGTGAATGTAGATATTTACCAAGCGCATTATTAGATTTTGATAATATGGTTTTACTTGAAGGAACATGATTATCTCATAGCTGAAATCATATAGGTAGCGAATGAATAAATACATTATATTTTAGATGTAAGGATCTAGCTTGAAATATTTCAACCTGAACACTTTATGAATTTACAATAAATTTATGAGCGCCGGTTATACAATTTGTGATTTGAACAACACCAAATAATCCTACAAACAATAGTGGTGTAAATATATATTTAACATGAACAGAGATAACTAAATATAAATATAAGTTAATAACTTGATCTTCTTGTAATGGAGTTGTTTATGACTGATGAGAGATAGATATAAATACTACTATAACGCAGTGACCTAGTGTAAGTGATGAAGAATATTCATACTGTTCTATATGATTCAAAACAGGATTGAATGTATGGCAAGTCACATGAACTAAATATACATTTATATACGACAATACTCCTCCTGTGATTACAGTTAATGATTGAGTAAATCCAAATTGGAATACTTGAGATAACATAAATCTGAGCGTAAATTATAATTTAGCCTGAGCATCATGAACTAAATATATTGAAGTAAGTAATTCAACATGTGATTGATCGATAGGTTTTTCTTCTGCAATAAATTATACCCATTGAACTAATATTCTTATAAATAATGAAAATTCTAATGATAAATATTTATGTTTTAGATCAAGTGATCTGGCATGAAATCTATCTTATACTTGAGTATGACCATTTAAAATAGATATAAGCTCACCAACAAGTGATATTAATGATACTTGATCAAATCGAAAAAATACAAATATTAATTTCTCATTAACTTGTAATGATTGATTATGAATATGATGTCAGACAACTTATTATAAAATATTAACATGAGATATTTCTTGTAGTGCATGAAATTACAGTAGTTATAATACAAGTGTAAATATAAATATTGATACATGATCAACGGCTATTAAAACAGTTTGTTATTACTCTGTCGATCTATTGTGAAATACTGAATGATACAATAAACAGTTATACAAAATAGATAAACAATGACCTAGTATAAATCTTTTGTCTCCATGAAGTGGTAGTACAAGTACTAGTTGAACAAGTGTAAATTTTGCTTGGAGTTGAACAGATTTATGAATCTGAATTTCATGATATATTTTTAGAATTTATAGTTGAGCAGATTTGATCACCTGAATAAATTTGATATGAACTAATATTGTATTACAATGACTTGTTAATTGAAATTATTTATGGAATGTAGAATCTATAGATATTCTATGAAATACTGGAATATCAAATACTCAAAGTTTTGTAAATATCAATCAATATGTTGTCTTGCCAGACACTAGTAATATCGATGATTTTATAAGCGAGTTTACTGGTAAATGATATATACAAACTACATGAACAGATATCTTTGATGGCTTGAATACCGGTACATTAGCAGGAAATACAGAAATATATTTTGGTATAGATAATGAAATACAAAATGATGTAGTAATGCAAACTACATGATCAAATAATAAAATCTGAATTCTGATCAATAGTGGTACATTGATTATCCAAACTTGAACAAATGCTAATACTTGTGATGATCTAATATATTCACCTGTATTTGTAGATAATAGTCTATCTAGAGATTTGATGGATGACCAGAATGTATTTGAAACATTTAGAGTCTGATCTATGTGTGAAAATGTATCTTTGAATTTTGTTAATGCTAGTGGAAGTAGTGTAAATGTAAAAATAAAAGTAGAATCTGATAATCTAGATAATGATGAATACAAAGTACGATACTCAAACAATTGAGTAGATCGAAATTATTTATGAGATTATGATTATAATAATTGATTGGAAATAGATATAGATCATATGACATATTTTGCAATATCACAAGATAAACAGGTTGCAAATAGTTGATGATGAAGCAGAAGGTTAGAAAAAGATGATTGTGAATATTCTAGCAGAAGTAAAAATAATTTACCTGGTGCAAATGAAGAATGAGTAGATTATTCTGATAGTTATTATGATAGAGACTGTAGATGAAATGAACATTGAATAAGTTTGGAATGAGATATTTCTTGATCTCAATTCTCTGATGAATTGAATTATGCTTATCTATATGCTTATCAGATATGAGCAACAACTATGCCTCATATAAATCAAGCTAATATGATGTGAAATCTAATCAGAAAACATCTAGCAAAAATGATTTCAAACTATGCTATGAATGAAATGTGAATGATTCCAGATGAAAATAGAAATTGTGATTTTGATGACATAGATAATGAAAGTGCTGAAATGTGATATTATATAAATCTAGCCTGTCAGCTATGACTGATGTGATTAAAATCTGATTGAAGTCCAGATACCAAATTTAATCCGAATAGTACTGTAACTAGATCTCAATTTGGAACTAGTTTATCAAGACTCTTGTATTGAGAGGAATTTAATGTAAGTGGAAACGAATTATGGTACAAAAAACATCTAAATAATTTAAAATTTAAACAAATAATGACAAAAATAGAAAATCCAAATATAAAAGAAAAAAGATGATATGTAATGTTGATGTTGATGAGATCAAAGACATTGAAGTAAACTTTTAAAAATTTGTGATAGATAATGAGTGTAATATGGGCTATACTAGCAACATTAGTAATTGTTTATGTCAGAATGCGATTTATAAGAAATGTTTTTGTTGATAAAAAAGTTAAATTAAATCTGACTTTAAAATTTTTTCTGATTGGGATTTTATTGGTTTGATGGCTATTTGTATATAAATATTTATTAAATTATCTATGACTGTGAACATATCATTTTGAAGATAATCTATCTATTATAAGCATATGAGCTTTTGTGATTTATAATATTATATTTTTATTCCTTGTTTCTTTGATTTACGGAAATATAAACAAAAAAAATATTTTTAGATTTACAATACTATGAGTTATATTATTTATTTGAATTGCGTATTGATGATATAGTGTGTGACTAACTGTGGTTTTGGTATACTATTTTATGTCTGCCTATGCAGAAGAAATTATGAAATTTGGAGTAAGTGAAAATATGTTTATAAAAAATTGAAAAAATAAATCAGATTTAATATTTTTTGCTATATTGGTTTGACTTGGATTTAGTATTATCGAAAATTTATTATACATATGAACAAATATTTTTTCTGAATGAATAAATCTTTTATCTCTAAGTGTATGAAGATGAATAACTGCTTCTACACTACATATAGCGACTACTTGAATTATAGCATATGTATCAATCAAATGATACTGAGAAAACAAAAATATAAAATCACGGATATATATTTTATCATGAATTATTTTATGATTTAGTGTACATGTTTTTTATAATCTGAGTCTAGTTTATAAATTTAGTTTTATTGGTATACCGTTGGTTGTATTATCATATTTTATTTTGAATTATCTACTATTCAAAAGTGATTTAATTTATCATAAGAAAAAAATAATCTAATAAAAATCAGATAAATAAAATTTTTAATTAAGCAAAAAAACTACAACTAGTTGTAGTTTTTTTGTCTATCCAATTTTATAAGTAAGAGATAAAGTAATGGAAGTGATTTAATTGTTTTTAAGTTAAGTTTTAGAATGGTGGTCTATCCCCACCTTCCGGTAGGGATACCTTGTTACGACTTAACCCCAGTCATTGATTTCCTCCTTAATCCGCATAACGAATCTTCAAAGAACCTCAACTCCCATGGTTTGACGGGCGGTGAGTGCAAGGAACAGGGACATATTCACGGCGACATGGCTGATTCGCCATTACTAGCAATTCCAACTTCATGTAGTCGAATTCCAGACTACAATCCGAACTAGGGGTAGATTTAAAGATTTGCTCCATCTCGCGATATTGCTTCTCGTTGTGCTACCCATTGTATTATCTATGAAGCCCTAGATGTAAGGGGCATGAGGATCTGACGTCATCCTCTCCTTCCTCCCGGTTACCCGGGCAGTCTACTTAGACATACTAACTAAGTATGAGGGTTGCGCTCGTTTCCAGACTTAACTAGACACCTTGCGGCACGAGCTGACGACGACCATGCACCACCTGTGCAAAGCTTTTGTATTGCTACAAAATATTCTACTTTCATAGAAGACACAATGCATGTCAATTCTAGGTAAGATTCTTGGCTTATTATCCAATTAATCTAGATAATCCACTGCTTGTGTGTTCCCCCGCCTATCCCTTTGAGTTTCACTCTTGCGAGTATACTACCCAGGCGACCTGCTTAACTCGTTAGATTACGGCACTCCCCCCAGCAAGCTGGAGAAAACACCTAGCAGGCATGATTTACGGCGTGGACTACCAGGGTATCTAATCCTGTTCGCTCCCCACGCTTTCGTCCATCACCGTCAAGTTTATTGTAGTTAGCTGCTTTCGCTTTCGGCGTTCTTTCCGATATCAACACATTTCACCGCTCCACCGGAAATTCCACTAACCCCCAATAACTTCTAGATATACAGTATCCATCCCCTTTCCCCGATTGAGTCGGGGTATTTGAAAACGGACTTATATATCAGGATACGGACACTTTACGCCCAGTAAATCCGGATAACGCTTGAGACCTACGTATTACCGCGGCTGCTGGCACGTAGTTAGCCGTCTCTTATTCCTGGTGTACCGTCATTCGTCTTCCACCAGAAAAGGAGTTTACACACCATGATGCTTCATCCTCCACGCGGAATCGCTGCATCAGACTTTCGTCCATTGTGCAAGATTCCCCACTGCTGCCTCCCGTAGGAGTATGGGCCGTGTCTCAGTCCCATCGCGGCCGGACATCATCTCAGACCGGCTACCCGTCATAGGCTTGGTAGGCAATTACCCCACCAACAACCTGATAGGACGCACCCCCCTCCTTAAGCGATAAATCTTTGGTCTAGATATTTTCATTCTCTAGACAATATTGGGAATTAGCTATGTCTCCATAGTTGTTCCAAACTTAAGGGCAGGTTAAGTACGCGTTACTCGCTCGTTTGCCACTTTTGTTATTCTGTATTGCTACAAAATAACTCTCGTTCGACTTGCATGTGTTAGGCGTTCCGCTAGCGTTCATCCTGAGCCAGGGTCAAACTCTTCAAAAAAAGTTCCATACTTTATCTCTTATTTATAAAACTGACTCTTAGAATAGGTTTATAGGTTATTAATTTTAATGAACTATCACATCCAATAATGGTGGCGTTAATCTACTTTCCCAACACTAATCATATCAGTATCATCGACCACTTGGGGCTTAACTTCTGTATTCGGAATGGGAACAGGTGTTTCCCCCAAATGCATCAACACCACCGTTATTGGACATGCAATTATATAAAAATCAGACTTCATCTCCGACTTTTAGATAAGTTAACTAACAATTGTATAATATATCACGTTATTTTGAGAAAAACAAATTCGCTCGATCTATTAGTACATCTCTGCTAAATTCGTTACCGAACTTACACATGATGCCTATCAAACCCGTAGTCTACGGGAGATCTTAACCATTACTGGAGGGTAATCTAATCTTGAGGCAAGTTTCCCACTTAGATGCTTTCAGTGGTTATCTTTTCCAAGCGTAGCTATCCAGCAGTGCTCCTGGCGGAACAACTGGTACTACTAGAGGCTTGTCCATCCCGGTCCTCTCGTACTAGGGACAGCTTCTCTCAAATTACCTGCGGTTGCAGTAGATAGGGACCGAACTGTCTCACGACGTTCTGAACCCAGCTCGCGTCCCGCTTTAATGGGTGAACAACCCAACCCTTGGGACCTTCTACAGCCCCAGGATGCGACGAGCCGACATCGAGGTGCCAAACGGAATCGTCGCTATGAACGCTTAGATTCCATTAGCCTGTTATCCCCGGAGTAACTTTTATCCGTTGAGCGGATCCCCTTCCACTTGGAAGATCCGGATCACTTTCACCTAGTTTCCTACCTGTTCGACCTGTCAGTCTCACAGTCAAGCTTGCTTATGCGAATATACATTCATCACGGTTTCCATCCGTGACAAGCAAACCTTTGTACGCCTCCGTTACTTTTTGGGAGGCACCCGCCCCAGGTAAACTGTCCAACTGACAATGTTTCCCGATAAATCGGGATTAGATTTGCTACATATATTGAGTGGTATCTCACTTTTGACTCAGACTCACCCGAAAGTGAACCATCAAAGTCTCCCACTTATACTGAGCAACAAATGCTACAAACCAATATCAATCTACAGTAAAGCTTCACAGGGTCTTTCCGTCTAACTGCAACTACCCGGCATTTTTACCGGGAATGTAATTTCACCGAGTCTAAGGACAAGACAGTATGGGGATGGTTATGCCATTCATGCGCGTCGGAACTTACCCGACAAGGAATTTCGCTACCTTAGGACCGTCATAGTTACGGCCGTCATTCACCAGTGCTTAATTCTCGAGCTTGCACAAGAGAACATAACATTCTGGCATTGGACAGGCATCACCCTCTATACATCCTCTTACGAGTTAGCAGAGAGCTGTGTTTTTGATAAACAGTCCCCCCCATGTCATTCGCTGCGGCCTCGTATTGCTACGAGGCAGGACTTATTTCGAAAGTACGTCCGCTATTTTGCCAAGTTCCTTATCCATTAGTTATCTCGATTGCCTTGGTATTCTCTACCACCCTACAAGTGTTTGATCTGGGTACGAGCTATATATACATAAGTTTAGTGGGTTTTCTTGACACCAGAACTATGAGAATAATTCATCCCGAAAGAATCTTTTTTGATTGGACTCAATATAAAACAAAAGCGGATTTGCCTACTTTTGCCGTTCTACCAAAGGTAGAAATAATCTTGTCTTTTCAACTCACCATATCCTTGGCAAGCTCTCACACATCCCAATGTGTAACCACATCACTGTATAAATAGGGGCTGGAATATTAACCAGCTATCCATCCATCAGAACCTTTCGGCATGATGTTAGGTCTCGCCTAACCCTACGACGATGAACGTTGCGTAGGAATCCTTAGGGTTTCGGCATGCCGGATTTTTACCGGCAGGCGTTACTTATGTCAGCATTTTTACTTCTGTAAGCTCCAACAAAGTTCACACTTTGCCTTCAGTGCGTACAGAACACTCTCCTACCGCCATTATAATAAATTATAATGACTTTCGATTTCGGTATATAGCTTGAGCCCCGTTACATTTTCAGCGCATTTTCACTAGTCCAGTGAGCTGTTACGCTTTCTTTAAAGGATTGCTGCTTCTAAGCAAACCTCCTGGATGTATTAGTAAAAACACCTCTTTTACCACTTAGCTATACTTTAGGGACCTTAATCAGAAATCTGGACTGTTATCCTTTTGACTATGAAGCTTGCCCCCACAGTCTCACTCCACAATATTCCTTATAGCATTCGAAGTTTAACAAGGTTTGGTAATGCCTTTCGACACCCCTAGCCTTATAAGAGCTCTACCTCTATAAGATCTTAAATTGTGGGCTGCACCTAAATGCATTTCGGAGAGAACCAGCTATCACGTTATTCGATGAGCTTTTCACTCCTAAACACGGGTCATCGGAAGGATTTGCAGCTCCAAACCGTTCGGTCCTCCATACCAATTTCTTGGCACTTCAACCTGCCCATGCCTAGCTCATAACGCTTCGGGTTTATTAATACAAACTAATCGCCCTATTCAGACTCGCTTTCGCTACGGCTCCGACTATAACTGTCTTAACCTCGCTAGTACCAATAACTCGCTGACCCATTCGTCAATAGGTACGCGGTCACCCCGATAAATCGGAGCTCCCACTCAATTGTAAGCAATGAATTTCAGAATCTTTTCACTCCCCTTCCTGGGGTTCTTTTCACCTTTCCCTCACGGTACTATACGCTATCGGTGTAGAAAAGTATTTAGCCTTAGACCGTGGTCGGCCTAGTTTCATACCGAATTTCACGTGTTCGATATTACTCAGGAACTAACAAGGGGTTATTTATCTTTTGATTACGGGACTATAACCCTCTATGGTCCAACCTTTCAGATGGTTCTTCTAAATAAATAATCTGCCTTCGCCTTAAGACATAGTTAGTCCTACAACCCCCCAAAAGTCGAAACTATTGAGGTTTGGGCTATTCCCTGTTCGCTCGTCACTACTAAGGGAATCTCTTACGATTTCTTTTCCTTCAGTTACTGAGATATTTCACTTCACTGAGTTATGGTCTTGTTGACATCCGCTTATAGCAGATAGGTTTCCCCATTCGGATATTCCCGGTTCCAAGCGGTTACTGGCACCTCACCGAGACTTTTCGCAGCCAATTACGTCCTTCATCCTCTTTTCTACCCAAGGCATCCATTCATTGCTCATAAAAAATTTGTTTTTCTCAAAACAAACGAAATATATTATACAACTGTTAATTATCTACATCTTCACAAAACGTTTCAAAACAAAAAAACTTTCTGGAAAAGTTTTGCGTGAGTTTTTTATACAAATATAGGTATTAATTGCAAGTGTTTTTTGTGATTTTTTTTTATTAGGTCAGGCTTTTTGTTTCTCGTCTTTTTGGGTCTTTTTTGTTTTTAATTATTTTTTTTATAGAAAAGTAAACGTCTAAATTTGATGTCAAAAAGTCTAAATGTAGATTTTTATTATAATTTAAAGCTAACTTATTTCAAATAAATTGTTGTCTATTAACATTAAATTAAATATATTAATATATATTGACATTTTGTTTATAATCTATTGATTTTTTATGCTACATATATATAAGTATAGAGCTAGAATAAAAAAATAAGATTCCGACTGCAAAACTTGTCGCCGGAATGACTAGTAAAAACAAACAAAAACATATATATAAAATCAAAAAGATCTTTAACATTTTTTGATTTAAGCAATTTTGAATAAAGCTTTTACTCTAGCTTATTCAGAATTTTATTATTTTTAGAGTAAAAATAAGATTCCGGCTACAAAACTTGTCGCCGGAATGACATGGTAATAATAAATTCAATCTAAAAACAAAAATAAATCTGAACAAAAATGAAAAATCTAATTAAACTTCTGACATTGCTGCTTATCTTTTTAAGCTGTAATCTGGCTATTTCTGCTCCAGTGAGCGAAAATACTGCCAAAAGCGTAGCTCTCAATTTCATCAAAGACATTGATAGTCGCGTAAGTACAAATTCTATGACGCTGGTTTATACTAGTGCAAAATCCAATCAGAATCTGTTTTATGTATTTAATTACAAAAATGGTTTTGTAATCGTAGCAGCTGATGATAGGGTTATTCCAATTTTGGGATATAGTAATGAAGGAGCTTTTACAGTACCTGATATTACTGATACCATTACTGGAAATAACTTTTGGGGATGGATGAGATCCTATGAATCTCAGATCAAGTATATAGTAGATAATAATATTTCTGCTACAAGCGAGATCGAAGATAAATGGGATGAACTGATCAATCCTCCGACATTCAAAGCTATGATGTGGACTACCACAGCAGTTACTCCACTATTGACTACTACATGGAATCAGAACTGGCCATACAATGCCTTGTGTCCTAGTGACGCATCTGGTCCTGGTGGTCATGTATGGGTTGGCTGTGTCGGTACAGCTATGGGACAGATACTCAAATATCATAATTATCCTAGTCAGGGACTTGGGTCTTATGGATACACATCTGGATCATATCCAAACACCACTGCTAATTTTGGTCAGACAAACTACAATTTTAGTTCTATGGCCAATAGTATATCTACTATGACAACATCTGGAGATACTGCTGTCGCAAGACTATTGTATCATGCAGCTGTATCTTGTAGATCTGCATGGGGAGCTGGTGCAACCAGTGTAACTTATTCCTCTGATTCGGATCCTATGAGTAGAGCTTTTGTAAATTATTTCAAATGTGCTTTTAGTACGATTGGATATGTAAAAAAATCTGATTATACAAGCAATGATTGGGATAGTATTATACAGACTGAACTACTTGCAAGTCGCCCGGTTTATTATCGTGGTGATGGATCTATTTCTCATGCATGGGTATGTGATGGTGTAGATGTAAACAATCTATATCATTTCAACTGGGGATGGGGTGGTAGTTACAATGGCTATTTTGCTCTATCCAATCTAAACCCTGGTGGAAATACTCTAACCAACAATCAGCATGCTATCATAGGTATCAAGCCAAATGATGGTAGTACTCTGGTGACTAATACTACATGGTCTGGCACTGTTACAAAATCTACAAACATTGCTGTACCTGATGCTATTACTTTGAGTGTAAATCCTGGAGCTGTAGTTAAGTTCGATGAAAATTGTAAACTACAAGTCTTTGGTAGAATCTTGTCTATAGGTACATCATCAAGCTATGCTAAGTTTACAGCTGTAGATACACTGACAGGTTGGCTTGGTATCAAATTTGATAATAACTATATGATGCAAGAAGTGATGGCAGATAATGATACTAGTAAGTTTATCTATTCTCAAATTGAGTGGAGTAAAAACCACGGCATTTATTCTTATAATTACGGGAAACTTCTCATAGATTATTGTAAGATAAATGATAATGATGCTGGTATATGGAATGGGAGTAATGGCCAAACAAATGGTTATGGTGGTGGTATTTCTATATGGTATCATCCTGTAAATATAAATAATTCTGAAATTTACAACAATCATGCCACAATTCAAGGGGGGGGATTTTTCTTAATTACTACTTCTAATTTTTCAGCACAAATCTGCCAAAATAACATATATGATAATTTGTCAGATATAGATGGTGGTGGATTTTTTTTATCAGCTTCTAATAATATTAACTTAAGTGAAAATTTAGTACACAACAACAATGCTGTTAAGGGGGCTGGTGGAGCTCTTGGAAGTGGTAACCCAAATATCATCAACAATAAATTTTGTAATAATACCACTTTGAGTTCATCTGGTAAAGGTGGAGGACTATATCTAGAAAATTGCAATGCGAATATAATAAATAATTTGATTGCAAACAATACTAGGAATGGCCTATATATTACTAATAATTCCAACCCACTAATTGTTAATTGTCATATAGTAAATAATTCATCACCAAACTATGGCGCTGGAATGCGAATATTGTACAATTCCAATCCTAGTTTCAAAAATGTAATACTGTATGGTAATTCATCACCGAATGGTAGTCAAAGTACGCTGGAAACTACTGATTGTGATCCATACTTTGATCACTGTGATGTACAAGGAGGCTACGCAGGATTTTATGGACCTGGTGCTGGTAGTAATTACAATACTGCTAACTACACCAACAACATCGATTCCAATCCTATCTTTGTAGCGCCAACTAGTGGTGCTGGAACTGGATACAATGGACTCACTGCTAATTGGCAATTACAATCTACATCACCTTGTATCAATGCAGGTGACACTACAGGTATAAGTCAGTATTTACCTATTGTGGATCTAGCTGAAAGTCCAAGAATCAATGGAATTATTGATATGGGAGCATATGAATATGGTGTAGGACCTACGATCACTACTAACCCTGTCAGTCAAAGTGTCTGTGAAGGAGCTAATGTTTTATTTACAGTAGCTGCTAGTGGATCTAGTCTCACTTATCAATGGTATCAAAACAATAATTTATTGTCTGGAGCTACTAATGATAGTCTTAGTATTATCAATGTAGATATCACAGATAGTGGAAATTACCATTGTATAGTGATGAATAGCTATGGTAGCGATACGTCTAATACTGCTACTCTAAGTGTAAATACTGTGCCAGATACTGTATCAATTAGTGGAGATGATAATGTCTGTCAAACGGATACTGTCCTCTACTCTGTAGCTGCAGTGACTGGTGCTAATAGCTATACTTGGATAGTCCCTAGTGGGTTTAATATCTTATCTGGGGCTGGCACAACTAGTATATCTGTACAAATCACTACAAGTGCTACAAGTGGCAATATAATTGCCTATGCTAGCAATGGCTGTGGTAATGGTATAGCTGATACTCTCTGGACAACAGTTAATCCTTTGCCTGGGAATGCTGGGACAATTAGTGGTCCTACAAATGTATGTAGAGGCACAAGTGGAGTGGTTTATACTGTTCCTGTGATTGCCAATGCAAACAACTACAACTGGTCTGTAGCTAGTGGTATAAATATTGTAAGTGGTGGAAATACAAATTCTATCACAGTCGATTTTACTACTAATGCAATCAGTGGTAATATTTCCGTGTATGGTTCTAATGGATGTGGTAATGGTCAGTCTTCAGATTTGTTTGTTACAGTAAATTATGTAACAGCAGATGCAGGGATTGATGATACTATTCCATATGGAACATCAACTACACTTAGTGGATCTGCAAGTAATGGAAGTGGAAATTATACTTGGGATTGGCAGCCAGATACATTACTGGTAAATGCCAATATTCAAAATCCTACGACTGTTGTTTTGTATGCTTCGACTATGTTTACTCTCACTGTCACTGACACATCTACTGGATGTGTGGATGAAGATAGTATGATAGTAAATATCTCTGGTGGGCCACTAAGCGTAAATGCTAGTGCAAGTCCTGGTAATATATGTAATGGAGATAGTTCTCAGCTAAATGCTTTGGCAGGAGGTGGTTCTGGATCCTATACTTATTCATGGACGAGCAACCCAGCTGGGTTTAGCTCTAATCTACAAGATCCTGTTGTTTATCCGACTATTACAACTACTTACATAGTAGTAGTGAATGATGGATTTAATACTGTAAGTGATAGCGTAGAAATAAGTGTAAACTATGCTCCTGTAAGTCCTAGTAAGCCATCTGGTCCAGATACTGTAAATTTGAATTTAATTCAAATTACTAATTATACTACAAATTCTGTATTTAAAGCTGACTATTATTTATGGGAAATTATCCCTGCAAATGCAGGATCTCTGAGTACTGGCAATGATACTATTGTCACTGTGACATGGGATACTGGCTATACTGGCAATTGTAGTTTGACCGTGAAAGCAGTAAACAATTGTGGTCAAAGTCAGAATTCTGATTCTTTGATTATTTATGTTGATTATATTACTTCTGTGAATGAAGTTGAGATAGTCAATGTGAATATCTTCCCCAATCCATGTGATGGGAGATTTACAATAACTTCCGATAAACTTATATCTGCGGTATATCTGTATGATGTGAGTGGAAGAATGGTAAAATCCCATCTATCTTTAAATCCTCCTGAGTCCTCCTTTATCAAGGAGGTATTAGTGGATTTACCGACTGGAATGTATTTTGTCCATGTTTACATGGGTAGAGAAAGTATGATCCGGAAGGTAGTAGTGAAGTAAAACTATAAAGAAGCATCCGGGTTAAAAACAATAACCCGGGTGCAAAGTTAAATGACCCGCTTCTCTTTTTTGGAGAGCGGGTTTTTTTTATTAAAAAAGTGCTCCTTGATAAAGGAGCTGTCGAGGAGAAAACGACGAGACTGAGGATTTATTTTGAAGATAAGTTTAATTTTAATTCTATTTCTCTTTCTCTTATCTGGGTTTTTAGATCTTCCATAACTCAATCTAAATTTTTTTCAACATCATAAGATGTATATCTAATTATTTTAATTCATGTTTGTAAAAGTAAAGATTCTCTTGATTGATCATAATCGAACATTTCCTCGTGATATCAACCATCTATTTCTATTCAAAGCCTTAACTTAGAACAATAAAAATCCAAAATAAAAGATCATATTATTTTTTGTCTAAGAAATCTATATCATAATCTATTTCATTTTAATATCATATTTCGCATTAATCATTCTGACTTAGTCATATTGTTTTGGTTTCTATTTATTCTAGAATAGTTTTTCAGATTTTTATTATAATCAATAAATTTTATTTTATTCATTTTTCTTTTTTGATTAAATTATTTTCTTGTATTTTTGTTTTTGTTTTTTTCAAGATGCTTTTTGATTTTTTTAAATCCCCTCCCTTCGGGTATCCCCTTTATCAAGGGGAACTTTTTAGCTAAGCCCCCCTTAACAAAGGGGGACTAAGGGGGATTTAAAAAAACCCCACACTAGTAAACTAGCATGGGGATTGAGGCCTTCTATCCTCAGTTATAATCAGGTTACGATCAGCTTTTTTAATCGTTTAAAGTGCTGAAATCTTTAAACGCTTGAATCACTACTGCACAATATCATATGTCAAAGTTCAACTATAAGTACCAGGATTTGTCCATGCAGGAACATCAACTTTCAACCAAGGTTTATTTCAATATGTACCTATAGGACATTGATATGGATTTGTTGAATTAACCCTACTTATATGAGTTATTGGATTAGCTCAATTTACATAACTAGACATAGATGGATTGATATTTAAGTTATTAGTATTGGATCATACTACAGTTAAATCAGATTTTGTATATATATTTGATCATGGGATACTTGTTCACAAAACAGTTCCACTAAGAGCTAATGGTAATTGTATAGTAGTATGTCGTCATGTAGTACCTCTTTGATCTTGTACTTGGAAATCTGTAGGAAATTGTCATGAAAGAGTATAAGCTATTCATCCAGCATTTACATTTCATAGATTAAATGATAGTGGAGTAATCACATCGTAATCAGGTATATTAACTATATTTGTTCTACCTGTAGCATAAGAATTATTAAATAAATCTGATGCATATCATGTGTAAGTATAAGTGTCATTTAACATACACATCCTCTCATCTGTAAACAACCACTGAGTAGTAGAGAACTTATTTAGATTAGATCTATATAATAAATCAATTTCTCATGTAGATAGAGCGCGATTGTAAATACGGAATTCATCTAATTGTCAATCTATTGAATAACTTCCTCAGTAATAAGCTCATATACCAATTCAATTTGTTGTTGTAGGTGTTCAAACTGTATATGTAGATTCACTATCAAGTATTCAATCTAGATATATACTTGTTTTATTATTCTGTATATTTCTAACAACAGTTACATGGTATCGCTCTCAATTAGTTAAAGATGTTGGGCTTGAATAATCTGATGCTCACTGAAAACGCGCTGTAATAGTACTTGAACAACGATATATTTCTCGCATACCAGACTTTTTGGTTATAGCAGCACAGACATTACTGTCATTTTTTATCCAAAAAGAGATAGTCATAGATGTTGAAAAACCAACATCTAAAGCATCAGAATCACTTACATTTATAACTGGTCATATAGAAGGATAATTAGGTCCGTCGAAATCAAATGCTCAGTTATGAACTCAATTTCACGTCCATGTCGCTCAATTTGCTATTATTCAAGTATGATTATATTGAGATACGTCTTTTACTATTGATGCATTTTCTCACAAGCTAGCTACATTATCAAAGTTCATCATCAAAACTAACCCACTATCATAGACTGAATAGTTTGATCAATCTCGATTGTAAGTGAATTGTTTGAGTCAGATTCAAGATTCTGTAATTTGCATCTGTGAGGTCATAGTATTGTTTGTCACAGTAGCTCATGGAGCTGGATTGGATCATGTAAATATAATTATTGGTGCCGCTCCATCATATATATATGTGGTGGCTGTTCATGTATTTAGATTGTTTACTATATCACGTACACGGAAATTGATAGTAATATTTCATTGATATGTGATTCATGTTTTGACACAGTATCAAGCGTTAGCATTTCCACTATATGTCGCTGTAGATCGGTTTGAACCGTTGTTGATAGTATATTCACAAGAATTCTGATCTATACCAGCAGTATCAGATACATATGATCGTATATCTACATTTGGTTTGAAATATAGAGTAGATCATACTTGTCATGTAGTACCTGAGAATATTAGAGATTGAGACATATTAGGTGGATCACTATCCACTATAATATCATCAGAGAAATTTGATCATATATTTCATAGTTTATCTACTCATCTCATATATACTGTCCTGGTTCATGTTCATGCCGATAGCGTTCGTCAGGTGATGGTAATAGTTGTAGTTGTACATGGGTAGAAATTACTACTAGGA
>JAIPIU010000005.1 GCA_021734475.1 Candidatus Altimarinota bacterium
TTGACTGATAGAAGTATTAGCTTCTGCTCCCACTATTTATCAATGAAACTCAAATTCGTTTACGGGTACTGCTGGGTTCCAGACTTGGACTAATTTATCATCTACAACAGCTATACTTTCAAAAACATCGGCTCAATGAACAGTATGAGAATTATGAATAGATAATGTAACACTGAGAGTATTAGTACCATCTAATCAAGAAGTTTGATCATATCAATCAACAATAACTATTGTTGTCCCTACTATGTAAATAAACCTCTAAATATTTGACAAATTTAGCTTCTAAAACTATAATTATAGAGTCATTTTTGTTTTTAAAAATTGACATGAAAAGATTAACTCTATCAATTAAGTTTATGTGAATAAGTAGCAAAATTTTGGTTTTGATACAGATTTTTTTGTTATTGTTTATTGTATGAGTAAATGCCGATTATACTGAGTTTACTAAACAATTAGACATGATGTGAATGGATACAAAAGAGATAGAAAATACTAATAAAATATCCCGTTATGATTTAGCAAAATTATTGAATACCGTAGAATGTAAGGACTGTATAAATACACCTCTAGATATGATTTATAAATATGATAATAAATTTCGAGATGCTTTTGGAAAAATACCCGGTAAAGATTTTGATGATATAAAATATAAATGATGACTATACAAATGAGAAATATATTATTACTGTGTAGCATATGTTTGAGATAATGACTATATGAGATGATATCCCAAAGAAGTTAGTCCAGTATGCGGTGGAAAATTCTGTGGAGATAAAGATACGACCCAAGCCGAATTTATACAAGTTATAATAAATCTTAGCGCAAAATATATTTATAAAAACTTTCAAGCAAACCGAAAAGAGATAGAAAGATGGATGAATAAATTAAAAGAATGATCATATGCTGATAAATATTTAAATGATACAGATAGATCTAATATATTGGAAGCATCTAGTAAATCTAAATCTGGATATATAGATGATATAAAATATTTCGAGTCTTATATGAAGTACTGTATGTTTAATTTGGACTCTTGCGGATTTCAAGAATTTGCTAATATAAAACAGGCTGTCCGACCCGTAGCGGAATTAAATGTACTATTTAGTCAGAATATAATAGATTTACCTATAGCTAGAAACATTAATATTAATCAACTAGCCGATGGAAAAACAGTATTAGATGTTTTGTATAAATTATATAGCGTAGTAAAATGTGATTGGAATAATGACTACGACTGTGATGAATCAGATAATTGAAATGATAACTGTCCCAACTATTATAATCCAAGTCAAATAGATACAGATTGAGATTGAATATGAGATGTATGTGATAGTGATATAGACTGAGATTGAATACAAAATCCTATATGAATAGTAGACGATAATGGTCGCATAAATATAGCTTTGTGGGATGATGGTATAAATAATAATATGGATGATAATATCTTTTCATCAAAAGATAATGATAATGATAAAATCTGAATTTATATAAACATAGATAAACTACAATGAAGTGCTCCACTTACTGTAAATTTTGATGCTATAACTAAATGAGATATAGATGAAATCATCTGGGAAATGTGAGATTGAAGCCAAGTAAAATGAACTAAAACAAGTTATACGTTTTTGTATCCATGACTATATAAAATAAGAGCTACTGCTAGTAATAGTGTAGAAAAGGCTGATGCCAAAGTAAGTATTTTGATATGAGAGAATAAACAAGATCAAAATTGAATAATAATAAGTACAAATCTTTTGGGATGATGAGAAAATTTAGAAATCTGATTTAGCACAAAAAATATCGGTGATATAGATAAGATAAAGTGGAATTTTGGCGATTGAAAAGAGGTGATAAAATGAGTAAATGAAAACTTTAAAAGAATATTTATAGATAAATGAATCTACAGAGTAGTAGCTAAATGATATAAATGATTAGAATTGAAATCTACAGCATCCATAAATATATGAATATGAGAAGGATCAAAATGATTCTCTATATATCCAAATATATTAAATCCCAATGTTGGACAAAATTTTGTACTTGATACAAAAATTCGAGGATTTGATAAAAATAAAATAAAAAACATAGAAACTGATTGGTGAGATGGTACTAATCAAAATAATAATAGTTTATCAAACCAACACGTTTATCAACGATGATGAAAAAAAGTAATATTACAAAAAATTAATTTAATAGATGGTATACAATTGTTAAATTTTATAACAATTTATATTGTTGATCTAAATCTAGCTAATACATATACTTTTTTGGTATCACCAGATTCTATAGTAAACAATACATATGATAAGTTTTCTTTTTCTAGCTATATTTTGGGGAATATATTACCAAACTACCCTTTTTTGATAAATCAATATAAAACTGACTATACAAAAATGTTCGCTGATATAAAAAAATGGCCACAAAAATTTGATTATATTTACAATAAAGCGTGATCATATAAATTGGTATCAAACCTATATATAAATCAATGTATAGTTTTGGAAAATCAAGCAAGTATAGTAGTAAATTGAAAAGATATTTGTTTGGAAGCTATGGAAAGTTGAACTCTATGAAATTTTGTATGTGATATGGATAATGATCAAATACCCGATATATGTGATGATGATATAGATGGAGATGGAGTTAAAAACCTTATCTGAATAATCTCTTATGAGAAAGAAGGTTGTGGTATTTGACCTGATAATATATGATCCACAAACTGAAATAATAATGGATGATGAGATAATTCAAATAATGTAGATGTAGAACTATTAAAAAAACATATAGGAACGTGTTCTTTGGATAATGCATTTCCTATAATAAACCCACAACAGACTGATTTAAATTTAAATGGTATATGAGATGAATTTGAAAGTCAAATATGAGTAATACTATGAAATTTGGATAATCTATATTCTGACTCTATCAAAGATAGTGATTGAGATTGAATTCCTGATAGTTTAGATGCTTGTTTAGATATAAGTGAGACATATAATTGATATCAAGATGGAGACTGATGCCCAGAAATATGATTAAATCAAAATTGTGATCCTAGATTACAATATCCAAATCTATGATGATTATTTGATAATTTTATACCATGATGAGGCGGTATCTGAGGTGGTGGTATCTGATGAGGCGGTATTTGATGAGGCGGTATCTGATGAGGCGGTATCTGATGAGGCGGTATCTGATGAGGCGGTATCTGATGAGGCGATATCTGATGAGGCGATATCTGATGAGGCGGATGAATAACAGAAATACCACCATTAATTCAATCTGAATGTTTGCAGTGTCCTTGTGATTTCTCAGATATAGCAAATAACCTATCAAAAAAAGATGCCGTAAGAGCATCTTTATGGAACAAAGAAATGAATATTTTGTATAGAGTTTCTGATATTAAATATTTAGATAATATTTTTGACGATTAGTCATCTTTTGATTCTTCATCAAACAATCATTTGAACACTCTCTTGTTTTGATTTTCTTTTATAACATTTTCATCTACTATATTAACTATTTTTGTCTTTGAAGAATTTTGTTTTGCTCATTTTACAACTGAAACTAGAGTAAATATAAGTCAAAGTAATAAAAGTATTTGTACAAATTTTGCTGTTCAAGTAGTATTAACAGATTTTATCCAATCTATAACATTTATTGTATCTGTTATTCAAAAAAACGCTGTTGTAATAACTCGTAAAAGTCAAAAATTTACTAAATAGTTATTTTCTTTGAATCATAAATATGTGATTACAAAATTTTTGAATCTAAAACTACTGTTTCGCAATATCAGAGCAGCTAAAGATAGAAATATTATTAACATAGATTTGAAATAATATCCAGATATCAATCGTACTGAGTATCATTCTATAGCTCAAGATGAGGTAACGCTTACTATTGGAAAGAAAACTAAACAAAATGCCAATACGATAAGATATAGTATAAATAATCTTTGATTTTTTCCGTATCTATCAAATTTATGAAAAGTTTTACTTATAAACCTCTTAAATTTATGATTTCTTGGATTCATGAAATCTGGGGGTTAATTTAAATAAATCTATATTAATTTCTTTAATTATTTTTGTATACTTATCAAGCAATTTTATAAACTATAATCACTATAGTCTTCTGGAAGTGGAGATTCACTATCTGTATCATAATACAATTGACCACGATATTGCATATCTTTTTGACTTTCTTTGATAACATCTCCTATATTTGAAGCTCATTTTATTAAAGTTCAGGCTTTATTAAATATATTTTTTGCACTATAATTTTCATATCATTTTACATTCATCCATTTGAATATGAGAGGAAAAACAAATAATAATATTATTGTTAATATTATACCTATAATCATATATCTTATACTATTCCAAGCAGCTTTGATTTTATCTTCTTTTCATTGTGAAAATATAAATAGAAAAATTGCACGCACAAATGCGTAAATACATCATATGCATATAGCTATTATAACTAGTGCTAATACAGTTAATATTATATTTTCAACCGTAGCTTGTTTATCTCACATGGTATGAAATTTTATAAAAATAAATTTTGCCTCTTATTCAATAATGAAAAAATGCACTATTTATTTTCTGTTTCTTCTTTTTTTGGCTTTCTAGTTTTAGTTTTATGTGTAAAAAACTTTTCAAAAAGCTTGTCATTTGTTTCCTTAAAAAGAAGTTTTGCTACTCTTTCTGAAAGTTGAGATCATTGTTCTATATAAGATTTGATTTCATCAATTTGAGCTTCTAATTTATGAGTAAAAGGATCGTATGATCATAATACTTTTTTGTATCCATATTTTGCTGGTTTTGTATGTTCTGTCAAAACTAACCTATAAAAAGGTCTTTTTGTTCTTCCATGTCTGGATAATCTGATAATTAACATTAAGTTTTTCTTTAAAAATAAAATTTATTTTAACTTTTCTTTGGAATTATGTGTAGTCTGTTTTTTACATTTTTTGCAGTACTTTTTTAATTCTAATTTTGGAGTAATAGCTTTGTTTATGGTAGAAAAATAATTTGTAGATCAGCACTCTTTACAAATCATAGCAACTATTATTCTTCATCACTTTTTCTTTGCCATTTTAAATTTACTTGTAAATAATTAAAATATTTTATATCGAATGACGTACTTTAGTAATTAATAATCAACGATTGTAGTTTATTATAGTAAATACGATATGAGTTTCAATTAAATTTAGCACCGGGCAGAATCGAACCGACCACCTTCCCGATTTATCGGGACGCTCTAAGAATCTGAGATAAATAATTCTATAATCTTTCTACTTTTTTGATTCTTTAACCAAAGCTCCTTTTTATGTGCAATGCCTATGTTTTCAAACTTTTTATAAAAAATTAATTCCAATGGTCTGTTGTTTTTTGTAGAATATACATTTCATCTCATATGTTCACTTATTCTTCTTTGTAAGTCTTTTGTACTTCAAATATAACACTTTCAATTATTCATTTTAAGAACATAAACAAATCCTGTCATAATTAATAGATTTACTTAAATTTAGCACCGGGCAGAATCGAACCGCCGACCTCGCCCTTATGAGAGGCGCGCTCTAACCATCTGAGCTACGGTGCCATGTAATTTTACTTTTATTTATTAATCGAACCGACTACCTTCCCGATTTATCGGGACGCTCTAACCATCTGAGCTACGGTGCCATGTAATTTTACTTTTATTTATTAATCGAACCGACTACCTTCCCGATCTATCGGGACGCTCTAACCATCTGAGCTACGGTGCCATGTAATTTTACTTTTATTTATTAATCGAACCGACTACCTTCCCGATCTATCGGGACGCTCTAAGCATCTGAGCTACGGTGCCATATTTAAAGCATAAAGTTTAAAGCCTAAAGTTTAGGTTTTTTGTTTTAGGTTTTAGGTTTTAAGTACGGTGAGGGCGGGATTCGAACCCGCGGGCCGATCTCTCGGCCGACTCGTTAGCAGTGAGCTGACTTCGACCACTCATCCACCTCACCAAAAAAACATCAATCAAAAAAAAATTGCGTGTTTTGTTATATAAATAATTGATGTTGAATTTCAAGCACAAAACTATAAAAAAATGCTATTCAAATCTGATTTATTTTAAATTATAATATTTTTTGGATGAATGATATCAATATGTGAGGTGGTTTGTGAGAGTGAGTAGATGTTGGTGGAGTAAGAGAAGATGTGAATAAAGTCACTGAAGAAGATAGAAAACGCGTACAGGAAAATAATCAAAAAGCAAAAAAAGTAGGACAACAGATAAAAAAAGATAAACAGATAAATAATAATATAGCTGAATTTATATGACATCTACTAAATACTCTAAAAAGCGAAAAAATAGTGATATGAATCTATCAAGTTTTTTTCAAAGTAAAAAACACAAAAACTAATATAACATATTTGAGAAAAAATCCCAATAATATGGTTATAATATGAGTATTTGCTCCTTTTTATAAAAAAGAGATAGAAAAATTTAAATTATGAGAGTTTTTTGATGAATTGATAGAAAATGATAGTTGATCAAATCTAGAAAGTTATATAAAATATCTAAAAAAACTATCAGCTAAATATCATGACAATATCCCTATAAATAAACATGATTTTTTGGAATTTTTATTGGATGTAGTATTGGAATTTGGATTAAAACAAGAAGGGAAAAATACTCTAGAAATACAAAAAAAATTGGAAAATGGACTCTATAAAGGATAAATATACACATATATAATATTATTCTACAATAATGTCAACTCCTTTTAGTATATGGAGTTGTTTTTTTATGACAAAAAATATTTGTTGATTATAATTGATTTATGTATTTTACATATCAAAATCCGATGACAAACTGAGGAGATCCAATAGAAAAATTGATGGAATGAAAACAAGTTAGTTTTGAAGATAAAGAAAAAGAAGAATCGAAGCATATAGAAGATATTCAAGAAGATCTAAATAAAGAAAAAGAAATTAATGAAGCTCAACAAGAATCCAAGGAAGAATTGAGTATATTTTCTCTAATTACAAGAACTGAATTATTGATAGATAAATACAAAGAACTAAAAAAAGAAGCAAATAAATTGAGCAAAAATAAAGAAGATAAATGATATGAAAAAGAACATAAATCACAGATAGAAAACCGTATTAGAAGACTAGAACAAATAAAGAAATTTTTAAATAGATATGAAAAGAAACCTGAACATCTAAGCGCAAAAAGTCTTGCTCGTTACGATCGAGAACTTTTATGATTCCAAAATGAAATAGACCAATTTGAAGAAAGAAGAGATTTTATAGTATTAGAAAAAGCATCAGGATTGACTCCATATAAGATTGATATTCATACATTCAAGGATGCAAAAGAAATTAGATCTGCTTATGATAAAGTAAATGATATGCTTAGAAAATTAAATTCACTAGAATTGGATGCCGCTCTTAGGACTGAATTAAAAGAAGAATTGGAATGATTACAAAAATATCTTGAAGAATCTATAAATGGAACTATAGACGCTGGCAAACAGCCATTTGTATTAAAACATTGGCAAGATTTTATTCAACTTGGAATAATAGATCCGACTTTAAGTAATTATATAGTACCAGAAACAACATACAAAAAAGAAGATAAAGATAATAATACAAGTGTAGACCAACCAAACTATGTAATAGACAAAGACTGAAATAAAGTTTGTAGACCAGTTGTAAATTATAATAGTCCTGGTGAAGCTCGAAAAAAATGATGAATATTATGAGCTATGGACTATATGCTAGCTAAAACGAACATGACTCCACAACAAAGACAATTTTGGAAATGAGCGTGAAATCTAGCTCTAGTTTGAGGTTGAATATACTTGTGATGGAAAGCATTAAGCTCTATATTATGATTTGGTAAAGATAAATGAAAAAATCGTCGAAAATGGATATGATGAATTGTATGAGGTACTTTATTATTACAATGAGCAACATGAAAAAGCCCTATCCAGGCGATAAAAGAATTATTTAATGGTTGAGATGTAACTGAAAGAATATCATGACGACTTGGATGATGAGTAGAATGAAGTGATATATGACCAGATACACCACAGGAAGTAATAACTTATTATCATGGATTTACCTGAGTACCAGCAATGTTTGCTTGATTGAAAATAAGTGAATTAAAGACTATTATCAAAAAAGATACTAATGGTAAAATGAAAATAGAAAACTACGATGCATTAGCACTTAGACTTGATAATTCCAAAAATACAGCCGCAGCCGATATAGTTAGAAAATTAAAAATAGATAATGACCCACATAATATAATTCATCTAACACTAGAATGAATGTGATTGAATCGAGATAAAATTCAGGAATGATGAGATATGTTATTTGAAAAATATTCTGTAGATGCTCTTGATAGATTAATATCTATAAATGATTTTATGGAACAAAATAAATATGAAAAAATGAATATCGATTGACTAAGAGATGATGTAAAAAATTATGTAGCTACTGGAAATCCATCTTTGGTAGCTCTAGAAAAAGCATGACTATTTAGCACAGATTGAAAAACAGAAAAAGTAGCTGAAACAGATTTGGATATAAAAAATTTCAATGAAGCTAATGATACTTTATGATTGAAGGATAAAGTAGACTCTTTGAGTGTATCAGAGAATCAAAAGAAAATTTTGGTAGCTGCTGGTAATCTATTATCAAAAGAGACAAATAACAATAAAAATATAGAATTCAAAGAATTTGGATGAAATGTTTATCTAAAAACTTATGGAGAATGGACTCCTATAAATGTAGCTAGAAAAACTATATCATGATTGGATTATAATAGTGTTGATATATTTTTTGAAAGTACTATGGAAATGATAAAAGTAGCAAATTTAACAAATTATATTAAAAAATTATTTAGATGAAGAAGTCAGAATTTAGATAGACCATTTGAAATTACAAGTGCTGTAGATTGGATAAGATTAAATTGAGTTTGAGATTTGGTTTATAAAGAGAAGGACAAGGACCCAAATCTAAAGCGATATGAAATAAAAAAATATGATCCATCTTATACAGAAGTAATAGATTCGTGATGGTGAGGTGATTTGAAATGAATATCTCCAATATTAAATAAATATACAAATGAATATGCTAATTACTTAAACTCTCTAGATATACGACATGTTAACAGTAAATCAAAAAACATTCCAAACTAAAAAGCCACTCAATAAAAACAAAATAGTCTCCTTGAGCTTGTATGCTTGAAGGAGATTTTTAAAAATTTATGTAAATATTGTAAATACTGTGAAAAACAGTAAATATATATTTAATCTTTGAATAATTTGTCATTCTGAGTATAACGAAGAATATAAAATAAATTATATATTTCGTTCCCCGCCATTGCGGGACAGGTCACTCAATATGACGTTTGTATTTTAATTAATAAACGTTTATGCAGATAAATAAAAATCTAAAAATAGAATGAAAAAAAATACTGATTGTTGGTAATCGATCTTATAAAAATCTATGAGATGAATTGATATTGCTATGAACAATCAAGCTTTTGATGAAAGAAAAAAAAGATATATATGTTTCAGCTTTTGATGTGAATTGGCTAAAATGATTTTTGAGTAAGTTTATAGACATCAGTAAAGTTACTTTTCTGACTGAGATTCCAAAGTGAATTAAATCGGGATTAAATTATTTTAAAAAATGAAAATTAAAGGAATGGAAGAAATATAGAGAAATAGATAGTATCATAATATGATGAGGAGAGATAATAACAGAAGAAAATCCAAATTCTTATCGATATCGATTAGTAAGTATACTACCATACTATTTCACATGAGCTAAAATATATTTGATGTGAGGAATACAGGTTCCAAAAAAAGAAATAAATAAAATATTATTTGATTTTCTTTTGAGAAAGGTTGAAAAAATTTATGCTAGAGATAATGAATGTGTAAAAGAATTAAAAAATTACGGATTCAAAAATTGCGAATTTTTTATGGATACTGCATTGTTTGCATATGAATGGTCGTTAAAACATTGAAACGTTAAAACATTGAAACGTTATATAGTGGTAAATCTAAATAAGAATGCAGAGAAGTTTTTGAATGAAATTATCGAAGATGTGAAGGAGTATGTAAAGAAATGATATGATATATATTTTGTGCCTGTGAGTAAATGAATAAATAATGAATACAATGATATAAAATATTTTGAAAAAATCAAAAAAGTCATTGCGAGAGAATCGAAGCAATCTTCTAAGATTCCGGCTGCAAAACTTGGCGCCGGAATGACTATTCTGGATTGGGAAGAAGATTTTGAAAAGTTTTTGGAAATATTAAAATGAGCAGAAATAGTTTTTACGTGAAGATTACATCTATTTATGATAGCAAAATTTTTGTGAGTAAAAGTAAAAGTGTATCCTTATCAGAAGAAAATATTGAAGATGCAAAAAGTTTTGAAAGATTTTAATAGTTAAATAATCAATCCCGAACTCATCATAGAAAACTAGATATTAGTTTTCTTTTTTCTTTTCATTTGGAATATTTATTTATTTTTAGGATTAATCGAAGATTATTTGCTCGGAGTCAAAAAGCAAAGAACAATATTTTTTGTCGAATATTTCAATGTTTACGTACAAATATAATTCTGTTTTTTCATTTCTGATAAGCTGAAAGAGGATCTCATACCCAAGCTTGTTGTAACATTGTTTTTTCTCTTTCCATATGATATACCTTCAATTCTGATAGAACTAGAATAGGATATCATGCTTTGTGCATAGAATAAGTAAAATCTAAATCTTCTGCCACAAAATTGATATCTATATCAAATTGAAATTGCTTGAATAAAGATGATGGAGCAAAAAGAGAATTTCAAGAATATAACTGAATAAAATCAGATTTTTTTTCTTTTAAAAAATTTATTTGTGGTCTAGATTGTCGAAATATATAACGTTTGAATCATTGGTTTTGGATTTGTCATGTTTTTTTGTACATCAAAGTGGGCGTCAAAACAAAATCCTTTCCAAGTTCAGTTTTGAAAGAGTTTCGGTAATCTAAACTTTTTTGTAGATAATCATTATCAAAAATTATATCATCATCAAAGAAATTTATAAATTCTCAGTCAGCTAAATTTAATCAGTAATTTCTAACATAACTAGCTCACTCCCCTGTTTCAGAATTAAAATCAGAATTTAGATTACAAATAAGATTATACTTTTTATCTCGTAATCCTGCTCACTGAGAAAAATCATCAGAATTTAATTGTAATTTATTTATTATAGAAGATTTAAACATTTCAAATCATTCTTCATCCAATTTGGAATCTATAACTAAATATACATTAAAATCTTGGAATGTTTGATTTTGTAAACATCAAAAAATATTAACAACATTATCTATGTTTCATCTAGTTGGGATAATTACTGATATTTTATAATTCATAGTTTTTCTTGTATTTATTTTGTAAACTGATATATAAATAACTTATTCAGTTTTTTTTTCAATGACTTTATTTAAAAATTAGCTATGTGGAAATTTCTAAAAATATTTTGAATATTTATAGTTTTGTATCATATATTGGTAACGATTATTGTATATGGAATATTTTGATGAAATTATGCAGAATTACCAACATTACTCAGAGACTGAACTTGGATAATATTTTTTCTAACAATATTTTTTGTATATAATAAACATCGAAAAGAATATTTTGAAAAACGAAAATATCCTCGGATAGCTCTTATAATCATGCTTGTATTTGGAATATCGATATCTTTGTTTAAATGAAAATCTTTATTTGATATATTTGTGTGAATCAAATATGGTTTCTTTTATATGATAATATTTCTGACTGCAAGTTTTATTTGATTTGTAAATCGAGAGAAAATCAAAAAAATCAAAAATATTGATATCATATGAAAAACCTTGATATGAATCGTATTAACTTGATTTATTTGGCAATGAGCTAAATTGATACGACCAGATTTTTTTATGCATATATGATATGGACCTTTGAATGACTTCTTTTTTGGACAAAATCCGCCAATATACTATCTAACATGATATCAATGAACTCTCAGGCGACAATGACTATTTGCTGGCCCAAATAATTATTGATATTTTTTGGTGGCATTTTTGCCTGTAATTTTGTTGTTTTTCAAAAACCTAAATAAAAAAATTAAATACTGATTTATTTGACTGTGGGTAGTAGCAATATTACTTACACTATCTAGAACAGCAATTTTATGATGAGCATTTGTATTTATATTATTGAATATAAATTGGATTAGAAAGAATAAAATAAAAACTTGAATAGCAATTTTGATCTGAATTGCCTTGATATTGGCATTAAGTTTTTTGAAATGAAGTTCTACCCTAAACCATATAATTGCAAAGTTTAGTAGTATAAATTATGTAGTAAATAATCCGTGATGATTGGGGCTTGGTACCGCATGACCAGCTATTCATCATAATGGTACAATATTACCAGAAAATTATTTTATACAAATAATGTTGGATATATGAACAATCTGATTTATATTATGGGCTGGGGTTTGGTTTTTCATATTAGCTATACATAAAAGAATTAAATATTTTTGGGGGAAGTCTGAAAATTTAAAATATAATATTATTTATCAACTATGGAAATATATGGATATATGACGATTATGTCTTATATTTATGTGATTATTCCTGCATGTATTTGAAGATAGTATGGTAAATTATTTATTCTTTTGATTTTATGGTATTATAAGCTGATATCTAACTAAACATAAAGTATAATAAATAAATAAATTTGTCAATCTAAATTAAATAAATTTCTTGCTTTAAATGCGCAAATACTTAATAATTATTAACTATAAAATTTATATTATTGTATTTTATTTGTTTATAAAATTATAAATGGTTGTAAAAAAAACTGTTAAAAAAGCTGCTCCAGCTAGAAAAATTTCTCCAGTAATAGTAGAAACAAAAAAACATCAAGATGCTTGTTGTACATCATCTCATAAAAAATGTTTTTGAATATTATTGATTGTTTTACTTTTATTGAATCTAATAATTGGTGTTCTAAATTATTTTAGATCAAATTCTGCATGGGATGTTGAAGTAATGAAGGTTGGATGAGTAGAAAATTTAGAATTGGTAAAACAATTGTATGAAATGGATTCATACAAAGCTCAACAAAAATGAGCAATTATGCAAGTTTTGTGATCATTTGATAGTGTTTGAACTCCTGAAGAAGCAATGATGCCTCAACAATTACCTATTGAAGAAATGCCAATTGAATAAAAGTAGAAACTGAGAAACTAATATAATTAATTTTATTTGTGTAAATTATATTTTATAATGAAAGAACATAAAGGATTGGGATCTTACCACTGGTTGATAGTTGCCCTATTAGCTGTAAATGTGTTACTAACTATATTTGTAATAGTTAGAAAAGATCCTGCAGTACAATTAGAAGAATTAAAAGCTTGAGGTGCGGAAAATTTTGCTATGGTACAAGAATTGTATAGCTCTGATTCTTACAAGCTACAACAAAAAGCTACTATATCTCAATTTTTAGATTCTATTAAATGAGAATCGAATCTTCCTGAAGAAATTAATCAAGAACCAACAAATGATCTTGCTAATGATGGGACAATAAATCAGACAATGATAGATAATCTAAACGAAATCAAAGAGATTTGATATATTCAATGAGATAAAGATGCTCAAATCACAATATTGGAATATTCAGATTTGGTATGTCCATTTTGTAAAAGACAATCTTCACAATGAACAGTAGAACAAGTTTTGGATAAATATCCTGGTAAAGTAAATAGAATATTTAGACAATTTCCTTTAGTTAATCTACACCCTACTGCTCCAAAAGGATCTGAAGCAGTTGAATGTGCTGGAGAATTAGGGTGATCAGAAATGTATTATGTGTATTTAGAAGCTGCTTTTAATTTGAATGAAGTAAACGACGATAACCTTATAAAACTATCTAAAGACCTTTGATTGAATCAAGATAAATTTTGAACATGTTTACAGAGTGGTAAATACAAAGAAAAAGTTGATGCTCAACTAGCTGAATGACAAGGATTTGGTGTTAGTTGAACTCCTGGAAATCTTATAATAAACTCTGCAAACTGAAAATATGAATTAGTAGCATGAGCATATCCTGTAGAAAAATTTGTGGAAGTAATTGAAAAAATGCTTGCTGAATAATATAAACTCACTTTCTCAATATAGAAAAAACAGTGCCTCGAAGCACTGTTTTTTATTACAAAGAATATTATTATTTATTCATTTTGATATTGTTTATCTGACATTCTATATCTAATATTTCTTTTTTTAGCTTTTTCATTTCTTTAGTTTTTTTATCTATCTCATCTTTATTTGAAGGAATAGCTTTGATCGAAGATAGTATATTTCTAATGTTTTGTAAATGATCTTGCTTTTCTGATACCTGATCTAATAGAGAATGTAAACGAGTTTTCTCTGAACGAAAATCAGAAGATTTGAAACCTATAGTAATATTTACAACAGAATCTATCTGATAATTGTCTGAAATTTGTTGATGTGGTCTGATGTATTCTATATTATTTATCTTCAATAACTTTTTTAATAACAACTCATAGTCTTGTATCAATTTAATAAAATCTGTATTTGCTTGTATTAAAATATCTATATTTTCGTGTTGTTTCAAACAGTTGATATTTCTAAGATTAGAGATTTTGGATATAATATCAAAAAGCAGATGAATTTTATAATTTTTATTTATATGATTAGTATCAAAAACAAAATCATCAATCTGGATACTATCTAAATCTATTCATAAAATATTTGATATTTTAGTAGATATAAATGGTACGTACGGATTTATCATTTTTAATGAAAGTATAAGATGATATATAGCAACTTGAGATGTTATATCAGATTTATTCTCTTTTATTATCTCGAGATATCGATCAAATAAGTTATCTCTAATTGCCTTTATAATATCATTACCAAGTGCTATTATATCCAATTTGGATGAGTTACTATTTATAGACTCTATCAACTCTTTGAATGTATATATCAACCATATATCTATCTCATGCAAATTTTGATAATTAGTTTCTATATTCTTCTTTATTTTCTTTAGATTTATTGATTTATTAGATTGATTAAAATTTTGGATCATAAACCTAGAAGCATTCCAAAATTTGTCTAAAAATTTTTGAGCAATATTTAAATTTGTAATTTGGTATGTTAATTCTTTTTGATCTCAATTTATTAAAAAAGATAATCTAAACGCGTCTTTGCTATAATTTTTTAAGATATCTTTTGAATCAAAAACTATATTATCGTTTTGAGAAATAGCCTTATTCTTTTCATTTAATAATGTGGGTTGGAAAAATATTTTATCAAATGAAAAATTTCAATCATATATAATATTTATCAATCATGCTTTTATGAGAAAATCTATATTATCTTCTCCTATCAAAATAGTTGATTTAGTATTAGCAATATTTAACTTGTTATTATATATAATCCAAAAACAACGTAAAAAATATGAATCAAAAATAAATTTTTGTAAATTCATCTTATATCTATTCTCAAACAATTCATTGATTTGGAAAACATAATTTTCTCATTCAGATTCTATTAGATAAGATTTTTTTAGAATATCCAACAATAACTGAATTTTCTCAAAACTACTTTTTCTGGTTTTTCATATAATATCTGTTATTGTCTTTAGTTCTTTGATTTCGGGTAAGAAGCTTTTTGTCTTTTGATTTTGTGATAATAATTTATTAAATATTTCAATATAATATTCTATAATTGTTTTTTCTCAAAAAGATGATGGAGAAAATAAAATATCGACAAGATTATCTATAGAAAACTCTGGTTGAAGATAAGCATCTAAAATCAAATTAAAAACTATCATAGTCAAAATAACTTTCCTTGATTTTCTTGTCTTTATTAATTTATTTACTATATCCATTGAATCTGCTGTATACGTACGTCCTATCGTATCTTCTCGAACAGGGATTTGTTGTCAAAATCAATATTGTCTAGATATGCACCATGTATTGGTATCGTTTAATTTTTTTATTAAATCTTCTTTGTATTCATTAGGGGAAATATTTATCTCTGATTCTAATAGTTCTTTAAATTTATCTTTATCATCAGAAGACACCTTTAAAAATCGTTGCTTTTTTAGTATTTTATAAAGGGTTTCTCATGTCTTTTTTAGGACTGGTATTTCATATTCATAATCAACAACTGAGTCTAAATTTGATATATCTCACAAATATTGAATAATATTGTCAAAAAAATCATCAACTTTTTTATTATAAAATATTCATGTAATTTCAGTAAAATTTCATTGATCATCTACTGAACAAATATCTGTAGGAAGATTGTGTTTTTGTGCTAATTTTAATCATAATTCCTCATGACATGGAGTAACTCTAAGTATTCAATTATTTTTTAGAGTATCTACTGTTTCATCAGCTATTATTGGTATAGGTTTATTTATAATAGGTATAAGAACATTACTTCATACAAATTTTTTATATCTTTTGTCTTGTGGATGTACTAATAAAGCAACGTCAGAAAATATTGTATGAGGTTGTCATGTTGATATAACTATTGAATCATTTTTTGTTTCTATAAAAAATCTTATATTATATTTTTTTCATTTTATCTTTTGTAATTCTACATCATCATTTCATATTAAAGATTGATGAATATGACTTCGATATACTATTCTATTATCCTCGTATATTTTTCAGGTTTTATGTAAATCATAAAAGAATTCCCTGACATTAAACATATAGTCTTGATCTATAACTGAGTATGGTGAAATTGAGTCATAGAAAGTTAATCAAGATTTTTTGATTTGTTTTCGATTAGATTTCTTTTTGTTATATGATGTTTTAATATTTGAAATTATTTTTGTATTAGTCGATTTGAATCATTGAGGAGAATAAAATCATACATTTCGATAATAATTACTTTTATTAATCATTTCTAGAAACGTTTTTAGAATATCACTGTATGTAAGTGAAAATAAGTTACCTAAATGTAGGTCTGAAGAAATAGGTATAGGATTTGTTAGAAATATATTCCCTTTTATATTTGAGGCTTGTGTTCTCTTTTGTTCATTGATTGTATCAATTTCTTTTTCTATAATATGATAATTATATTTTTTAGAAAAATCCTTCATCTGGTAATTATATTTTATTTAAAATTTCTATTTTGCATGTCTGTATAATTTGTAAATGCTATAACAAAATATACTAAAAAGAATTATCATTAAAATATTTTCCATAGGTCATACTTGCACTTTTTTAACGTTATCTATTTTTAATGTGGTTCAATCTTTACATACTGCTTCTACAACATAGAAAGCATATTGATTTATTTTGGAAAATTTATCAAATGGATATTCAAATTTTGTGTCTGATGTTTCAAGAACTTTTTGCATATTAGATATATCTGATGTTTCAAATTCTGATCTATAGATTATATATTTATCTACATTTTCTATTCACGATCGCATCAAATAATATTTGTCTCATATTTTGCCAGTAAAAATTTGTATATCTTTGACTATACATGTTGGTCATGCTGGATTGAAACTTACAACATCAGAAGAAGATCAAATAGCAGAAAGACTAGAATCTAATGGAGTAATTTTAAAGTAATAGACTGTATCCATATCTATATTATCAACAAATATTTCATTCGTATCTACATTTGCTGATTGATCTAAATTATCTTTGGAGGTACCATAATCTACTTTGAATTTAACTGGTAAAACCCCTACAACTTCTCGTTTTACCGTAAGAGTATTTATATCTATCAAGTCAGTATAGAATTTTATATTTTTGATATTAGTTCACTCTTCAATAAGCATTTGATGTACATCAGAATATTCTTTTTTATTTCAGGCATCCATCATTTCTAATGAAACTACAATTGTTCATTTACTATCAACAGAAACTTTTTTGGTAAATTCTCATGCGGTTAATCTATCCATAGGATAAGATTTTCAATCACTAAATTTTAATTCTACAGAAGTAATTGAATCACTAGTCCTAACGTTGAATGTAACCTGATCTCATTGTTTAATTTCTCATGATGGCAAAACTTCTATTCATTTGAATATACCATCAGTAATCGGACTATAATTGAATGTCAAATCTGTAGATTCTCATAAAACTGTATTTGCTCAATCAATTATTTTTACTTTTAATATATTTTCTCAAGATGAAACTCATGTCAAGTAAGTACTAAAACTTCATATAGTATCTGTAAGTCATTGATCAACCAATACGGAATTTAGATAATATTGTATTGGAGAATTTGGCAATTGTGATGCCATTCAAAAAACATTTACAACATCGTTTTTTTCTATCACTCATGGAACTGGTGAAGTTATTTGTATATCAAATACGTCTTCGTTATTTATAGTTCAAACTATTATTGTAGCTTCTCATCTAATTTCTGCATCTACTATATCTTCTATCTTTACTTTAAAAGTTCATGTTTTTTTAACTTGTAATCATTTGGAAAATATTTTTATTCACTGATCCTGTGGTAAAAAAGAATATAATCATTCACTGGGAACAATATAATCTTCCGAGGTAATATCTCAATCAACTTCTATAAAAACATCTCATATGTAATCCTTTATTATTTCTCAATTATTTACTGCTTTTACAACCAAATCTACAGATTGATTAACCTCAAAAGAGCTAGGTTGAATTTCTATTACAAAAGCATTGGGATATACAGCAAAAGTTTTGGATATACTAAAATAAAAAAACAGAAAAAATATTAATGAAAGTCAGATTTTTATATTTTTGGTAGAAAACATTTTGGTTATTTAAACTTAATTATAAAAGTTTATTTTGTATGTTCCTGTATTTGTGTAAGATTACCGACAGATAATGGATAATTTTCTAATCATTTCGTTGCAAAAGCGTCACTAATCAAAGAATCACTAATTAATCATGAAAATGGCAACACTATGAGACTTTCTTGATGATTTATATTTCTTAGATCTTCAAAATATAATGAAACTCTACCCTCTGACAAATCTATTTTGTATTTATTTTGGTATTCAGTTATATTATCTTGTATACTTGCTTGTAGTTTATCAAATATAATAGAAATATTTAGTGACTCATAATTTTTTGAGAGGAAATCTTCTGATACAAAGATATCTATTATTCAATCTGAGTTTTTGTATGCAATATCTCGTTGCTTTTGTTTTATAAAATTAATGTCTTGTGTAGATAATACACTTGCTTGAAAAAAAGTTTCGTTTTTGTTTACGTAAAACAATGAAAAAGCTAAAAAAATTGATAATAAAAAAATTATAGAATTGTTTTTTATTTTCTTGAATATTTTTTTAACTACCATACATTGATTTAATGTAAAACAATAGACTTTTTTCAAATCAATAAGCTTATAGTAAACTTTTGTGAAAAATCAAATAAAATTTGATTAAATTGAAGTAATCCAAATAATATTGATTGCATTGAAATTGTTTTTGATTATTTTAGTAATGTTATGTTATTTATATATATAAACAACTTATGATAATAAGAAACTTTAAAAAAAATAATAAAAGATTTCTATTGTTATTGATTTTGATACCTTTTTTGTTTCGATGAATATATAAATATACAAATATATCTCTTGATATTATTAGACCTCACGATCAAGATCAGGATTTTGATATTATTTTATCTTGAGATAATGTAAATTTAGAATGAATTTTTGTGAAAAATACTCTAAAATGATATGATGAATATATATTTGAAACACAAAAATGAATATTTTATCCTCAAAATTATCCATTAAATATAGATAGTCTCTTATGAAAAAATATTGAATTAATTTGAGAAATTAAAAAAGTTTGAGAGAATAACATATTTCTAATAAAAGAGACTAGAGATTTGGATGATTTAATAGTAATAGCAGATAAAAAATATTACTTTATTTGAAATTTACTGATAATAGATACAAAAGATAGACCCGATATATTACCTATACTAGAAAAAAATAATATATCTATAAATTATCAGAATAATCATTTATTGGACATAAAACCTTTTTTGTGTAGTAAAATATCATCTTATCGTAATTGTAAAACAATGATAGAAAATTTTGAATTATCAGAAAATGAATATTTTAATTCATATAACTGATTGATGTTTTACAAAAATTCTGAATTAGAATGGACAATGTTTAATGTACCTTTGATATGATATCATTTTGATATTGAAAATGAATCGACTCTTTTGAATATATCATCTATAATTTATAATATAAATTCTGAATATATAATAAAAAACTATACAAAAAGAATAAAAGAGCGATGTAAGTTTGACAAGATAGAAGATCTACAAATAGAATCCAAAGATTATAATTTACTGAAAACCCAAGTGATATGATTAAAGAAAAAAAATAGTGAAATATGTATAGTTGAATTTGATATGATGAATCAATGGGAAATAAAAAAATAAATATAAAAAAACCCGATCAAGAATCGAGCTTTTTTATTGTAATATAAATAAGAATTTATTTGATAGCAATTACTTTAACAGATTTCCTACCTGTAGGTAATCTCATTTTTACTTCATCTCAAACTTTTTTTCATTTGATAGCACTTCCCAAAGGAGAATCAAAAGATATTTTGAATGCATTATCCAAAGATACTTCTCAAGTACCAACTATAGTAACATCATAAGCCTTGTCTCATTCTATTTTTACTGTAACTGTTGATCAGAAATCTACTATTTTTTCTCCTTTTTTCTTTTCTGATTCTACAATTTCTATATTATCTATCAAGTCCTCTATTTCCAAAACTCTGGAATTGATAAAATCCTTGTCTTCCATCGCAGACTTATATTCGAAATTTTCAGAAAGATCTCACATAGCTTTTGCTTCAGCTAATCTTTCCAAAACTATTGGAAGTTTCTTTTTCTTTAGATCCTCTAATTCTTGGATCAAATTTTCGTATCATTCTCTGGTTATGTAATTCTTTTTTTTACTCATTTTTTATGTTTAAATATTATAAATTAAGGTTGTTTAGATAATCGTTCTTTGAAACGTTTGAATGCATGATTTACCAAATCTTCTACGAATTTAAATCATACTGAACTTGTATATGGAAATAGTTTTCAATCATAATAAAAATTAAAACTTGCTTCATACTTATTCTTCTTATTTTGTTTAATCTTATATTCTATTCTAACTTCGGCATCTTTTTTGTTAGAATAAATCTTTTGTAGATATGAGTCTAATTTTCATTGAATGTTTTTGCTTACAATTTCTTTTATAAGCGTCTGTTGTTCTTGTGGCACATTATAAAACTTATGAGATACTGTAGGTGTGTTTGGCATATATTTGATTTTATAAAATAAAATCTATTTAAAGATCGTTACTTCACACAATGTTTAATGAAATATATTATAATTTCAATCAAAACCTATAAATCAAGTTTATCCATAAAATTTTGTTTTATATCAGATTTTTTTTTCTGATCTTTTATTAAAATATATGATTTTCTAAACAACTCTCTAATATCTTCATAATAAACCAACGAAAGTATTTCTCATATATTTGCCCGTTTATGATTTCATATATATCACTCTTCTTGAATAATTTTAACATCATTTGGATCTCAGCTATATTCTATCAAGAAATATGTAACATCTTTATCCAATTGTCATTTTTTTGTTTCGGAACTTCTAAGTGATGTCATTCATAATCTTTGTTTTAATTTCATTTGATTTAGAGGGATTCATGTTTCTTCACTAACCTCTCTGGCTGCTGCATTCTCTATTTTTTCTCATGCTTGGATTTTTCATTTGGGAGCTACTCGTTCTATTTTTCATGAAAGAGCATGTCTTTTGATAATTAAATACTTTGGTTCTCTATTTGAATCCAAATAATAAACAACACCTCATGCACTCTGCACAATTTCTCACATATTTTTTTTAAATATATAAAATCTTATAAATCTAATATAAATCTGATTATTTTCAGCATACTATTTGATATAGGATTGGGATCTGATGAATATATTTCATTCAAAAGTGTAAATGCCGAATCAGCTCTTCATTCATTTGAGTCTCAAGGATTATTTTTTAATCGCTGAGAAATATTTTTCATTTGTTTTGATAATGCAATTTCTTGTTTGGGATTTAATTTTCATTCTTCACGATATTTTTCTACTTCTCTTTCTATTTTTATTTGTTTATCAATATTATCTATTTCTTGATCTAACTTTTTTATATCTTTCTTTTCTTGGTTTGTCTCATGTAATTCTTTGATCTCATTTTTTAATTTATTCAAGCTTTGTTTGAGATCTTTGAATGAGTTTTCCAAATTTTCTTTGTTATCCAATTTATTATCCAAATTAGATTCAGGATTTTTTTTATCTATATTTTCTGGACTAGACATAAATTATTTGAAAAATCTAAAAGATTAGGTGTTTTGGAATATCTAGTAATTATTTTAAACTTTGTAGGACTTTTCTAAATATTGAAACATTTTGTTTGTAATTTACTCTAGTTGGTCATATTATACTCAATATACCATCATAATCTTTTATAGATATTTTAGCATAAAGTACAGAAATAACTGAATCTCAATCTTCTACAAATGTATAATATATGTGTCAGTTTTTTATAATTTTTTTATCCAAAAACTTTACAATTCTTTTATTTTCTATAAACTTGATGATATTTCTAGTAGTTTCATATTCATCTACAAGATCATCACGAAGTAAGTTATTCATACCCAAATAATAATATTCATCGTTTTTGAGAAATCATACTACTACTCCATCAGCCAGACTTCATATATTTTCTACTAAATATTTCATGCCACTTCTAGCATCTATTACTTCTTTTTCTTTTTGTTCTTCCTGTGTTTGTATATATGATTCTATGTAAATTTTCAATCATTGGATGGTCGGCACTCTACCAGAACTATTGTATGGTTGATAAACCATTCAGGATTTTTCTAAAATATTTAGATATTTTCTAAGTGTAGATGGAGCATATTCTATATCCTCAAGAGTATGCAAAAACTTAGAACCTACTGGCTCTCATTTGTTGATGTAGTTATCAATTACAATATCGAGTAAGGCTAGTAATTTTGGATCATAGCTCATAATGAATGCAGAATTAAGAATGTAGAATGCTGAATGTTGTTACAAGTAGTTACACAGTTGTTGCACAGTAGTTGTAATTATAAACTATCGACTATAAATTATAAACTGTTTAGTATTTTATAAATTCAGAAAAAATTAGCAAGAGGTTTTGTTGAAGAAAATTAATGTTGATATTTTACAATAAATCTTTATTTTATATTTACACAACAAAAATATTAATAATATGACAAAAGTAAAATTTATCATGGTTGTTAACAAGGAAATTCTCTTTGGAAGCGACTACTTTCAGGGTTTTGAAATGCCTAAAGATGTAGATTATGAAGGAAGAATTCTTCAGAATTATATTTACATGGAAAGACCCATTGCTGAAGAGAATGAAAATTACAAACAGCCGATTGGATATGCAATAATTTTTAATCCTCAAACAAAAAAAGTTTTTGCTTATCAAAGATCAAAAAAAGATGAGAATTACTCTGAAAAAAGACTACAGGGTAAGTGGTCATGGGGAGTAGGTGGACATATCGAAATGCTTGACCATGAAGATGGGCAAAATCCGATTGTAGAAAGCATGAAACGAGAAATGGCAGAAGAAATCGATTTTGTAGCTGGTGATTCAATTTTATTGGGTTATATAAATGACGATTCTGATGCTGTAGGTAGAGTTCATTTTGGAATGCTTTATCTGATCGAAACTTCTAGCGAAGAAGTAAAATCAAGCGACCCTGAAATTGCAGATTCCAAAATGCTTACAATCGAAGAACTGGAAACCATGTGTAATGATAATGAAATTACCGTGGAAAATTGGTCCAAAATTGCTCTGGAAGCATTAAAAAGTTACATGAGCAAACTCTAATAAAATTATTTTTTGAATCACAAGATAACTCAGATTTTTATCTGGGTTGTTTTTTTTATAAAATTTTAAGTATTTTACTTGAATATAAGAACTAGAAAAATAATCTGAGTTGGATTTTATTATTATTAATATATACATGAAATTTGTAAAAGAAAATTGCATACAATGTTGAATATGTACTACTACAGATTATGTAACAAGTGCAGACAATTGAGATAAAATAATAAAAGAAAATCTGACTGATGAACAGAAAAAAGAATTACAAGAAATATGTCCTACTGGTGCTTTTGAAGATTAGATATCACTAGTCATTCCGGCGTTATTGACGAAGTATGCAGCCGGAATCTTAGAAATTTAACTAGTAGATTCCGGCTGCAAAACTTAACGCCGGAATGACGGTCTTTATATTTTCTCATAATTAATTTCTATATTTTTTCATCTAGCTAGTAATCGTACTAGTTTTTTTTGTTTTTGAAATAAATCTATTGGTCAAGAATGATACATCGTGATTGAATATTTGTCTGAACTAAGTTTGGATGTTAATTGTACGAAAGAATCTTCTAATTTTTCTAATTTATGAAATCTGATTTTTTTGAAATTGAAGAACTTAGTGAGCGTATTTTGAAAATTAAAATATCAATAATTTAATGGAATAACTGTATCTACCATAGCATCTTTGAAATATCTCATATCAAATTTAATAATTTTATTTATCATAAAATCTGAATAAGATAAAGTAGTAAGATAGTATTTTCGCATAGGAACTTCTTTTGTCCGATATTTGAATGGCGAATGAAATTTTTTGATAGATTTTTGATTGTCTGTCAGAGAATAAGATTTTTCCTCTTGTTTAAGTAAATCTTGTATTATCTGAATGTCTGAGAAATCTCAAAATGCTCATATTTTTCCTATAATAGAATATTTGAAACAATAATCATGAAGGTATGTTTGAAATAATGGTAAAAGTAAAGATTGATGAACACCGAGTAATTTAGGATTTGAAAGAAAGTAAAGCTCGAGACTAGGTGGTAGAATAATTTTTTCTACTCAGGATTTTTTTAGAAATTTGATAATATCAACTACTCTATTTTGAATAAAATCTGAATCTTTGTCTCAGTATGGTCGATACAAAAAATCATAATAAATTATATATTCATGATCATATTTATTTAAAAACTTGAATAATGATAAATTTTCATTTCAAGATGTAATTATAGCTAATTTCATTCAAGTAATTTTTTGAAATAAAGATAGTCTTTTATTCATTTTAGAAATGTAGGAATATCTGGGGCTGTGTATATAGTATTCAAAGTGTTTATTTGTGAAGTAATTAGAGTGATTTGCCTCTGAATATAAGGACTAAATTGGTATCATGTTCATAATTGCTGGAGAGGAGCTATTTTTTTTGTAAGTGAAGTATAATATTTTTCTAGTTTTTTTTGTAGATATTCTTGTGTCTTTTTTAAAAAATTATCTTCAAATAATTTCATATTTTCTATTACTCATAGCCTAATAGCTTGGAGATCATAAATTTTTTCTTTCTTGAAATTTTGGAGTGTTTGTCGATATTCTATATCCTTTTTTTTGTCTATATATACTTGTATTTTTTGTACATCTTTGTATTCAGCTTTGATCAAATATTCTAGAGATTGTATATATTCAGTACATTTATTTGAATCATCAGATTTTTGGGTAGAAACTCTGATAGATTGACTAGTAATAGTACAATATAAATTTTCCTCTAAATATCAAAAAGATTTAGATATGAACAATCCTATAATAAGTAACAATAAAGCTATCTTGATACTGTATTTCATCTTCAAATTAATTTTTGTAAAATAAATTTACAATAGTCTTCTTTATTCATAGTCGAAAATATGTGTCAGGAAATTTTCACGATTTGATATTTGAATCCAATTCTAGCAAGTTTTTATAAAAGTTTTTAATCTGATTTCCATGTCTATTTATTTGTGCTATATTTTTTAAATTTTTGGAAACTACGAAAGGATGTAGCTTAGTAATGCTTATAATCTGTTTTGAATCAGTAATTCATTGATTGTATAGATCCAATATAAATAAATAAACCTTGAGTCATCGATATAGCGTACCTGCAAACTGATTTCGGTTTATTCCATCATTTCTGATTTTATCAAGTAAAGAAAGTGTTTTATCTTTATCTTGAAATAAATTATCAAAAAAAGCAAAAGTATTGCTCTCTACCATACCAAAACAAATCTGATCTATCAATTGATTATCTATAGTGTCTATATTCTTTGTTTGACATCGAATTTTTAATTTTTCAATTTCGTAAACTATACGATACAAATCATCTCATATTTTTATAAGGAAGTATTCTATATCCAATTCATGTATTTTAATATTTCCAATTTGTTCTCTAACAAAAGACTTGAGTTGATTTCATTTGATACTATCAAAAGTTTTGATATTTGCATTGGGAATATTTTCTTTCAAAAGTTTGAGAAACGCTGCTCTACCATCAGGTTTGTAAGAAACAAAGATAAGAATTGTGTCATCTGGTATCAAAAATCAGGACTTTTTGAAATAATCAATAAAAGATTGTGTTTTTTCTGCTGTAATTTTATTTGCTTCGTAGGTATCTAATGGTAATCAGCTGATGATAAGCATTTTTTTGGATATAAATAATCATCATGAATACAATGAATGAATAATCTCATCAGAATCAAAAGATCAAGAATTATAAGAAAAAAGTGAATCTTTTCAGAATTTGGAAGTAAATCAATCTTTTCGCCTCTGAAGCTCTAGATCCAAAAAGTATTTCTCTCAAGTAAATAGGAAGATATTCTTGTTTTCCATATATCATCAAAATATAAATTACTTTTTGTAGTGTAGATTTTTGGGATTCAAAGTCAATTTGAAAGGGAAATTCTATCTAAATATTTGACAAAATTAAATAAAATCTATATAATAACTAAACAGGGATGAGAATTTAACAATCCTTCAATAAACAGACTAAACCACAAAGCCCGGTTGTACTAGACCAGGCTTTTTTTTATAATTGAAAAAAAAACTAAATTAGTTATTAGTATATTTGTTTATTGGGAATTAGTAAAAATGAAAATATGGAAAAAGATAGATAAATGGATTTCAGCATTTTTTATATTCTTGATAAAAATATATCAATATATATTATCTCCAGATAAATGAATACCATCTCTATGGCTCAAGTGAAGGATATGTATGCATGAGCCACATTGTAGTGAATATGGAATCAGAGTATTTAGAAGATATTGAGTATTTAGATGACTATTTCTAACATCAGATAGAGTTTTACATTGCACTTGAGGAATGAACAAAATTTACGATCCAGAATTTTACAAAGTTGTCTTTTTTTCATCAGCTCCTATAGGTGTAGATTTTTTGAAAGAGTTAAGTGAAGACAAAAGGTTTGAAATTGTAGGTATAGTAACACAATGTGATAAACCAGTAGGAAGATGAATGGAAATGTGTGAAAATATTATAAAATCTGAGAGTAAAAAATTGAAAATTGATAATACTGATATTGTTACGCCAAACAAACTAAATCCAGAAAAATCTGATGAAGGAAAAGAATTTGCTCAACGATTGAAAAATAAAGAACCAGATTTCCTAGTTGTGATTGCTTATGGGAAAATTATACCGCAAGCAATTCTCGATATCCCGAAGATTGCCCCAATAAATATTCATGGATCATTATTAGAAAAATATCGTGGAGCATCCCCTATCCAATCCATATTTCTAAATAATGAAAAAGAAACATGAATAACAATCATGAAAATGGATGCAGGTATGGATACTTGAAATATGATAGAGAAATTAAAATTTCAAATTCCATTTGATTGGACCTGTAAAGATGTAATAGCAAAGATGAAAGAAACCTGACCAAAATTTTTGAATAATGTACTATGGAAATATGGAAAATGACTATTGGGTGAAGAAATTCAAAACAATGATAAAGCAACATATTGTAGCAAAATAGAGAAAGAATCTGCTTTGATAGATCCATGGAAAGATAGCCTAGAAGATATTTATAATAAGTATCGTGGGTTTTATCTACGACCAAAAATATATTTTGAATTGAATGGAAAAAGAGTGATTGTAGAAGAATTGAAATTGGATGAAAATTTATTTGAAGAAAATAAAAAAAATACTTTACTAAACTTAGTCTCCTTTAGAAAGGAGGTGGCATGAACGAAGTGAATGACGGAGGATTTATTAAATCCTAGTGTAATTGAAATTAAAGTAAAACCCGAAGGAAAAAAAGTAATGGACTGGGATGGATTTAAGAATGGATACTTGAAGTAATAAATTTTTTTAATAGTAATATTTACGTTTTTATTACTGACAATATTTATAATATTAGCAAGTTTGAAAAATCACGCGTCGATTGATTTTTCTAGATTTTTTTGAACTTGTCCTAAGCGAAGTCTTAGGGTACTTTTTGGAGCAATGCCAAAAAGTATTTTGTCGTCTGGGGGCAAAACCCCAGTAATATTAATTTTGTTTTTATCAAAAAATAATAGTAATAAATCCTCCTGTACTGCAGTACCACCCCTCCTTTAATAAAGGAGGACAAAAAATTAGATTCCGGCTGCTATCCCAACACCACAAGTGGTGTGGGACCGAAATGACTAATGGAATTACAATTTATACTTCTTCAAGATTTCTTTGTGTTCTTGTAAAGTGAAAATATTATCAAATAAACACGCCACTGTAAGTGGTCATACTCAACCTGGGACTGGAGTAATATATCAGACCTTATCTTTTATATTATCAAAATTTACATCTCCTACTGGTTTACCATCAATGTGTCAGTAACCAACATCTACTATTACTTGTGAATTATCCTCACGAATAAAAGACAAGTCAATTAAATGAACTTTTCAAGTACATGAAATAATATAGTCAGATTTTAATGTAATTTCTTTGATATGAGATATATCGCTATTTTCGTTAAAGGAAAAAACTGTTGCTCATCTTTTGATACATTCAAGAGCTAATGGCTTTCATATCAAATTACTCTGTCATAGGATGGAGATAACTTTTCAATTTAAATCTCAAAGCTTGTATTGATCTAATAGATAAAGAACCGCCTTGGGTGTAGCTGGCAGGAAATCTATCAAATCTATAGATGAGAGACCGACATTGATTCATCAAATACCATCAATATCTTTGGCGGGTGAAATAGTAGAAAGCAACAAAGCCTTGGAAGATTGAAAATTGGCTGGTAATGGTAGCTGAACTATAATACCTACACAATTGGGGTCATAATTTAGATATTGGATAAGTTCTATCACTTGATGTACTTCGGTATATTCCTGGTTTATAAATAAATCTAAATTTCTAAATTTACTAAAATCTCAATTATCAAAATCTGATTGGCCGAAAACTATTGTAGAAATTCAGATTTTTTCTCAATATTTTTTTTTGTGATTTACATATACGGTAGAAGAATAATCATCTCATAAAAAAATAATTGCTACATAGACTGGTTTATCAGCAAATACTTTTTGATATTGAGATTGAAGATTGGATTGTAAATTGATAGATAAATCCTTTCATGATAGTAATTGCATATTAAATTTGGATGAATTAAATTTAAAAGATTATACCGATTGCTTTGAGAATATCCAACTTTTTTATTTTACTGAAAATCGCTGTATCTAAACTCATCGGTATAATTTCGATGTCTAAAAACTTTCGTAAAAACTCAAGTTTTTTTAGCATCTCTATATATAATAAAATGCTATTGCGGGGCAATAGCATTGTTGAAAAAATATTTTTGATATTTTTATTGGCAATTAAAATTTGGATCTGCTACTAATTTTCGTTCTGGATCTGTTCAATTACAAAAGCATAGTTGACTTCAACCAGCAGCATCATTTGCAAATATAATACTTCATGTTGCATAAGTAGTGCATGATGTTCATCATATAATACCTATATTTACTGGTGTTATTCTAAATACATTATTTACTTCTAAATCAGCTTGAGGATTATTTGTATTTATTCAAGCTCATCATTCAGGCACATTAACGAGGAAAGCTCAATCTTTATTTGAACTAAATGTAGATAATTCACTATTCCAAACAAAAGTATTATTATGATTTAAATCAATCGCTACTCCCGCAGCAAAACTGTAATCTCAATTTATTCTAACATCATTTCATCATGGAACAACTGAATAATCTCAGTTTATTTTGTTTTGTTTTCATCATCAGATAGTAGATAATTCTCAAGTAACAATATTAGCTCTTCATCATCAAATTACTGAATAAGATCAACTTATACTATTTCAAGAACCTCATCATATGAAAGAATTAATACTATTTTCGTATATAAAATTATGAAATCATCATAATATTGCTGACCATGAACTTAAAATTTCGTTATCCTCTCATCATCATATTATAGAATAAGTTCAATCATTATAATTACCTAATCATCATACTATGATTGCTCAAGTAGCATCATTTATAGCATTTGATCTTCATCATAATATAAAAGAATCGTAATTCGAAGATGTAGAATTATTTTCTCCTCATAATATGGTTCATATTACTTGTAATGTAGCTTGTGGGCTATCAGTTCATATTCAAATTCTTCAATTTACTCAATCTAAGACTATTCCTGTTGTTCCACTAGCAGTACCATCAGATGTTAATATTATCTGCTTTATGTACTGAGTTGCATTTTCTATACCAGTTACTATGTTTAATGCACTAGAGAAGAATAAAGCAAAAGAAATACCTAGCAAAAATACTATCAAGTACTTGGGTAGTAAACTTCTTTTTTTGAATGGTCTATAAGAATTGAAGCTCATTTTGGATTATTGAAAATATAAATTTCTTTTGATAATTATACTTGGAGATAGTTTATTTACAAAAAAAGACCTCTTTAATAGAAGCCTTATATTTACATATTAAAATAAAATTATATAATTATAATTTAATCTGAATTATCTCTCATTTTTTGTAATCTCAGTCTAATTTTACTTGGATATAATTTTCTGTTCGTCATTGCCATTTATTGTCTTTTTTTTCTTCTATCAAAACTGAATGTCTTAGTCATTTATTTTTTTCGATGAAATTATTTCTGACTTGATCAGATATCAGATTTAATTGTTTTTTCCTAGATAATTTAATCGAATGTATTATTTGATTATCATATTTTCAAGCTGGTACTGACTCCCCTTTTGTATGTCATGAAAATGGGAAAGCATGTACTTTGGTGATATTATAATCACTAATCCCATCTAACATAGTTTGAAAATCAGATTCTGTTTCTCATGGAAATCATATAATTAAATCTGCTCAGACAGATACCGGAACTTCTCTTTTTAGAGATTGGAATTTTTGGAGTACTGAAATCAAGTATTTGGAGTCATAATTTCTATTCATTGATTTGAGAATATTATCAGAAAAATGCTGAATCGAAATATGAAAATGTGGCATTATTCTAGGATTTTCTATGATATGAAAGAAAGTATCATCTAGATATTCTGGTCAGATGCTAGATATTCTAATCCTTGGAATAGTAGTCTGATTTAATATTTCTTGTAGTAGATAGTTGAACTGGGATTGATTGGTTTTGTTGGTATTGTCACATCATCGAGCAGCAAGATTGATTCATGTAAGTACTATTTCTTTTCATCATGAATCAGAGAATTCGTTGATTTCGTCTATAATTTCATCCAATGGTCTAGATCGGTGTTTTCCTCTCTTCATAATAGTCAGACAAAATGTACAAAAATTATCACAACCGTTTTGGATGAGGATAAATTTTTTGGTATAGAGACTGGTTTTATTAGAATCAGATTTGAAATTTTTTCATGGATCTTCTCAAATTAAAAAAATCTGATTTTGAAATTTTTGCAGTTCTGGATATATTGAATAAAATTTATCTTGATCTATCAATTTTCATTTATCAAAAACTCAACATCATGTGATGTATATTTTTTTTCAATCTTGTAAATTTTTTTGTACATCTTTGAGTCGTTTGTTTTTGGCTCTATCTGTCACAACACATGTTGCTATCAGATAATTTTTATCATCAGATAAATTATTCTGAGAGAAGTATCAGAGTCGTTTATTTATATAGAATTTATTAACCTTACAGCCAAAGATTTTGTATTGCATATTTTAGGAATTAGAAATTAGGAATTGGGAATTAGAAACTAGTAATTACTGATAAACAAATTCCAGATAAACTAGTAAACCAATTACTGATAGTTAATCAGATTTTTATTTCAATCTAATTATAAATATATTAAATTAGTTTACTTTTAAACTTGACTTTTTATAATAAATAACTATAGAAAATAAACACATTAAAAATTACCCAATATGGAAAACAAGAAGATATATGTGTTGGTTGGGTATATTTATCCCAATAAACCCCAAATTTATAAGTTGTTAAAAAAAATTGGGGTAAGAGGAGTAAAGTGTGTTTTTATGAGTAGTTTTAGTAGGATTAAAAAAGTTTTTTCCTATGATAATTATACAGGAGACAAAATTGATGCAATTTTTGTAGGACAAGTCCCACACAAAACTCATGGTACTATCAGTGGAAGTTTACTTTCTGAGATAAGTATCGCTGAAGCTAAAGTCCCCGTATATGCTTGTAAGACCAAAAGCGGTCAACTAAAAGGCACTAAAACTGCTTTAAAAGATGCATTTGAAACTCACAAAGAAAGATCTGATCGTAATTCGGAGAATATTAATCTTCAAGATACATCAGAGAATTAAGATTTATGATTGCCAACTTGTAAACCAAGTTGGCATTTTTTTATTATTGACTTATTTAACTATAAACATATAGTACAAATTCAAAATAAAAATAATAAAAACCAAATAAAACAAATATATGAAATATGTTGATGTAAAAGAACAAATGCTCCTTAAAAATCCTAAACTTAGGTATTTGCCGTCATTTATAGTGAATTGGATAAAAAGAATCGTCCATGAAGATGAAATCAATGAAATGATAAACTTATGTAAACATCTTCAAGGTTTGGAGTTTAACAATGCCATACTAAGTCACCTGGGAATTAAAATAAACGTTATTGGTTTGGAAAAAATTCCGTTAGATGGAAAATATATTTTTGTTTCCAATCATCCATTGGGAGGTTTAGATGGAATCGCATTTATAAGCGCGATTGGAAATCGTTTTAAAAACATAAGTTTCCCTGTTAATGATATTTTACTTAGTATCAAAAACTTTGAACCAATTTTTGTAGGTATCAATAAACACGGTAATCAAAAAAGAGCCGATGTATTATTGATAAATCAACTGTATTCTGACAGTAATAAGCAAATTCTTTTTTTCCCCGCTGGTTTGGTATCTCGATATATAAATGGAGAAATTATTGATCCCGTATGGCAAAAAAATTTTGTAAAAAAAGCAATTGAATACAAAAGAAGTATTGTACCTGTATATATTGATGGTAAAAACTCTTTCTTCTTTTATTTGATAGCCAAAATAAGAAAATATTTTGGATTAGCAAATATTGAATTATTTCTATTACCCAATGAGTTATTTAGACAAAGAAATAAAACAATTACTTTGACAATAGGAGATATAATACCATTTGATAATCTAAATGGTAATCATCAAGACATTGTTGAAATAATTAGAGAAGAAGTATACTCTCTCTCTAAAGTCAAATAATTAATAAGTTTTGGAATAATAATTGCCAGTTTAATATTTAGACTGGTTTTTTTTATTATTGACTTTTTTAGCTAAATACTTAAATTCTATTTTCTGTAAAACAAAATTAAAAAACAAAATTATATGGATAATACAAAACTTTTGAATGGTATCATAGATCCTATCGATAAGGAACTATTGAAAGAAGAATTGGTTGTCTCTAAATTTATGCGTGAGACCAACAAAGGAAAAAACCATATTTTCATTTTGGATGCTCATAATTCTCCAAATGTAATGTTGGAAATTGGTAGGCTCAGAGAGATTACCTTTCGTGTAGCTGGTGGAGGTACTGGTAAAGAAGTCGATATCGATGAATTTGATCATGGACATTTCAAACAACTAATTGTTTGGGATCCTGAAAATGAAGAAATTGTTGGCGGCTACAGATTCGCTTTTATGAAAGATTTGATTTCTAAAAATGGAATTCATAGTCCTGCTAATGAAATCTTTGATTTCTCGGAAGTCTTTATCAAAGAATTTGCTCCATTTACTATTGAGCTTGGAAGATCATTTGTTCAACCCAATTACCAACCTAAAAGAGATTCTATGAAAGGAATTTTTTCTCTGGATAATCTTTGGGATGGTTTGGCATCACTAATGGTTGACTACCCTAAAATGAAGTACTTTTTTGGCAAAATGACGATGTATAAGGATTACAATCGTCAAGCCAGAAATCTGATTCTTTATTTTCTGAGTAAACACTTCCCAGACAAAGATAAACTTGTATTTCCCAAATCTGAATTTGAATTAGATGATGTCGAGAGAGAAATTCATCTTCTTGATGGTATCTTCGTAGCTAATTCATACAAGGAAGACAAGTATATCTTACAGAGAGCTTTGGCTGAAATAAAGGAGAATATTCCTCCATTATTTAATGCCTATATGGAGACCTCACCAGATATGAAAGTATTTGGAACAGCTGACAATCCTTTCTTTGGAGGAGTAGAAGAAACTGGTATATTGGTAACGATGAATAGCATCTATCCAAAAAAAAAGGATAGACATGTGAAAGGTTACAAACCAAAAACAAGAATTTAATTAAATTATCTCCCGTTTTTTACGGGAGATTTTTTTATACTCGTCATTCTGACTACTATCCCTTTTGTTATTCCCGGACTTGTCCTTCGCGTAGTCGGAGGGTTAAGTTTTGGAAGAGGGAATCTTTTTTTTATCATTTATATTCCGCTAAAGCGGAATTAGTTTCACTCAGATTCCGGCTGTTATCCCAACACCACAAGTGGTATGGGACCGAAATGACAAATTAACATACTAAGATTGCTTCGTCCTTTGTCCTCGCAATGACTATTAGATTTCTAAGTTTATTTTTTCTCAATCTGGATCAATAAATTCTAGTTTATAAGCAGTCAATTGCATAGAAGTACTTTCTTCTTTTCAATAAAGATAATCCCCTACTATAGGCAGTCAATGATTGGATAAATGGTAACGTATCTGATGTGTACGTCAGGTTAGAATTTCTATATTGAAAGATATTTTTTGACTATCCAATTTTTGAAATGAAAGTATTTTGGTAATTCAAAATTTGGGCGTATAATGAGGTACTTTGGGGATTACTAATTCTTGGATATAATATGGTAATTGTGAAGAAATTTCTGATAAAAATTCTTCTCATTGGGATGGAATATAGCATATAGCACGATATTTTTTTTTAAGTTCAGCTTTTTCTTTGTCTTGAATAGAATTGACTTCTGATTTTTTTTGGAATAATTTTTTAAAATGAGATAATCACTTTTCTGTCTTGGCAACTATCATCAATCAATCAGTATCTTTGTCTAATCTATGTAAAAGTCAGGCTCTGATAAAGTTTCATATTGTTGGTAGATTTTTGTAATTATGATAAAGAAATCAAACTACAGATGCTTGAGAAACCTCTCGCACACTATTGGGATGTGATAGGACTCATTTAGGCTTATTGATAACTAGATAATCTTCTTTTTCCAAAATTATTGGAATTGAAATATTAGGAGCTTCCTCCAACACAACTGAAGATAAATATCTAGATAAATCATCAATCAAAACCTTATCTCACTGTTTGAGTTTATATGATTTTTTGATTTTCTTGTTGTTGACTGATATTCAGTCTCTTTCTATTATATGATGAAAGAAATTTCTTGAATATGGAAATTTTGCTACTAATCGAGTATCTATTCTCTCTCATGCTCATAAATAAATAATATTTTCCATTACAAAGACTTAGGCGTTTAAATGAATGTTTGATATCTAAAATAGATCTAATTACTAATAATTTTTATTATTGTATAATTTTTTACGAATAAAGCAAGATGAAAAGTGTATGAATAAGTCAGAATTTGTATTTTTTGGGGTATTAGATTAGAATTATTGAGCATAGATTTAATTATTTAAATTCTAAATAAAAATGCTTAATGAAACACCTACAACAAGTACTCAATGAATGGATTGACAAGCAGTTTGATGAGCTAATCCTCTTGATCTTGTGAATGAAGAAACTACAAAAACAAGTAATGCAGTACAATGAGATGGGCATAAGAGTATTGTAGATAAAATCATATGAATGATTGCAAAACTTAGTTGAAATCCCGACCCTTTTACATGAAAGGCAAATATTTCTACAACTCCAACTCCTGAAGTTAAAGTTGAAAATCAATCTCAGACTCCTGCTCCTGAAGTTAAAGCTGAAAGTCAATCTCAAACTCCTGCTCCTGAAGTTAAAGCTGAAAGTCAAACAAGTACAGCTAGCAACGAAGAAGGGGGATTGTTTGGTAAATTTTCTGTATGACTTACTAAAGTCTTGGATAATGTTTGAGGTAAAATAGAAAATTTATGAGATAAAGCTTTGGATTGAACTATGAATGCTGTAACTAAATGATTGGAAAAAGCTGAACAAGTATGAGAAACTGCAGTAAACGAAGCTCAAAAAGCTGTAGTAGATACAACACAATGAGTGAATGAATTTGTAAAATTAGATAATAATCAAACAGAAAATAAAGTAGAAACTCCTGTACCTGAAGTTAAAACTGAAAAACAACCTGAGGTAGTCGTAGAAACTAAACAAGATATTCCTGTAAGTGAAGTTAAAGAAGAAATTCAAACTACTCCAGTGGAAGTCAATTCTGATAAAAAACCTGAAGTGGTTGTAGAAACTAGTTCTCCTATAGTTGATATCAATACCACACCTGAAAATGTAGATGTAAATAAAACACAATGAGAAACAATTCCACAGTAATATTTAAAAATCTAATATAAAATGAATAAAAAAGAGATAGTACTACAAAATACTAATATTAGACAATCAATACAAAAAAATATAGATACTATCAAAGATCTAATAGAAGAATCTGATGATATTAAAAAAATAATAGAACACTTACAAAAACAAGAATTTAATAGAAATGTAGCTTCTGATTTGGAAAAAGTATTACAGAACATAAACTCTAGTATCAAAGATTTATTGAATCAGACTAATTTCCTGTTTGATTCCTATAAAAAATTAATCAGCTTTACATTTAAAAATTAAAAATGTCAGATCAAGAATTGAGAACAACATTTGAAGAAGTGAAAAATAAAATCGAAAGTGATTGAGCTAATTTTGATACAATAAAATTTAATGATGAGACTAGATGAAAAATATGAAAAATATTCGTATGGGGCTTTTTTATAGCTATATTTGGAAGTATTGTTGTAACCATACTCTATAATGTTTATTTTTATTATCTTACACAAGACACTGATCTATTTTTGAAACTTGATTCTATACTCACTCTAATGTGATCTATTATATGAGCTCCTCTATGATTTGTAATGGGTTATTATTTCAAAACCGATAAAGACTAATATAATTATTAGATTCCGGCTGCAAACAATAAGGCCGGAATGACATTGTAAAAGTTAGAGCTGGATGGAAATTCAGTTTTTTTTATTTTTTCTTATTTTTCTTTTTGGAAAGTTTTCTAATAAGCTTTTTGATTCAAACAATTATCAAAACTAATATAGCTATAAAAATTATTAAAACTACCCATTCAGATGCAGTAAGAGAATTTGAAGAACTTTGGTTAAATTCTTTTTGTATCTGATTCAAGATAGATTTGGTAGACTCTCATAATTGATCTAATTTGTTTTGTTCTAAATCAGTATTTTGTTTCAATTTTTCTGCAAGTTGTTTAAGATCATTATCTTCTGGATAAACTTGCAAAAAAGTATCATTTATATCTTTCATATTTTGATATATTGATATAGCGTTTTGAGAATCTCGATAATCCATAGCTTTGATTATTTGATCTTGATTTAGCTCATCTGCAGCATAAACTTTTGGTATTATTTGATATCTAGAATAATCTGTATTGAACGCTGTTTGTACTCATAATGAATAATTTACGTTTGTTTGTAATTCCTGCATAAAATTTGCATATGCATCAAATCGATAATATATCTCTACATTGTTTATAAATAGAGAACGAACTGTTTTATATCATTTTTCTATAGCTTCTGCCTGAGCTTTTCGTACTTGAGTAATCTTTGCTGCTTCTATAAAAATATCATTGAATAAAGTAGCCGTATCTTTGATAGCTGAGACATTGTAACTTACTTGATGTGCTTTGAGATATTTTTCTCTAAGATTCAAAGAATTTTGTTTAGCATCTGATATATCAGAGTTGATGGTTGCAGAATTAAAATTTTTAGACTGAATCATATTCTCTATTTGTTTGATATTACCTTTTATTATAGAATCAAATTGATCTATTAAATAGCTAGAGATTAATTTTTCTACTTCTCATTCTGGTACAGATTTGGCTTTTTCTACTCACTGTTTGATCATTTCATCTCTATCTCCAAATACTTTGGATAACAATCAGTTTATTCGCTCAGATTTAAAAGATGGAGCATATTTTTTTAATCAGATTTTGATACTATCTATTATTTTAGATTCGAAATTTTGGCTAAGACTTGATACTTTATCATTTATCTTGGATGAAACATTTTGCAACAATTGATTGTCTTTGAGTGTATCTATTTTGGATCATAAATAATCTTTTGCTTTGTCTGTAACTTCAAATAAATCCAAAGTATCAGAAATTTGTGTTTTGATAGATGCTCCTACTTGATTGGAAATATCCTCTGCAAGATTTTTTGATTCTGTAATATAAAGAAGTCCATACCCTACTCTCTTGAGTCATGCTATATAAGAATCTACTTCTAGTGATGGTGATTTGGCTAAATAAGATCAGAAATTTATAACAAAATCTTTGATAGTATTGCTAGTGATTCACCTTTCTCACTGAATAAGTTGTTTGTATTGATTAGCTGCTTTTTGCTGTATAGCAGAAATTTCTGGATCTAACTGTAAAATAACTTCAAGCTGACTAGCTCATGCATTTGTTGAAATATCTTGATCAGTATTGAGTTTCGCAGATCAGTTTTTGTCAGTCATTTCAAAATCCAATGAATCTACTATTCATATTTTTGCATCACTTACAGGAATTTTATTATTATCTGAATCTAGAGTAAATACGTTTACATTAGCTGTGGATGATTGAAAGACTACTGCACTTTTGATTTCTTGGAATCATGGTTTGCTAACTATTATAGGGGTACCTGTTGCCAAATCCAATTGCTGTGTTTTGTACACTTCCTTTCATTGAGATTTACTTTGATAGTAAATATACAATGTATCATAAAGTCAGATTTCTTTGGATGATTCAATATTAGGAGTTTTGTAAATTATAGTATATTCTCATATATTTATTTCTTTGATATCTGTTATAGTTCATTTCTGTGGAGAGTTTGTATAATCTATAGCAAATCTAGCTGGTATTCAATTATTTGTTTCTCAATCTTTGATAGATACATTGATAGTAAACTCTTGTCAATCAGCTATAAATGGTGGATTAGCTCAAATAAATTTGATATCCATCACAACTTCTGGTACTTCTTCACAAGTTTTGTCATTTGTGAGCTTGTATCCAGCTGGACAATAACATTCTTTGGTAGAAGAATTGTAATTTACTAAATTATCGCTTGAACAGTATTTACTTATCTTTTCACATTTGCTATCTACTACTACTTCATCTTCATCACATGAGATCATATCTAATAGATCAAAACTCTCAAAAACGTAAACACTAGAATTACAATAATTTACTTTTGCTTTGATTTTTTTTGTTTCTTTGTCGTATGTTCATTCTATTATAGATTCTTTACTTATATATCGCTGCGTACAAAAACCTTGTCGATCAGTCAAAGAATCCATTTTACTATTTGCAAATATACGTCATTTTCATCATATAGTTCACTTGAATGTTCATGCATTTTCATCAAAAGTTCAACTAATATCTCAATCTAACATTATAGTTTCTACTCACCTTACATTTAATTTTGATATAAATTTACCTCATAAAATATTTCATTTTATATTCAATTTTACATTTAATCGATTATCATACATTTTCAATGCTGCTGATCTCGTAGATTCATCAAACTTAGCTAAGTCACTTGATCATCAATAAGAATAAAGGTCTACAATTTTTAATGGAATGTCTTCTCCATACAAACTTTTGGCAAAGACTGAAAATCAAATAAAAAATAGAAAAATAGAAAATATTAATATCAATAATTTTTTCTTTGACATAATATTTGAATAAAAAATAAAAATACTGACTTGTTTCTAGAAATTATAGTCAGTTTTTCAAGTTTTTATTATTAAAAAACTAAAGTAATGCAATTAGCGATGATGCTATTCCAAGTCAGATAAAAAATCAATTTCAGATTTTTTCTCAATATTCTTTTCAATATTTTTTGCTAAATAGACTTTGGGATAAATCTATCAAAGCATGTCTAAGTAAGAATGTATAAATAACAAAAAATACTCATGGTACAATATGATACTGTCGTGAAAAATTATCTATATTTTTATCAAAAAGACTCAGTATATCTCACATCCAAGCATATATACCGAATATTCATATTAGAGCATTGATAAACATTCGTTTAATATCTTCCCAACCGAATATAACAAAATAAAAAACTAAATAAACAAAGATAGCAAATCATCACATAGCAAACGTTGAACTTAAATCTTCTTCTCAATAGCTTAATAAAAATCAAGCCGCTCCAAATCAAAATACATGAATAGTAAAAAATATATATATAAACAATCTTTCTTTTCATCACATAGTATCAATTATACTTTCCATTTTTTTTATTATCAATAAATATAATAAAATTATAAAGTATTGATTGGTATTTGTCAATTTTTTATAAAAATTAGAAATTATTTTTTTGTAATTGATACATTACAATTCCACCATCCATATTGATAATATTATACTGTGGTAATTGTGGTTTGAGTTGCATCTGAACATAACCTGAAGATCAGCCAGAATGACAATAGAGAATAAAATATGTTCACTCAGGATATTTATTTCCAAAAAATAATTCATTGGAAATCTGAACAGAATCTTCGATTGGATGATTGATCATATCTACAAGTACAACTTTGATTCATTGAGATTCTAGTTCTTTTTTATTTGTAAAATACTCTGTTCGAGTTCGTTTATCTGTAGATGTTTTACCACGTATATCACACGCATCTTTTGTAAATAAATCAAAAACACTCATTAAAATAATTAATAATTAAAATCTAAATTTTACTGTTCTAAGTATTTTAATATTGTAATTCTAAAATCTTCTGTTTCCAAAATATTTCAATCTGAATTTTTGATATCATAAGTAATACCTATTTCTTTTAACTTCATTGTCCTTTTTGTATTGTTAGGCAAATTTAGTTCGCTTTGAAAATATTCAAAAGGGACTTTGGTAGTATCTATTACATATTGTAATGTATTACTTCATCTGATGTTTGTAACATTAACTGTTCACTGATCATTAACTATATTGGAAACTGGTTTAGTCTGCCATATAGGTGTAAAAATAACTATAGAAAGCGTAATAAAAAATATTCCAACAACCAACCAAATAAAAGTCTGTTTTTTTATTTTTTTATTAAATATATATATGTCTAAGCTATTTTTGGGACAATCATTTACACATTCCATACAACTGATACAATCAGAATGCGTTATTTGAGATTCTGTTTTTATATTTAGATTTGCTGGACATGATTTGGTACATATACCACAAGATATACAGGTATTATTATCTCTTTTAAGTTTCAAAAAACTTATCTTTTTAAGTATTCATCGAAATGCTCACAATGGACAAAGATACCTACATCGTCGTCACTTACTGAAGAAAGCTGTAATAACTACAAAGGCTAATATAGAATAAGCAAAGATTAATTCTTCAAATTCATTACCCAAATGAGCAAAGGCTGAAAATGGGTCATAAGCATCAAATACTAATGCAGTCTCTCTAAATGAAAAATAAATAATTAGCAATAATATTATATATTTCAAATATCTTAAATATTTGTCTAATATAGCTGGTAATTCTATATCTTTTTTTATTCATAATTTTTTACCAAGAGATCTAAACCATTCACTAATAGCTCATAATGGACAGAAAAAACCACAAAATACTCTACCAAAAAAGATAGTTAGAATAAAAAATATAGCAAATAATATAAAATTACTTCGATAAAGTTTCATAATAAACTGACCACTAAATATGTAAGTCAGAGCTCATTCCAAGGCTCATAAAGGACAATAAGCGTGTATTGGTGATGCCTGTTCTATTCAGTATTGCTGATGAGTAAAAGCCAAAAATACTATAATTCATAATACAACAATCTGTGAAAGTGTACGAACTTTGATTTTTCTCATTATTGTGATTAAATATTAAAAACATTTTTGATATTTTCTTTGAAATCTTGATATACTTTTTTTTCTATTGAATAAAAAATTTTCACTCACTCTCTTTGTGTTTTTACTATTCATATTTTTCTGAGCATAGATAGATGATGAGAAATTAGATTCTGTTTTATTTTGAACTTCTCTATCATTTCACACACACTTAGTCTATCTACCTTATTAAGCAGACAAATAATCTGTAATCTCATTGGTTGAGATAAATTTTCCAAAATTTTTGATAATTTATTTAAATCTGTTTTTTTATCACATTTTTTCATTTAGAAATGATTTGTATAAATAAATCAATGAACATCGATATATAAGACTATAAGTATATAATTCAAGTTTATTTAATACAAAATAATCTTTTGAAATAATTATACAATAAACAGAGCTGTCAATCCACTCATTAATTACTATACTATGGCTCATATTTTATAAGCTAAATTTTATTATTATATAAGATTATGTTATTTAAAGATTTTAATTTAAAAGGCTGAATTATCAAAGCTCTAGATGAAATGAAATATATTGAAGCGACAGATATTCAAAAACAGGTAATAAAAACGGCTCTTGATTGAAAAAATATAGTCGGACAATCTCAAACATGAACTGGTAAAACAGCAGCATTTCTGATTCCACTATTACAAAAAATAGATACTAACAAAAAATGATTGCAAGCCTTAATATTAGCACCTACCAGAGAACTTGTAAATCAGATTTGAGAAGAGATTTTTGCTTTGACGAAATATTATAGAGTAAATGCTGCGTGTATTTATGGATGAGCTAGTCTAGTAACTCAGAAAAAATTATTAGTTAGATGACCAAGCATTGTAGTAGCTACACCATGAAGGTTGATGGATTTTATGAAACAAGAAGTAATAAATATAAATACAGTAAATTTTTTTGTATTAGATGAGGTAGATAGAATGTTAGATATGTGATTTGTTCGTGATATAAAAAAAATACGAGCACAAATGCATAATATTCAACAAACATATACATTTAGCGCTACTATAAATCATGATATCAAATCTATTATCAAAGAACATATAAATGAATATGAGTTTATCAAAATATGAGAGGCTGTAACTGTAGATAAAATCAATCATAGTTATATGAGTCTATCACATGAAAGTAAACTAAGTAATCTTGTGAATCTAATCAAAACACATCCTGGTGATAAGGTACTTGTATTTACTCAAACTAAAAGGAATACAAAAAAAATAATGGATATCATAGAAAAAGCTTGATACAAAGTAGGTATGCTAAACTGAGATATGAGTCAGAATAAAAGAATGTTTACCTTGAAAAATTTTAAAGAATCACATATAAGAGTATTGGTAACTACTGATGTAGCTGCAAGATGATTGAATATGGATAATGTAGGTCTTGTAATAAATTTTGATGTACCTAGAGAAACTGAAAGTTATATACATAGAATAGGTAGAACAGGTAGAGCTGGAGCTTTTGGTAAAGCAATTATGCTAGTATCACCCGAAGAACAAAAATTATTGGCTGATATAGAAAAAGTACATAGAACAAGAGTGAAAAAATCTGATCATCCTGTAATATGAGACAAATGAGAATATAGTAATATCCGTTTAAACAAGTCTACGGACAAAATGTGAAAAGCAGCTAAAACAAGTAAATTTCAATGATGAAAAAATAATTTCAAAAAACCGTGACCACGTAAATTTACTCGCGATGAATGAGATTGATTTGAAGATAAAAAATTTAGTGATTCTAGACCAAAACCACGTAGCTTCGTACGTGGCAAGGAAAATAAATTCTGATGAAAAAAATCTCGTTTTGATGAACCACGTAAAAGTAAATTTGGCGATAAAAAATTTGCCAAAGCATTTGATAAAAATGGTTATTCGTGAAAAGATGATATAAATAAAGAAGATAGTAAATTTGGTAAAGATAAATTTGGAAGATGAAGAAGACCAAAAAAATCACCTCAAAAATATAGAAAATTTAGATGAATATGAAAATAAGAAATATTAAATTAAGATTTCAGATACAATTAATAACCCTTTGACTTCGCAAAGGACAAGTGCAGGAATGACTGTTTGATATTAATCATCAAAAGAAACCTGAACTCATACTGCATATTGCAACTCCTCTATCATAATACTTGCATATGATCATGAAGGTAATCAAAAATTTAATAATATATCATCACCTTGATGACTTATTTTTACTTTCTGCGGAAAGACTCGAATGGGTCTCCTAATACCAAATATTTTATATTCCTTACATAGATTTAAACTCTTTGGATTTAGTCATTGTAAATCTAAGAATGATTTTTCCCTAATACCAGAAGCCTTTGATGGATCTGCTAAAAGAAGATTGTATCATATAACTGGTGCTGTAATCATCATTGTGTTTTTTTCGAAAGGAATTTCTTTCTGGAAACTTGAAGGATAATAGAAAAAATCCTGATTTCTTTTTGAAATATCAAATAATTTTACTGTGTCTGTTTGGGATTGATATACTCATAACTTTCTTTGTTCGAAATTTTTTGGATCAATGATTTCTATAATATCTCCATCTAAAATTTCTATTCATTTTTTTATTCTTGAGTAGATGTATTCATTACACATTTTGCTAGCATAAGATTGAATTTTGAATAAACGCTCTTGTTTTTCTTTGAGATTTAATTTACCGTCCAAAATATCTTTTCATTGTTTAGGATTGATTCATTCTACTCCAAATCTCTGAGATCCAAATAAATTTGGAAATCATTTTTTACATAGACTATCTATTTTTTTTGATGTAGTTTCTCTTTCTTTTAAACTAAGGTGTTTATTGGCTCTGAGTCTAATATGAAAAATATTTCTGATAGGCGTTGTCATTCATATTGGCTTTTCATTCCAATCAGTTTTGATTATTTTTACTTTTTCTGATAATCATTGTAAAAAAAGTTTTTCTCAACCAAGTTTTTTTAAAGCACTTTTGTAGATACATATTCGTTGTCTAGCAATAGCTTTTTTGTCTTTTAAACCTGCAATACCAAGAGTAAGTCTAGAAATATTAAATATATTACAAAGATGATTGACCACATCCATAGTATTGATATTTCTTTTTTCAAAAAACACAAAAAAAGCATCTCCTTTTCATGATAGATTGAAAGGTAACTCTTCCTCTACTATAAAATCGGTCGATTTTTGTTTAAATGAAAATAATTTGTCTTGCATAATAAATATTTAGAATAAATAATTTATATTGATAAGTGATTATATCTTTTTTAAGTTATTTTACTATTGAAATACTTTAATAAGTTATTGATTAGTATATAATAATATATATCCTAATTTGAAACTTTTAATTATAAACATAGAAATGAAAGAAAGAATAATGTTTCTACTACAAATGATTAGAAATAATAAAATTAATGCCTCCATAACACCTAGTTCTAGATTTTTAGCAAAACAGATGATAAAATGAATAGATTGGAAATCTATAGACACTATAATAGAATTGGGCCCCTGAACATGAATATTTACCAAACATATAATTGATAATATCAAAGTTGGTACGAAAATTATTGTAGTAGAAATAGAAGATATTTATGTAACACATTTAAAAGAAAAATTTGGAGATAAAATAATTATAGAAAAATCTGATGTAAAAAATATTGATGAAATCAGAAAAAAGTATAATATCAAAAAGATTGATCTAATAGTTTCATGACTACCATTTATCCCCGCTGAAAGTATTCATGATAAACTAAAAATATACACATCCCAAGGGACTATTTTTAGAAGTTTTACCTATCACCCAAAGAAATTTAGAAATATTTATGCTGAGTTTCCTGTAAATGAAGTAGGTTTTTCATTAGTAAATATTCCACCAGCACGAGTATATTGAATTAATTAGGAAGTATATTAGGAAATTTTTAATAATAAATTTTAAAATTTATTTCATTTTTTAAATTAAAAAAAATCCAGAATACTAGCTTCTGAACTTATAAATTAGCCAAATTTAAACGAGATACGAACTACTCTATTTGATTGGATCAATGGTTTGAAGTGAAGTTTAGCTAATATTTATAAGATTTTAGATATTTAGTTATACTTGACTTTTTATAGTAAATAATTATAGTACTAAATAATAAATTTTATTATTTTATTATTATATAATGATAATTATAAATAACATTTGATGATCTTCTGATAGGAATATTGATGGTGACAATACACAATACATTTCAGAGAAAAACTGAAATATTTTTATAGATTGAAACAATAATGGTGATGTTGAATGAAAAAATTGAAATATAAAAATTCATTGAGAAAACACGTGAACAATAGATGCAAAGAATTGAAATATTAAAGTTAAAAAATCTAATAAATGATCTATTGTATCAAAAAACTGAAATATAGATGTTTGAGGTGATAATGAAAATGAAATAGAATGAAAGAATTGAAATATTTCTGTAGATTGAAATAATAATTGATCTATTTTAAATGATAATTGAACAATTTCTGTAGATTGATCAAATACAAAATTAATTTGATCTAAGAATTGAAATATAATAATAAGAAAAAATAACTTATGAGAGATTAAAACATCAAATTGAATAATAAAAATTAAAGAAATCCAACTTGAAATATATAGAGAAGGAATTATTTGATGAATAAATATAATTACATCAAATTCCTCTTTTAACTTATGAACTATTATATCATGATCAAACGTCGTAATGTCTTGATGAAAAATAATTGTAGATTGAGTAGATGTAACTAACCAAAAATGATGATCTATTAGTGAAAAAAATAAAGTAAATATAAAATCTCCAGAATGAAATATTGAAATTGATTTTAAAGAATGATCTATTAAATTTAACTGAGAACTTATTTCAGTTGGACAATGGTGATGATATACTGTTCTAGAAAAAAATTGAGTAGATTATAAAATTTTATATAAAAATCAGGAATTAACTATTTGAGAAGATAAAATGATTGTTAATTGAAAAAGATAAATTTATTATAATTATAATTTATATAAACAAAAAAGCTCCTTTTAAATGGAGTTTTTTTTATTAGTTGTAATACTTACGAACTCAAGTAATTATAAAATCAATGTCATAAACCAGTAGCATTAATACATTAAGTTTTTCGAAAATTAAAAAAAATCCAGAATACTAGCTTCTGAACTTATAAGTTAGCGGGTGATCCCGTAGGACTACGGGACAACAGTCTGCTTATTTATTAATAAAAAAAAACTTCAGTTATGAAGTTTCATCTGGAGCGGGTGACGCGACTCGAACGCGCAACAGTCTGCTTGGAAGGCAGATACTCTAGCCAATTGAGTTACACCCGCATATGAATTAAGAATACAGAATGTATAATTAAGAACTTCAATCAGCTATTATTTAAAATTCTAAATTCTACACTATTAATTCTAAATCAATAATTGGGCCTGGCTGGACTCGAACCAGCGACCGATCGGTTATGAGCCGATTGCTCTAACCAACTGAGCTACAGACCCAAAAAATAGTTGGTTAATTTTTAATGGTGGAGGATGAAAAAATCTTTTCAAACTCAAACATCTTCGAACTTCTTACGAAAGATATCGAAAAGTTCAAAGTTATAGCTGACTACATGCTTTTACACAATCTCTTGCCAACTACAGTGTAGCTGTATATACGAAAGAACTTTACGATTTCAAGCCTTTTTCTAAAGAAAAATACATTTTATTATTTAAATGTTGACAGTTCCCAATACCTAACTGGAATCTTGTAGAATAAAAACTTTTTAAAAAATATCTCCTATATATAAGGTATAAAAAATCATACATATATAATATACAATTATTTATAGTATATTATAAAGGAAGTCAGCCACTTCGTGGCTTCCAATATATATGCTCGCCGTGCTCGCCCTACGCTTCACGTATAGCCTCTTTATCACGTCTAGGCTACATACAACGAGAGACTGCTTCGTCTACGATACGAATTGTTCAGCTTTCCATAGCACGTATACTCATTCATACTGTCCTAAGTATATCAGAAAGCTGTCTTTGCTAGTTATTACCTATATTTTTAATAGTAAGTATGCTTTGCATATAAAGTTATGGCTTCTCAATTGATCCAAAAATCAAGACAATCATACACTCGTTGGATTGGCAATGATACTTCCCTCCGGGCTTCCCCTCATTGCTCAATCCATCAGTATTTATTGTCTTTCCTTCCAGTGATTTTTGTCTCACTTTCTGATGTCATTACTCCGTTATTTTATCTTCTTACTATATAATATGTAGAAAACTCAATTGCTCTAACAGCGGTGTACTGGATTTACATCAACAGCCGATGATCTGCAAAGATCATTTTTTTTATATTTTTACAAAAACACATGGTTAACCACATGAAAGCGACTAGAGACATTATCCAATATCTCGAAGATCGTGAAGACGAAGTAGAAAATGAAACACAAAAAAAGGCCTGATACAAACAGGCCCTTAGTTTTCTACAAGATTATTTGACAGACGTTCAGGATGATCTAGATCACGAATATGCTGACAAATATAATACAGTTGAATCTTATTACTACTTTTAATTTTTTACCAAACTTTACAGATGAATAATGAAATTATAATACAAGAGATGTGATTTGCAAATAGAAATGCAATCTCAAAAAGATTCTATCTAGGAATCATCAATCAAAGAAAATTAACTGAAGCAGGATTTACCACACCAGAGTGGCTTACCTTTAACCAAGCAAGAAACAATTGACTCAAGATCAAAGCAGGATCAAAGTGAATTGTTGTCAAATATGAGGACAAGGTAGAGGTAGAAGAACGTAAAGGCGACAAAATAGAAAAGAAAACAGTCCCATACGTTAGATTCCACACAGTTTTTAACATAGAGCAAACAGAGCCAGTCAAAGTATAGGGCTCACACCTCCCGGACATGAGGTTAAACTGTCCACTTTTTTTTGTATTTCATCCCAAAAATAGTAAGAGTGCTGGATATAGTTATGTGGCATAATATCGACTAAAAATGAGAGAACAAAAACATATTTCTTCTATTAAACAATAATTTTATATATGTATATATTTAAATACACATATCCTTGAATTATCCAGGAAATACTCTATATTCCATTATGAGTAGATTTTTTTGTAAAACCGAATTTCCACCGCATAAATAACACTATAAATTTTACCTATATCACTTATAAAAACATTATGGCAAAAGAACAGACATCAAATTTCGAAGCCCAACTATTCAAGGCAGCAGACAAACTACGCAAAAATATCGATGCAGCAGAATACAAGAATGTCGCTCTTGGACTAATATTTCTCAAGTATATTTCAGAATCATTTCAAGAACTCTACGACAAACTGGTGGCGGACGAACAATCTGAGCCAGAAGACAGAGACGAATATAAGGCAGAGAATATCTTCTTTGTACCAGAGCAAGCAAGATGGAAAAGTCTACAAGCGAAAGCAAAGCTTCCTACAATAGGACAAGAACTTGATGATGCTATGGAAGCTATAGAAAAAGAGAATCCAGAACTTCGTCACGTTTTACCTAAAGTTTTTGGGAAACCAAACCTAGACAAGACATCACTTGGAGAGCTTATCGATCTTATATCAAATACAGAACTCAAAGTAGAAAACGAAAAATCCAAAGACCTTTTCGGTCGTGTTTATGAATATTTTCTTGGAGAGTTTGCCAATGCAGAAGGAAAGAAAGGTGGCCAATTCTACACACCAAAATCAATAGTAAAGCTTATGGTAGAAATGATAGAACCATACAAAGGACGTGTCTATGATCCTGCATGCGGTAGCTGAGGTATGTTCGTGATGAGTGAAAAATTTGTACAGGAACACCAGGGGAATATCAAAGATATTACCATTTACGGTCAAGAATCCAATCAGACGACATGGAAACTAAGCAAGATGAATCTAGCAATCAGAAATATCAACTCTCAATTTGTATCATGGAATACAGAAGGTTCGTTTCTCAAAAACGATCATCCAGATCTCAAAGCTGACTATGTACTTGCTAATCCACCGTTTAATCAAAGTGACTGGGGACAAGAAATATTACAAGATGATGCAAGATGGAAGTATGGAATACCGCCAGCAGGTAATGCAAATTTTGCATGGATGCAACATATGCTTTATCACTTAGCTCCGCATGGAGTGATGGCGACAGTTTTGGCTAATGGTTCGTTGAGTTCCAATACATCGTGAGAATGAGATATAAGAAAAAATCTAGTATTAGCAGATCTTGTTGACTGTATAGTAGCACTACCAAAACAGCTGTTCTACAACACAGGTATCCCTGCTTGTGTACGATTTCTCAGAAGAGAAAGAACACTAAGAAACAAAGAGACACTCTTTATAGATGCCTCAGAAATGGGATTTCTTAAAGATCGTGTACATAGAGAATTTACTCAAGAAGATATGGATATAATAGCAAACACTTATCATAATTGGAGAAAAAATCCTGAAAAATATGAGGATCAGAAATGATTCTGTAAGTCTGCAAAGATGGAAGAGATAGAGAAACATGGTTTCGTTCTCACTCCTGGAAGATATGTAGGGATAGGAGATGTAGAAGATGATGGGATTCCCTTTGAAGAAAAGATGGAGAAACTCACTACTACACTTGCTGAGCAGATGGCAAAGGAAGCTGAGATGAATGAAGAAATAAAAAAACAATTAGCAAAAATCTGATTTACTTTATAATATATTTATGATGTTTGATCCACAGCAACCATACAATGATTTACCTTTACTACCACCAAAGGAAACTTTTGATGATGCTGAAATTTCTAAACAATTGGTAAAGACATCTAGAGCATTGGCAAAATTGAACGGTATAGATCTATTGAATAATCACAAAATAAGTGAGATGATGATCAACCCATTTCTTATATCAGAATCTATCCAAAGCAACAGCATAGAAAATATACACACCACCGTAGAGGAATATTATAAAGAAGAAATATCAGCTAAACAGCTCACAGGAAACAACAAAGAAGCAGAAAAATACAAGGATGCAATTATGTATGGATTCGATCAAATCAAGGATAATGAAATGTTACTTACAAATGATATTGTAAAAATGCAATCAATCATTGTCCCCAATAAGCCAGGTATCAAATCTAGTCCAGATAAGAAAATTGAAAATTCGGTTACTCATGAGATTATTTATACACCACCTCAATGACAAAAACTATTAGAGGATCTTATGTGAAACCTAGATAAATACATCAATGATGATGAAATACATGATGTTGATCCACTTATCAAAGCTATAATTATCCACCACCAGATAGAATCAATACATCCTTTTCTAGATGGAAATGGAAGGACGTGAAGGATGCTTATGGTTTTATACCTAGTATTGCAGTGATTGTTGTCTCTACCGATGCTTTTTATTAGTGGTTATATCAACAAATACAAAGATAAATATTATGCATATTTACGCGAAGCTAACTATACAGGTAATTTAAAACCACTTATTATATATTTGTTGGAAGGTATAGAAGAACAATCTAAAAATACAATAACCAAGATTATCAAAGTTAACCAACTAATCGATCATGTAAAAAATGCCATGTATGATGAATGAATAAAAGAATCTGATAAACTGATAAATGCTTTTATTGAACAACCATATTTTACAATATCTTCGGTATTCAATACTACATTGATACCAGCTCGTACATTAAACAGATATTTCAAGAAATTATCTGAAGTTTGAGTTATCCAAAAATCTGCAGGTAGCAAATGATCTTATATTTACTACGAGTTAGCTTGATTGATCCCTTTGATTTCAGAAGTTTAAAAGAAAATGGCCGATGATATGTTAGTCATCCGCCAAAAAGACAGAAAATGGCCGATGATATGTTAGTCATCTGCCAAAGAAGAAAGAAAATGGCCGATGATATGTTAGTCATCTGCCAAAGAAGAAAGAAATGGCTGATGCTTTATATTTAAAATAAAATTAGAATGTCAAAATTAGAACTTTCTTTAAGTTGAGATCTATATGATGATAGAGAAGAGATCAAAAAATATTTTACTGATTTAGGCTTGGAGGTAAATACATGATCTCTAATCAAAAAATTTTCACAAATACCTCCTTCGGAAATTATTATCGATATAGGCAAATTTGTTTTTTGAGCGATAGCTACCTGAGTAATTTATGATCTGTTTAAAATTTGAATTCAAAAAATATTTAAGAAGTTTAAAAATACAAAAGTCATAGTTAGAGATAATCATTCTATAATGTACAATATTCATATAGATAATTCAGTTAATGTTATAGTTATTCCAGATAGAAAAGAAGAGTTTGCTTATATAAAAACTGTTGATGATCTTATCAGTTATCTTAAAAAAGAAAACGAACAAGAAGAAACTTTAATTCAAAAATAATATTCATGAGAAAATCATACAAATTACTAAGAGTTTTAAATTCACATGGTGCTGTAGATAAAAGTACAGGATTAAATCTCCCTATAGTAAACAGAAAACGAACACAAGAAAAATGGTCTTATCAATGACTTCTTTTCTCTTCCAAAGAATTGGACAATATCGCAGAAGATCTTGTTAATAAATGATATTTATCCGCATGATTTTACAATGATCATTATTGAAGTAAACTAGTTATAACAGATCAATGAATGAAATTTGTAACTGAGTATCTGAACAAAGCACGATATACAAAAATAGAGATAAATATAATAGATCATAAGCGATTATTTCTTGTTTTATGATTATTGATTGCTCTCATAGTTTACTTGGTATCTTGATGTAAGATTACAGACTGATTCTCTGCGGTTGACTGTACAAAAACTTTAATTCAAAAATAAACCTTATGACACAACAAATACAATCAGATATAATCAACAATCAGATCCCTGATGGATGGGTGGAGACTACTTTGGGCGAAGTAGTAAAAATATTTACATGAGAATCATTTAAATGAAACTTATATGAACCATCTTGATCATTAAGGGTTATAAGATGAGAAAATGTATCTGAATGATTTCTAAGATGGGATACAATTAAATATTGGAACCATTCAACCCAAAATTTAGGAAAATATTTTCTTCAAGAAGATGATATTGTAATAGGGATGGATTGATCAAAAGTATGAAAGAATCGTTCTATGATTAGAGAAAAAGATTTACCTCTAATTTTAGCACAAAGAGTTGCTTGCTTAAGATCTATTTCTACGCTTTCAAATCAGCACTATATTGCACATTTAATATTAAATAAGAATTTTGAACAATATGTTGTTAAAATACATACTTGAACATCAATCCCTCATATTAGTCAAAATCAAATAGCAAATTATCCTATTATACTACCACCCATTCTAGAACAAAAAAATATCGCCACACTTCTCTCGTCTTTCGATAACAAGATAGAACTTTTGAGAGAAGAGAATAAAACGCTTGAACAGACAGCACAGACAATTTTTCAAGAATGGTTTGGAAAGTATGATATTGAAAACGAATTACCTGAGGGATGGAGAGTTGGAAAATTAGGAGAAGAATTTAATATTTCTATATGAAGAACGCCTCCTCGCGTAGAATCGCAATGGTTCTCAAATGTTCCAATAGGTAAAAAATGGATTTCTATCAAAGACATTGGTAATTGTGGTGTATATATTTTTGATACATCTGAATATCTAACAGATGAATCAATCAAAAAATTCAATATCCCAGTTATTCCAGAAAATACAACAATTTTAAGCTTTAAGATGACCGTAGGAAAATTGACTATTACCACAGAGGAAATGCTTTCCAACGAAGCAATAGCACACCTAAAAATCAGAGATAATTCAGATCTAACGTCAGAGTTTATTTATTGTTATTTACAGGCTCTAGATTTTAATTCATTGGGTAGTACCTCATCTATTGTAACTGCAATCAATTCAACAATAATAAAAGCGATTGAAATAATAGTACCTGATGAATGAACTTTATGAAAGTTTAACTCACTCATAAAACCTATCTTTGAAAAAATAAAAAACAATTCTAAGCAAATACAATCTTTATCACAAACTCGTGATGAATTATTACCGAAATTGATGAAGGGAGAAGTGAGAACTATTTAATTTTATTATTTATATTTTGTAATGGCTACAATTTCGTTAATTCCATACCAATTCTACACTAATGAAAACCTAGAAGAAATAAGATGACTTTTTACTACAGAAATAAAACAGGAGGATTCTTCTATGCAAGGACATATCCAACAAGTAATTTCAAGTCTATCTAGTTGTACTTTATGTAAATGAGGGAACAGCGAAGTAATGGAAAAAGTAGTAAATAAAATTTTTTGTGTAGATGATAATCAAACATGGGATGACAAATCTCATTTTCATATTCTATTAAAACTAAAAGTTGCAAATAATGAAAATAATTTTGATGACAAAAGTATTGTAAATATAAAAAAGGGTACGATCAACTCTGATTTAGAAAAAGAAGAAACTACTTGAGATTGATTTTTCCTTGGTTTATCCTTCGAAAAAAACTACAGAACAATAAAGGTTAAGAGCAAAGAAGAAAAAAGACATCATGGTCTAATGTTTGTAACACATAAATGAAATGAGAACGTAAAAGGTATATGAAAAGATATTGTAAAAAAAATATTTAAAACACAAAATATTCAATTCTATGATATTGCTGATCAAACAAACGTTTATAATTTAGATCAGCACCTAAAATCAATCGAGATAAGTTGATATATACCAGTAGGAGCTATTTCACAACTTGATGGTATGGAAGAAAAAAAATGATGAATAAAAGCGAAGATTTTAATTGAAGATGCAGATCCAAAATTTCTAGCTTGAATGTTATGACGTGGTAAAGACAAAAAATTAAGCAAAAAAGAATTGTTTAATTTTGATGTTAAAAATGTAAAATGAATTATCAGAAATTCAAACTGAGGAGAAGATAAAATAGATTTGGAAAATTCAGATGGAACAATTGAATCAATAAGGAAAGCACTCTCAATCAAAATGTTTATAGAAGAAAAGGGATTTAATATAATGAATATTAGGTCTCAAATAAATTGATTTATTTCTATGTTTGCAGAAAAATGATTATAGATGTAGTGAAAAGATTTTTCTTTCTTTATATTAACTATGAAGACTTTTCTAAAAGGATGTTTTTTCTGTTTTTTGTATTGATTCCATGAACAATTTCATATTGTATAGTATATCTACTACCAAAATGAGTAGGGCACATTATCGGGGATAATATAAGCAATTTTATCACGGTTTTTAGTATTCTATTTTGACTAATTACCACAACACTTTCTATAATGCTTACTTGATATCATATAAATTTTCAAAAAGAAGAAAATCTGAAAAAAAAACTTTGATATTCAAATCCAAAGAAGATTATATCAGTAATAAAAGAAATTTTTTTATATAATACATATATAAGTTTAATTCTCATTTTACTAGCCTCTGTACTATTGATTTTAAGTTATGGCACAACAAATCATCAGAACATCTCTCATATAGTACAAAGTTTTGGATGGTATTTTTTCCTTATAGTTCTTTATGTATTATTTCGCAATTTCAATTCATTCTTATCATTTCATAATAAAATAGAGTCTCTGGATATTGAGAATTAGTTAGGAAACTTTATTTTTTACAATGCAACAATTTATATGATAAAAATAGAAGATAAATCTTGATATATGTGACAGTACTTATGAGAGATCCACTTTGAAAATGGCGATAGTTTTCGATTTGATATAGAAGAAACAGAAGATCTCAGAAAGATAAAATTTCGTTTGTGAGCTTTAATAATAGCGTTTAATCAAATAGAAGGAGAATTAGAAGATATTTTATGCGATCGATTGTGACATTGAAGAGAAGATTCTACATGAATGATTATAGTTTGATCGATGGGATATGCACAAAAAATAAGACTGTTAGAATCTTATTTGTTATATCTGGATAATATTTGTAATGATAAAAAATATTGAAAAGAGATAAAAAAAACGATAAATGATTTAAAATTAGCATGACAAATCAGGAATGCTTGTGTACACGCCCATCGACATACAAAAAACAAATCTTACGTCAGAGTAAAAAATAAGTGTGATGAAAATTGAATAAAAATAACCTATAGAAATATAAACGAGAAAATTTTAGATGAATATATATTATTTATAGAAAATATTGAATATGAACTCGATGATTTACATGAAACACTACAAGAATCCTTTTACAAATAAAGCATTATAATGTCCCATCTAAATGAATCCCATGTAGAAGAAAATCTTATAGATATGCTTGTTGCACAAGGCTACGAGTACTTCTACGGTCCAGATATTGCACCATATTCTAGTAATCCTCAAAGAGAAGGGTTTGATTCTGCTGTACTTGAAAACCACCTCAAGGAGTCTATCTATAGACTAAATCCTGACGTGCCAGAGTCTGCTAGAGTCGAAGCATACAATCATATACTTCGTCTTGGATCAAGCGACATTATGACGAACAACGAAAAATTTCATACTATGCTTACAGATGGAGTGACTGTTGAATATTTCAAAGATGGTCAGACAAAAGGGATCAATGTAAAACTGATTGATATTGAAGATATAAGCAAAAATAGTTTCTGGGTAGTGAATCAATTAGTAGTGAAAGAGAACAACACCGAAAAGAGAATGGATGTTGTGATCTTTGTTAATGGATTGCCTCTCGTTGTTATCGAACTCAAAAACGCAACAGACGAAAAAGCAACTCTCGATAAGGCATTTACACAGATACAGAATTACAAGAAAGCCATCCCAAGTATTTTCTTCTACAATGCACTTTGCGTGATCTCTGATGGAATAGATGCAAAAGTATCTAGCGTATCCGCTCCATTTAGTCGTTATCTCTCATGGAAATCTCCTGAAAAAAAAGAGAATGGTATATTACCAGAGCTACAGATATTGGCCGAAAGAATGCTCCAGAAAGATGTACTCTTAAAACTTATTAGATATAATACTGTTTTTGAAACTGAAGAAGTAAAAGATAAAAATACAGGACTCTTGTCAGTAGTAAAAGTAAAAAAGGTCGCCGCTTATCATCAATACTATGCAGTAGAAAAAGCAGTAGCCGAGACACTCAAAGCAACACATGAAACAGAATGAGATCGCAAAATCGGTGTCATCTGGCATACCCAAGGATCTGGGAAATCTCTCTCTATGGTTTTCTATACAGGGCAAATCGTAGTCCAGCCAGAGATGAAGAATCCAACGGTCGTAATTCTTACAGATAGAAACGATCTAGACGATCAACTTTTCTGAACTTTCTGAAACTGTGTAGGACTTTTGAGACAGAAGCCAGTACAAGCGACAAGTCGCGGACACTTAAAAGAACTATTGAAAGTGTCAGGTGGTGGAATCGTATTTACTACCATTCAAAAATTCTATCCAGAAAAAGGAGAGAACACATTAGACATATTATCAGAAAGAACAAATATAGTAGTAGTTGCTGATGAAGCACATCGTAGTCAATATGGATTCAAAGGAAGGGAAGTAGAAACTGAAGATGGACTAGAGACAAGATATGGAAATGCAAAACACCTCAGAGATGCGCTTCCCAAAGCTTCATTTATTGGTTTTACGGGTACTCCTATAGAAAAAGAAGATAAAGATACTAAGAAAGTATTCGGCGAATATGTAGATATTTATGATATCAAACAAGCCGTAGAAGATGGAGCAACCGTACCGATCAGTTACGAATCCAGACTTGTAAAGATCAAGATGGACAAAAAGGTCGTAGAAGAAATTGATACTTTGATAAATGAGATTGATTGAGCAACAGAAGAACAGAAAGAAAAAGCAAAAAAAAGAAATGCTCAGATAGACGCGATAGTAGGACATCCTGATAGATTAAAGGATATTGCAAAAGATATCGTAGAACACTTTGAAGCAAGACAGCAAATATTTGAAGGAAAAGCAATGGTTGTATGTATGACAAGACAGATAGCGGTCAATCTTTATCACGAAATTATCAAACTCTGTCCAGAGTGGCACGATGATGATCTAATGAAAGGAGGAATAAAAATAGTAATGACAAGCGCCTCTGATGATCCAGAAAGCTTTCAACCACACCACACAAGCAAAGAAGATAGAAAAAAGCTAGCAATCAGACTCAAAGATGTACACGATCCGCTCAAAATGGTTATCGTACAATCTATGTGGCTTACTGGTTTTGATGTTCCTTGTTTGCATACCATGTATATTGATAAAAAAATGCAAGGAGCAAACCTTATGCAAGCAATAGCTAGAGTCAATCGTGTATACAAAGATAAGCCAGGTGGCCTCATCGTAGACTATATCGGTATTGGACAAGATTTAAGAAATGCTATGGCAGTATATACAGAAAGTGGATGACAAGGAAAAGCTGTCTTAGAAATGACAGATATTATTGCAGGTATGAAAACAAAGTTTGAAGTAGTAGAACAAATGTTTCATGGGTATGATTACAAGAAATATTTCAAGGCACCAAACAAAGAAAAACTTCAAATATTACTTGGAGCGACTAACTTTATCTTGGGAGAAGATAAACTCAAAGATAGATTCTTGGCAGAAGTGACAGCACTATCTAAGCTTTTTGCAATGGCAGTGCCAAGCTTTGAAGCTGAACAAATAAGAGATCAAATAGCATTTTTTCAAGCAGTAAAAGCAAGAATAAATAAATTTACTCCATGAGGTGGAAAGACAGATAAGGAAGTAGAGACAGCAATCAAACAGATCATGGATGAAGCACTGAGCAGTGATTGAGTGATAGATATTTTTGAAGCTGCAGGTATGAAAGCACCATCTCTTGATATACTATCAGAGGAATTCTTGCTTGAAGTAAAAAACATGGAACACAAAAACCTAGCTTTTGAACTAATGAAAAAACTCCTCAATGAAGAAGTAAGAATAAGAAAAAGAAAAAATATGACTCAAGGAAAAAAGTTTTCTGAGATGCTTGAAAATGTTATCAAAAGATATCACAATAACCAAATAGACACAGCTCAGGTCATCCAGGAATTGTCAGATATTGCAAGAGAGATGAAACTAGAAGATCATAAAGCAGAAGAAATCTGACTTACACCAGAAGAGTATGCTTTCTATTCAGTATTGGCGCAGAACGAATCAACAAAGTTTCTTGAAGATAAGAAAATGAAAGAATTGATCCATGTGATCGTGGATATTATTCGTAAAAATGCAACGGTAGACTGGGATAAGAGAGATGATGTAAAAGCAAAACTTCGTTTGACGGTCAAGAAAATATTGATGAGATATGGTTATCCACCTGATCTTGCAAGAATAGAAGCAGATAGGGTGCTCGAACAAAGCGAACTATTGGCAAGTGAACTGACTAAGGAATAAAATTTTATTCTATAACAAAGAACGATGTATCAAATCGACAAAAACCAAAACAATATTTTATCAATCAAAGAGGCGACTTTTGCAAGTCTTCATTATAAGGAAAGAGAGAATTTGCAAGAATGGATTGCTAAAAATCCCAATATCTTTGGCGAGGATTTGTTGATTATTCAAAAGGAATTTGATTGATTTTCTGATACAAGAGAAAGGTTAGATCTTCTTGCTATAGATAAGGAATGAAATCTTGTTGTTATAGAAAATAAACTAGATGATACTTGACGTGATGTTGTATGGCAAGCATTAAAATATGCTTCTTATTGTTCTACATTAAGGAAAGATCAAGTAATTGCGATGTATCAAGAATATTTAAATAAATATGAAAAGTGAAAAGAAGCTAGGAAAATGTTAGAAGATTTTTTTGATAGTGAGGATTTTGATGAAATAGAGTTTAATAAATCACAATCACAAAGAATCATATTCGTAGCAGCAAAGCATCGCAAAGAAGTTACATCAACAGCTCTTTGGCTTATGAATTTTGGATTAAGAATGCAATGTTTCAAGGCTACTATATATGTTCAATGAGATCAGCATCTTCTTACGGTGGAACAAATCATACCAGTAAAAGAAGCAGAAGATTATATAATTAGCATGGCAAACAAGCAACAAGAAGAGGTTATTCAAAAAAGTTCTGATAAGAAACGTCATTCAATACGTAAGTCATTTTGGGAAAAATTATTGCCTGCATTAAATAAGAAAACAGATCTTTTTTCAAATGTAAATTCAACAACTGATCACTGGATTTCTGCATGATCATGAATCTCAGGAGTACCATATTCTTTAGTAGCGACGAGAAGCTATGTAGCGATAGAATTATATCCTGGACATAGGCCAACAGCGGAGGAAAATAGAATTATATTTGATAAACTATATGCACATAAAGAAGAAATAGAAAAAGAATTTTGACACCAACTAAATTGGGATCCTCTTGAAGGCAAGAAAGCAACAAGAATATCTTATGCTTTAGAATGAGTGAGTATTTTTAATGAAGAGGATCGACAGAAAATGATAGATTTTCTATGTACCTATACAGCAAAACTATATACAGTGATGGATCCTTATTTAATGAAAATAAGAAAAGAAATTAAATAATTCTTTTGTAATTTACTTCATAAGATCGAATCATGAAGCTAGAAGAAGCTAGAAAAATATTAGGTCCAGAATATGATAATTTGCCTGATGCTCAGATCGAAGGGCTGATTTTCTTTTTCTCAAAATTATCTCATGTCGTGATTGATGAATATACAAAAGATCCCAAAGGTTATATGAAAAAGCTAAATGATATTAAAAAATCAAATACAAACAAAGAACGGCATCTAGCCAATAAGATGCCACCCAAAGCAACACTAGATCAAAAAATAAAACGACATATAGAACACGCTAAAAACTGTAAATGTAGGCCAATGCCTGAAAGTATTAAAAAAGAAATTCAAAAAAGGATTGCTTTGCAGAGTAAATAGATATATCAAATAGTTTTACATACAGAATCCAATATGGTTATTACTGTAGAACAAGTAAGAGAGAAGTATCCCAAAGAATACTGAGATCTTTCTGATTGAGAGGTACAGCAAGTTTTGGACTATATGTATTTTATTTGTGAATTTTCTATAAATTGGCATAAAACCCATCCAGGAGAAAGTCTCTTAAAGTGAATAAAAAAAGAATCTGAAGCACCATTCAATAAAGAATGGCATAAATCCAATAGTATGCCTATGAGAGCGACATTGGATCAAAAGATTAAATGGCATATAGAACACGTAGCCCATTGTAAGTGTAGGCCGATACCCGATAAGATCAAACAAGAGATACAAAAAAGATTAGGTTAAGTTTTATTCTTAACCAAATATATTATGAAGAAATCAGAACCTCAGTCACATGATCCTCATTCTACTTGAAGGGCACTTTATGAATTTGTAAATTTAATGTTGGATATTATAGAAGAAGAAAGAGGAAAAATCTGATTAATACAATACTTTGCAGAGATAAAACTCTGTAATGCACTTAATGGCATAGTCTATGGTCCAGACTGTAAACCTATAAATTTATGTAAAAAAAACTGACATAAGAAATAACTATATTCCTTTCAATAATTCACTTACAGTGATATCAAGTTTATTGGCAATAAGTACTATATTTTCCAAACTAACATTGGCTTTTCATCTTTCAATCAATCACATATAGGTTCTGTGGAGCTTACAAAAAGTAGCAAAACTCTCCTGCGAATATCATTTTTCTGTTCTCAAAAGCCTTACCTTGTCTCAAAACTTTTTCTTAAAATCCATCACAGTCCATTTAAGGATAAATAATGGATATTATAATATGCCACTATATAAAGCCACAGTTGATATTATGGGACGAATTATAGTTCAATTAGTATTGAATAAATGTAATTTTTAATTATCTATTTAAAGTAATTTATTTTATTATTTCGATTTAAATGACTAATTTTAAATGTCCAGACCGTAATTCTAAAATTATTAAAGATCAGAAAAAACGCAAAAAATGTTGAGTAGAATTAACATATGAAGGAAGTGATATTGAAGAGAAGAAAACTAAAAAAAGGAAATCATGAGTACGATTATTTATATTCTTTTTAATTTTATTTATCTGAGGTTGAGGTTGGCTTGCAGAAAATAGTGGGATTTGCTATTGATCATATAAATTATGAGATGAATATAAAAAATGTAAAAAATATGAATCTTATGAAAAAGACAAACTTAATAGATATATGGAATATATACGTTTAAACAAAGAAACCTGCAGGGCATTATATTGAGATAACTCATTTCGAGAAGAAAGCTCAGAAAAGTGATGTATTTGCAAAGAATGATATGTCTTAGGCGGAGATGTTGAAAAATGTATACCAGAAAACGACAAGGACTGCCAGGATACTTACTGAGAAAATAGTTATAGCTATTCAACAACCCCTATCGACTTAGGAGATGGTATTATTATAGATAGTGCGTGCGGATGCAAAGACTGATACACTTATAATAACGATAGAACAAAATGTGTTACCGCGAATCAACAATGTGAAGATAATTTTTGAATTGGTAGTTACAGTAATTTGATAAAAGATAATAATTGACAATATCAGTGTTGATGTAGAGAATGATATGCTCGAGAAAATTATGGAACACAAAAGGCATCTTGCGTAAAAAAATAATTTTTACTTTCAAAAAAAATATGAAACATGTCTCGAATATTTTTACTATATGACAAACAAACCTCTATCCTCAATAATTTTTCTAGATCTTAGAAATTCTTCCATATATTTTTGCTCTTCTTTATTGTAGAGCTTGCTCTTTCTTTGTGGTAAATGATGTATTCTAATCATATCATCCAATTTTTTGTGTAAATCAAATATGTTTATAAATCCTTGTTGGTGTGCATAGTCTCAAATATTTCGTACAGGCATATAAATTTTACTATCTACCAATTTACCCATCTTCTCGTAGATATAGCTCGAATTTAAATTTAAGCCCTTAGGATACCTGGCTTTTATAAGCTCTTTTATCTTTCTCTCCACATATATTCTTTTTCATTTTTTATCTATTATTTCCTCTTGGATAATCTTTCGTCTATTCTTGAATGAACGCATATTTGCATGTTTAAGATGTAAATCGCTTGGCGGTTTACAGTAGTCGAAATTTTCCTTAATGGAAATTTGCTACTGGAATTTTCATGACACATGGTGTACCATATTATTCGTTAGTGGGTTGCCCCCCTGTTTAATAATACAGATACCTATCCTATATTACTTCAGTTTGATTTTTATAGAACCTTGAATATATATCTTTTCAGATATACGTATAAGATCTTAATATATAATATTAGTGCATATATACATAAAAATAGTAATCTTTATCTATGAATTTTCAAGTATTTCAGTAAATATATCCCATACTATAATGTATTTTTTCATATAAATTATTCTAAATAATGGATGAAGAAGCTATAATCGAAGAAACTAAAAAAACCTACCATGCATACATAAAGATATTTATGTATATATTTGCCATTCTCTACAAATCTTGAAAATTTAGAAATATCAATGTATCAGCCACTACATATAAAAATCCTGAAGTGTTTTTAACAGTATATCTGCTACATATTATATGAAAGAGTTGAAATATATTAGACAAGATATACGATACCGACATTTGAAAAATTTGGGGACTTATTACAGAGGAGAAAATGTTAGATAAATATATAGAAGATGTTGCTTCTCAGGAGAATTCAACTCCATGAGAAATAGAGAGTCTAATAAAAGAAGAATCAAAAAGAATCCACAAGGCATTGCCAGCAGCGATAAGACTCTTGTATGACAGGAAAGATATTAACGGGCTTCATCCAGACGAACTTGATGGACTCAAGCAAGCTCTTCAATCAATTAGTAAGCAGAATATGATTGATGCACTTAAATATATAGTTAATGCAAAACTCAAATTTCAGTATTCAGCGAGTACAGTTATTATCAACGATTGAATTATACAATTTATAAATCAATCTATAAATTTAAAAGAAATATGCGAAACTTTCTATAATTCTAAACTTGAAATACATAAATACAAAAATAATAAAACCATTGTAGATAGATTAGAAAAATCTATCAAATTTTTTGATAACGATGATTACAAATTACTTTCTTACTGAAATGCCTTTATGTTTATATTGTTAAATATATGAAATACACAAATAGAGTCACTCAAAAAAACTTTTGATTTTTTCTTTGAAGCAGAAATATATGATGATATTTTTAAGGCAAATCTTGCTTGGTGTAAGGAATAATTAGCAAAAATCAGATTAGTTGACATTTTTGAAAATTTTAAAACCACTACCGGTGGTTTTTTTGTTATGCCTTAAAATCTAATGATGAAAAGAATTTTTTTAGTACCGGTATCTGCACCATAAAAACAACGAAACACAAGTCGAGAAGCGCATTCTGACAACATTTGTCTTGCAATTAAAGAATAAAAAAATATGATACACTCACAAAAACAAAAATAAAACAAAAACAAAAAAATCCATCACGGTAAGTCTGATCAACTCTAAGATGATGGAATTTTGTATGGGTAATATCTTTTTTTGATATCAAGAAGATATGAAAACACCAACAAAAATCAATTAAATTTATTTTTATTCTTTTTAAAAAATTCACAATGAAAAACCAAAAATTTATAGAAATGATTGTTGAAGAAATCAACAATAATGACAAACAATCTGATAACTTCGTTAAGAAGATAAGCGAAATTATTGACAGAGCACAGTATGATACTAAACATAAGCAATGATGAGTATCTAAATCTAAATTTTATAATGAGCCAAAAACAGAAGAAAATCTAATTAAAAAAGAAGCAACAGAAAAATGTTATAATGAAATAAGTAGATTGTTAGAATCTTATTATAACTCACAACACTCTGATTGATATGCTCCTATAGTTATGCACTCATTCATACCCAAAAACAGAAACTAAATTTTAATTACTTTATCACGTATATGGAAAGGTATGTAAAAGTTAAAGTTGAAAATTATAGATCACAAGAAATAGTCTTGTGGAAACAGCCTTTTCATATACGCTTGCTTCTGGAAATCTCTATGAGAGCTAGATGGGGAATGGAAAAGAGCATAGACGGTCTAGATCAGGGCGAATTCTACCTTTCCGAAAATGAATATTCAAAATTTAATTTGAAGGTTTCAGAGAAAGGCCAGATTGCTAGAGCAATTAAAAAATTTATTCAGGCTAATTTCATAGAAAAAGTAGAGTTAAAAAGAGGTAGCAAGTGAGGACATGTCTATAAACTTCTTGATTGATGTCCTTTCCAAGCTTCCTTTCAAAACAGTGAGCAAATAGATGAACAGACAGGGAACAAGCAGAGAACTAGCAGGGACGAAAGAAATAAGAAGTATAATAATAAGAAAATAAGCCAGATGAATTTTGAAGAACAGGTGCAAGCATATGATACATGAAGGCACGATGAATTTGTTCGTGCCTTAGGTAATGAAGATACTCGTCTTATAAAGAAGGCTTGGTTGAAACAATACGCATAATATTTATATTTTTACATTATCGCCATGTGGATAGACAGATTCAAATCTTCAAATTCTATTATTAGTATAGGTACTGTCAGTAGAAATCTTTGAACTATTGAAGATATAGATAAAATTCTGAAAGAACATCAAGATAAGGATCTATATTTCAGAGTAGGAATTAGGCCTGAATTACAATGAACTGATGAATTTTGGAAAAACAAAATAACAAATGATGACATCAAAGAAATAAATAGAATTTATGTTGATCTTGATCTTAGAAAAGAGTTCAAAGGAAAGTTATCTGATGAAGAGATCCGTTCTATGGCGGAAATATTAAAGGAAAGATTAGATAAGCACCCACTTTTTAAGCAGTGGACTCATATCATTTTTTCTGGAAATGGCTTACATATACATTACATCTGAGATTATATAACTATAGAGCCCACACTCTATGCAAACATTGCAAGAAAATTTTATGAATTATTTGATAAGGAAATATTACAAACAGCACCACTAGATTTTTGCCCTACTGACAAAAGTAATCAAAACATAAGTAGACTCATGAGGTTGCCCGGTTCTTATAATCAAAGAAAAGCATTTGATGATCTTAGTCCTGTTCAGGTGCAGATAATATACGAACAAGACGTAAAATGTGATTATCTGGAATGATACCAACAGTATATCTGAAACTTGCTTGAACAGCAAGTAGATAAAGAGTACGAATCATACTCTAATGATGAGAAATATATCTATAAAAATATGAGAAAAGAATTTATAGCATATATTTGTAAAAAAACCTGACTCCATTTACAGCAAGATGGGAAGAACTTCTGAGGCTGACACAATCCAAACAACAAAGCATTTTTTCTCCATGAAAAAGTAAACAAACTAATCATGCCAGAGGAATCTTCCTACTTACCAAAACCAATAAATGGCTTACACCATACTTTCGTTTCCTTGGTTATGCAGGTAGAAAATATCACAAAAGAAAATGCCTGTAAATACATATATAATAATTACAGATTTAAGAACGAAACAAAGTGATTGACTATATTCAAATGAGGTGCTATAGATTTTTTAGAGAAGTATAAATTTACACGAGGCTTAGATAAAATAAATAAGGCTCTAGGTAAATTCCATACTTGACAAATGATACTTTTAGTATGAAAAGCTGGTATGGGTAAAACCGAATTCTGTTTTCATATGGCAAAAAAAAATGCATTGAAAGGGAATAAGGTTGCTTACTTGAGTATGGAAATGAAAGCTGCTGATCTCGTAAAAAGATCAGCAAGACAATATGCACACATTAACAAATTAGATCGATCAGATAAAAATCTTACGGAAGAGCAGAAGGATGATTTCACTAAACATTATCAATATATCATAGATATTGATAACCTACAGATAGTCTCCTTTGATGATGAAACAACTATTGATGTGGTGGAAAAATATATCCTAGAGCTTCATGCTCAATGAACGGATTTATTCTTTATAGATAATCTTTGATTTTTTACAGGCGGAAAGGATGAATTAGAACGTTTTGCAGAAATCTCGAGAAGATTAAAAAAAATAACAAACGCCTCCCCATTATCAATTGTAATGCTTCATCACATAAAGAAAACTCTTGCAATAAACGAATACAAGCCAGCTACAAGTAATGATATCAGATGAAGCCAAAAACTAGTAGATGACGCAGATAAGGTTGTACAGATACGAAGAAATACTGATAAAAATTTAGAAGATCTGATTGAAAAACAAACCGTTTACTTGCTTATACACAAGGATAGGGAATTTGGGGAATTTTGAGAAGTAGAATTCTTTTTTCTGGATGGGAATTACTATGATAATCTAAATCCTTTCTAATTTATTATTTCATTTTCCTATTGCTTTTTTATCTCACGCTTCATATAATTTCATTTATGAAGTATAAATTACCACCAAAACATGGAACATATATCAGAAGATGATAGTTTATACAAGGCATTTCTAGAGGTTCTGCCTAACTGAATCAAGATAACAGACGAACAGAAAAAAAATATCTTTGATCTGTTCGTTAATATTGCTTATCTCTATTTTATGGAACAATCATAATACAGAGACTTCTTTATCACTAGCATACGAATCATGGAGGAAACCAAAAAACCACTAAAAGCCTATGGATACCTAAGAGTTAGTTCCGAGGAACAAGCAAAAACGGGCAATGGGATAAATTGACAGAGAACTTCTATCAAGCTTGAAGCTGAGAGAAGAGGTATTGATATTGTAGAATTTTACGAAGATGGTGGCGTTTCCGGAAAATACCAATCTAGAGAAGCACTTGATAGAATGCTAGATGATTTAAAGAAGGCGAATAAAAAAGAAAAGACTATTGATTTTGTAATGACAGATGACATAGACCGTATTGCTAGAGATATTGATGTTTGGCGTTTTGTTAAAACAGCAATTAAAGCAACCAAAGCAAAAATATATTCTTTGAAACAAGACCTTCAAGACTCGCCTGAGAACCAGATGTTTGAGACAATTGTCATGTCAGTTAAGCAGTACGAACGCGAAAACTGAGCTCGTCGTGTAAAGGATAGACAACGTGCTAGAATGTTGGATTGATTCCGAGTCTTCCATGTACCATTGTGATATAAATATGCAGAAGCTGAAGATAAGCGCGGAAAAATTGTAGTAGCTGATCCCGATAGTTTCCCTGTAATAAAAGAATGACTATCTTTATTGGCAAAGTGAATACTACCTAATAAAGCTCAATTACATAAATTCTTCCAACGTAGTGGAATAAAATCGAAAGGATGAAACAAAATATATAAATCCTTTGTAGATCATATGCTCAGAAAAGAAAATCTTGTTTTTTACGCAGGTATAATAGATTATGCTCCACGAGATTTACATATGATAAAAGCAAAACACCCTGCTGCTATTGACGAGGCTACTTTTTATAAGCTTGTAGCAAAGTTTAAAATAAAGTGATTTTATAAGACATACACCGAAAGTTTTATTAACGAAAAATTACCTCTAAGACAGATATTAATTTGTAATCACTGCTGAGCAAAGATGACAGGAAATCCATCGAAAGGAAATTGAGGAATGTATTTTTACTATATGTGCGATAACCCTGCATGCGAGTATCGCAAAAAAAGTATTAATGGAGACAAAGTTCATAATGCTATAGAAGGCTTTCTCCAAAGTCTAACTATGGATGATAGATATATGAAAGCATTTGAGGTAGTTATAAAACATTTCTGGAATCATAAACAAGAAATTAAACAATCTTTATATCAACAAAAACAGCAAAGCGTAGATGAAGCTAAAAACAAGATAGATCTTCTTGTTAAAAAATGCCTGACAGCAACATCTCCTGCACTAATTGATTGATACGAAAAAGAGATTCTTTCTCTCGAAGATACAAAAAGATCATTTGAGTTTGAGCTTGCTACAGCTACAGATATAGCGCAAGAAGATAATTTTGTTGAACATTTCAATAGACTTAAGGCAATTATTCAAGCTCCTATATGAATATGGAATATGGGGCAGATAGATCTAAAAAGAATGCTAATAAATACATTATTTGAAAGAACACTTTCATATTCCAAGGATGTAGGTATTCAAACCAAGAAGATGCCAGTTATATACAGTATATTTTCTAAGAATGGAGAGAAGAATATGCCATATTGGCTTAAGTGTCTTTATGAAAATCTTCTAATTTCAAAAAACCTTCATGCAGTACAAACCGCATGAAAGTCTTTTATTAACTATGCTTTGAATAACAATTTTTTAATGGTGGGTGATATAGGACTCGAACCTATGACCCCCTGCTTGTAAGGCAGATGCTCTAGCCAACTGAGCTAATCACCCATGTTTAAATTCTAAAACCGAAAGCTTAAAACTTAAATTTAGGTTTTTGGTTTTCAGATTTTTGTTTTAATTTGGCGGTCCCAAGGGGAATCGAACCCCTGTTAGAAGATTGAAAGTCTCCGGTCCTAACCACTAGACGATGGGACCCCTTATTTTTAGGGATTAGGAAAGAATCTTTCCTTAATAAATTTTTTAATGGCGGGATGGAAGGGACTCGAACCCTCGACCTCCTGCGTGACAGGCAGGCGTTCTAGCCAGCTGAACTACCACCCCAGAACATTTTTTTATTAATATTATTTACATTAATGGAGCCAGCTATCGGATTCGAACCGATCACCTACCGCTTACAAGGCGGTTGCTCTACCGAATGAGCTAAGCTGGCAAAAAAATCCCAAAATTTGGGAATTATTTTTTTGTGTTAAAAGTCTTGGCCATTTTTGATTTTTTTCTAGCAGCATTTTTTCTTTTTATAATACCTACCTTTTTACACTTATCTATAACTTTGTATACATTACTCAAATCTTCAGCAGAAACAGCTTCTCATTTTAGAATTTTTTTAGAAAATTTTTTCATTTCCATTTTCATTCTAAGTTTAAACTCTCTATTCCTCTTTTGTAATTTGAGTGATCTATCTGCTGCCTTCTTTGCTGATTTTGTAATTGGCATTTAATTATTTAATCTCAATAAAAGTTTTTATACTCCGAGGGAGGGACTCGAACCCACGACCCAGTGGTTAACAGCCACTTGCTCTACCAGCTGAGCTACCTCGGAATGTACTATTTCAAATACAACAGGTCTACTTATAACAAAACCAAGATTGTTTTCAAGGTTTATTTCAACAATTATAAACTGGCATATCTAATTTTTTTGGTACCAATACTTAAATAAATTTTGCTAATAATAAATATATTGTTTTATATATTACTTTACCGGGGACAGGACTTGAATCCCGCCATTGCGGGACTCCCTTTGGTCGCCTGCACACAATCATACTTTTTATGTTTATTCTCTTTATCTTTATTTATACTTTACCGGGGACAGGACTTGAACCTGCACACCTTTCGGCACTTGGTTCTAAGCCAAGCGTGTCTACCAATTCCACCACCCCGGCGACTAAAGCATAAAGTCTAAATTATAAAGCTTAAATTAAAGTGTTATAAAAGCTAAATAAATTTTTGCTTTCGGTTTTTAGTTTTAGGTTTTAATTCTGGGACGCTAGGATTCGAACCTAGATAAACGGAGTCAGAGTCCGTTGTCCTACCGTTAGACGACATCCCAATAAATTTGGGGATGTGTTATTTAAAAAACTAATTTTCTAATTATTTTTGGTTGCGGGGGATGGAATCGAACCACCTATCTTCGGGTTATGAGCCCGACGAGATGCCATTTCTCCACCCCGCATTGTAAAGCCTAAAGCCTAAATTTTAAATCCTAAATTTAAATACAAACTACTATTTAAAGCCTAAATTTTAAATCCTAAATTGTTTTTTGTATTATTGTTTTAATTATTTTCATTATTTCTTCTAGTTGCACTTCACTTTCTTCAAATTCTGATATTTTGAATGTATTTCTCATTATTTTAAGCCAATATATACTTTCATTAGCTTCTCTTATAACTATGGATAATATTCTTTTGAAATCTGGATTTGTAGCTGTAACATCTGCTTCTGAAAGGTTTGCTCATATAGAGGTAAGGCTTTTAAATAATTGATTAAATGCATTTTTTCTTAATCAAGTTATTTTATCATAATTATCATCCAAATAAGCAATAATAGGATTAACCAAATTATTAACTCTTTTTATTAAATCTCAATGATCAAACCTTCACATGATCTTTTGAATAAAAGATAAACATTATTTTAGGCTTTTGATTTTAGGTTTTTAGATTTAATCCTGGGGAACTAGGATTCGAACCTAGACTGACGGAGTCAAAGTCCGCTGTCCTACCATTAGACGATTCCCCAATCAATTCAACTAATTAAATAAACAAAAAACCTGATTTAACAGGATGATTGAGTTTGTGTATAAACATTTACTGTACTAATTCAAGCTATTTTTGCTTTTGATGTATTCATCTTGAAAATGAAAAGGAAAAATATAAGAATAGCCTGACGTATTTTTTATTTATAAAATTATTTTATGAGTGATATTCAAAGAACTCTAGTGGTACTAAAACCAGATACAATCGGTCGTAGTATTGTATGAGAAATTATATCTCGTTTTGAGAGAGCATGATTGCATGTTGTTGCAATGAAAATGGTAAAACCTACCAAAGAATTTTTATACCATCATTATGAAAATATAGGAAAAATGATTTCCAGACGTGGTCAAAAAACGTTTGATATGACATTGGATATGATGACAAAACTACCTGTAATAGCTATGGTATTGGAATGAGTAGAATCAGTAGAATTTGTTCGCAAAATAGTTTGAGCAACTGAGCCAAAATCAGCTCCAGCTGGTACTATTAGATGAGATTACGCACATATGTCGTTTTCTTATGCTGATGGTAAAAGTATATGAGTACCAAATTTAGTTCATGCTTCATGAGATTTGGAAGAAGCAAAACAAGAAATTCCACATTGGTTTAATGATAATGAAATATATTCATACGATCCATTACATTCATTATTTACACGTTAATAATATTTAATAGATTCTAGCAACAAAATAATATAGCTAGAATGATTGATAAAATCAGATTTATATTTATATATTAATTTAAAAGAAATGAAAAACTGAATACACTGAAATTACTACCAAGACGTAGAAGTAAATTGCATATGTTGAGAAAGTTTTACTGTAAATACTACTGTTGCATGACCAGTAAAAGTTGAAACTTGTTATAGATGTCATCCTGTTTTTAATAAAGAAAAAGTAATTAAAAAAGTAGTAAAAGGTAGATTGGAAAAATTCTTAGAAAAACAGAAAAAAATCGATTCAATGAAAAAATAATTTGTATAAAATTGTTGCAAATCCTGTAAAAATAATTACAGATTTATATATGCAGCTTTTATACATCCAATAGATATGCTTAGAAAAAATATTATAAGAAAATATGTAAACGATGATGAGATACATCATGTAATATGACACAATTGAAGTGTCCTGATAAAGGGAGTTTTCAAAACTTTCCTTTTTCTTTTGATTTTATATATATTATTTGTTGGAGTTACACAATATTCCAATCGAGAATATCGACCATGGGTTTTTGGTATTATTTGATTGTATTTATTAATCAGATTTATTATTGATTTTCTCAATCTTTATTTGGATTCACTTATATTAACAGAAAATTGAGTAACCTTGTTTATGTGGGAATGATTATTGGAATACAAAACTGACGTATTTGAATGGGATAGAATAGAAACTATATCACATACTCAAGATAGTATTTGGGATAAGATTTTTGCTAAATGAGATATTATGATTAGACTGGAACATTGAGTAGAATTTCCTTTTGATAATATATCTTGGCCAAAAAAACAAGCTTCTAAAATACTTAAATTAAAAGATTATTTCCAATTAAAACAATTGGAAGAGGATGAAGAATCTCAATCAAAAGAAAATCATAAATTTGATATATTAGTAGAGGCACTATGAGAAGTAGTACAAGAATATATGGAAAAATGAAAAAGAAAAAATGATGTTGCTTTTGAAAATGAAGAAGATTAAGAAAATTAAGCAACATTTCTATATTTTTCTTTTATAGTATAATTTCATGCTAAATATTCATGAGTTTCTTCGAAAGATCAACTATTTTCATTATATATAAATTTTGTACTATATGTTAAATTTGATGGTTTAATGTTTTTGTGTAAAATTCATTTTGAAACAAAATATCATGCTGGCCATTCATTTTTCTGAAAAGTTTGTTTTCATTTTAATATTGATCAATCTTTATTTATTCAATATTCTTGATTATTTTTTACAGTAGATAATATATCTTTTAATATCAAGTAATCTATACTATTTCAAGTTATAAAATTTCAATCAGATTCAATATTTCAATTATCATATTTTAATACAGTTAATCAATTTTCTGTTTTAGATCGATTTCATTTTATATCATTTCAATCTTTATCTTTTCAGATAAAAAACCTGTTATTACCGTAAATAACTAAATCATTATTATTTTTATAGTTAGATATTCTATATTGCTCTCATGTTTTTATTGTATTAGGAATCTCTGACAAATCTTTTACTCTTTTGATTGTATTTCATAAAGCACTTGTTTCTTTTCAATTTATATTATCATTTAAATTTTCTGTTATTTATATATCTTCAATATCATCTAAATTAGCATCTTCTTTTTCTTCTTTTGATAGATTTAGTATTCATCTATAAGTACCTAGTCAAAACATACCATCTACTCATCAAAACAATGTTGTACCTTTTGCTAATTCTGTTTGTATCTTTTTTATTTCCTCTTTTGAAGAATCTATATCTCAATCTTCTTCAAATTTAGAAGAATTTTTTAATGCTGTAGCTATTGTAGTTCTAAGATCTTTTTTGTCTTCTGGTATAGCATTTACAGCTGATACTATATCTTCTTTGGAAGGAAGTGTGACATATTTTGTTCTAGCTCAATAGAGATGCAAATTGGATATGTTATCCAATTCAATCTTATCTATATCTCATTCTCAAGATTCAGGCGTTTCTTCTTGTTTAGCTGGATATAGTTTTTGGAATCTTGCTTGAGCTATAGAATTATATAAATTATCGAAAGTTTCTGATCAAATAACTAATGAGCTGAATGAAACTGAATGTTCTCAAGATAGCCATGCAGATAAAAACACTAAATCTTTTTGATCTATGCTCAGATCTTCGAATTTTTTTCACTCTAAATCTTTCATAGCATCTATAACTGATGACTCTATGAGGGTTTTGATAGCTTCTTCTTTTTCTGCAGTATCTAGAGATTCTACGATATCTTTTGGTTCGAGTTTAGATAGTCAATCCAAAAGTTCAGCTTTATTAATATCTATTCATTCATCAGCTCAATCTACTATATGTTCTTGCATTTTTGTAGTTCCTTCTGGCATTTTAAATTGAGTAAATAATTAAATATTTTTCAACATTTGATCTAAATCTTTATCAATTTCCAATCTATCTTGATCTTCTTGGGAGTGAATCTTTTTGATTATATCCAATGAACTTTGTAATTTATCTTTTTGTTTTTTATCTGTAGCTTCTTTGATTGATTGTTCAAAAACAGCTATCAGACCCTGAATAGTCTTATCGTCTAATTTATCCTGATTGAGCAAAACTTTTAATCATTTTGCCATTGGTCGATAGGCTGAAAGTTTATCAAGAACAAGTGAAATACAATCTCTTTTATCCATAATTTTGATAATAAAATAAACTATACTATATTATAAATAGTTTTTTATATTTTGTCAAGTATTGAGATTATAAATCTATTTCAAACCTGATCTCTTTGGATGAAAATATATTTTGGACTGTAATTAAAATTTCTTGAACTTTGGTTTCATTATATTTTCACTCTGGTTCGATTCTCATCTGAGTAAAAAAATTTGTATCTACGTACTGAGGATTGATAAGAAAGACTTTTTGTTTAATTTCATTTCTAAGTGCTCATACAAATCCTCTAAGCCCAAATTTACTTGCTTGATATCAAGCTCCATATTTCATAAATTTTTTGGAAGCTATACTTCAGATATAGATTAATTTAGATTTGGGAGTAAAAAAGGGAATAAGCTGTTTTGTAAGAATAATATTGGAATATAAATTTAGATGTATCATATTCATATATTCTTTATCAGTAACTTTATCAAATTTATCGAAATAGCCTACTCCAGCGTTGAAAATAATAGCATCTAAAGAAATCTTTGATAAACTAAGTTTAGAAATCAGATTTTTAATATCATTTGGTTTTGTCAGATCGCATGCGATGAAATTGATTCCTTTTATTTTTGGATCTGTTCTAGATATACCAAAAATATTATATTCTGAATGAAGTTTTTCTGTGAGATATTTTCATATTCAAGATGAGACTCAGGTGATGAGGATATTTTGCATAGTGAAAATTAGTTGTAAAGTGAATTCTTTTCTAAGAAAAGGTTTTTATAATTCAAATATAAAAGTAATACTGTCATTGCGAGCCTGCCTGCCGGTAGGTAGGGTACGAAGCAATCTTAGATAAATATAGAAGATTGCCACGCCTACGGTTCGCAATGACTAGTTATTTATATGATATCAAATAGAATTCTTTTATCTGGAAAAGATGATGTGAATAAATTTTTAAAATCTTGCGTAATCCTATCCTCTATCCTCATAAATCAATCTGAACACTCTTGAAATTTTCATTCAAAAGCAAAATTTCATCTTTTTAAAAGATTATTGTAATCAGATTTAGTATAAATTATAGATCATATAAATATTGAATTTACTTTATTAAAGTCTACCTTTTCTTTAATATAAGAAATAAAGTCTGTATATATTTGTAGATAATTTTCTACAGGTAAAAGTGGAAGGAATCTTATTCAGACTTTGAATCATTTTGAGATTAATGTATTGATAGAATTTATCCTTTCATCTAATGATGATGTTTTGTGTTCAAAAGAATCTATTATAGATTGTGGATTTAGAGAAAATGAGATCTCTGTGTTCTGTGGTATAGAACCCTCCCAGTCCTCCCTTATTAGGGATGCCATATTAGCTGATTTGGTGCGGGATTCCATAAGAACATTTGGGAATTTTTCAAAAAATGGAATAAAAGACTGATTAAAATTTATCATTTCATCTAGTCATTGGATATCGGAATAATTACTTGAGTAAAAATAAATTGTGTCAGCGTATCAAGATTTTCTCAGTGAAGTGATTTTTTCAGAGATAACATTTTGGATATCTTGATAATTAACGAATATGCTTGGAAATGGAGTTTTGAATGCTCATTTCAGATAGCAATATTCACAATCAAAGATGCAGTTTAAAACTGACTTAAAAAAAAATGCTTTGCCTGGATATCAATAATTTGCTGGCGTAGGAAGGATAGAAATATTTTCTTGTTTAGCTAAAATTATTGCATTAGCTAGCTTGTGATTTCAGATATTTTTATCGAAAATATTTTTGTAGTGATCTATTTCAATTACAGAAGCATTAGAAAACTTACTCAGAATTTGCTGAGTGAGTGGATAGGATTTAGCTTTGGATTCTAAGTAAATAAGCATTTGAAATAATTAAGATTCCGGCTGCAATAATAACGCCGGAATGACTAGTAAAACGAGAAAAGATTAATGATTAAAAAATATCTTTCAAGGAAATTAAAAAAATCAACCAGATTAGTGGCGATTAGTTGCTAGATACTAAGTGCTAAAGGCTAAATACTAAGTACTAAAAATTAGGATTTAATTTTTTCGACTTCTTTGGTCCATAAGATTTTATTGATAGACATTCTAGTTGGCGATGCATTACAAAATTCACTAACCGTCAAAAGCAGATATCATTTGATTCATTGCATGATATAGGAGATATTATAATCGTTTTCTCGTAACTTTTGTCTAAGTTTAGATTCTCAAACTTTTTCTAATCATTTTTGTGAAAGATAATAAAAAAGATCGTGATCTGTTTCAGATAAATCAGGATTTTCTTCATGACCAAGTTGATGTACCTGTGTAGTATTGTGATGATCTATAAAATCTAAGTATTCACAAAAAGAATCTATATTTTTGTAGATATTTTTTAATTTATAATAATTTAGATATTTCAAAAAATCTTTAACCTCATCGATAAGATATCAAGCAAGATCCATTGTCTGGACTTTATTAATAATTTTTTGGATTATAATATTGTTTTGCTTGCTTTTCATATTAATAAATAGTTTTTGATTGGATAAAACTAGCACATTTGAAAAATATTCACACTATACTTACTCTTTAAATAATTTAACACATGTACATCATGAGTTATTAATAATACGGTATCACCTTTTTTGTTTACATCTATGAGAATATCACATAGCTGTTGTGTGTGTTCTCGATCCAAATTTCATGTAGGTTCATCAGCTATTATAAACTCTGGATCATGTATCAAAGCCCTAGCTAGACCAACTTTTTGTTTCTCTCAACCAGAAAGGTATTTAACTGGATAGTCAGATAGATAGTCTATATTTAGTTCTTTTTTTACCTTTTCATATTTGGCATCGATAATAGTATCGCCTAAACTATAAATTCTAAGTGGATATGTAATATTATCTTTTACAGATAATGAATTTATAAGCTTATAATCTTGGAAAATTATTCAAACTTTTCTTCTAAAAAGCTGAATTTCATCTTCTGAATATTTTGACATATCCTCTCTCTTGTGATAAATTGTCTTTGGTGGAGCTTTTTTTTGTCAAATCAAAAGTTTAACCAAAGTAGACTTTCCACATCCAGATTTTCACATAATAATTGTAAAGTCTCCTGAATATAGAGCAAAATTAAATTTATCAAACAAAAGATATGGAGAATCTTCATATCACCAGGTGAGATCTTTTACATCAATAAGAAGCTGGTGGTCTCTTTTGTCCATGTATCAGATAAGGTTATAAATATGATACTTTATTATAAGCTGGGATAGAGATATTGCAAAATAAAATATCTCGATTTGCTTATTAAGATTGACAAAAGTCTAAACATTGATAAAAATCGGTGAAATTTATTGAAAATAAACAAAAAATAAGGAATTAAACAATAAAATACCTAATATAATCTATATTTTAGATTAAATTTAACTTAATAGCTAAAATATTATTATTAAATTTATTATTTACAAACAACAACCTAATATCTTGATCACTATATATTATATTAGATTCCTTATCATATCATAGTTTTGATCATTCTTTTATAAGGTTAAAGTCTTTTGTCTTTTCATACAACCTGATTATATTTCATTTCTTCATCTCTCATAAAAAAGTATGTATATTCTTTTGAAAAAATGTTTTTCAGTACAAATTATCAGAAACATTTTTTATAATTTCTGCAATTTGGTTTACTCTATTTTGGTCATCATTGTGTCAACATTCAATAGCAATCGCATTTATATAATTTCAAATTAATGTTCATTTAGAAAATGGAATAACATATATATTTTTTATAAATTTTTTATCTATACAATTAACAATATTTAAATTATTTTTTTTTATATTATCCACAATAATATAAGGATCTATATCAAAATCTGTTGAATGAATATCTATTAAATTATGAAAATCTTTTAAAACCATATGTAATTCTTTTGATAATTTATATTCATAACTATCTATTCATTTTCATATTGCATTTCATAAAAAGCATCTATTTAGATCAAACTCAATATATTTTCTTCATAAATCAAATGCTTTTTTATTAACAATTATAAAACTAACATTGGTTATATGATTTTCAATAATCTTCATAGCTTTAAATCATATGGTTTCATCTCAATGTGTACATATAAGTATTCATAACCTATTAGGATTATTTCAGTTTTTTTTTATTATATATTTTCAATACATAATAATTAACTTTTATATAAATCAACAGTTTTTTTTAATATATAAGGAATGTTGCTTAATTTATTTTCCAAAAACAATCAATAGAAATGCCAATTATCAAAGCATCTTTTACATGCTCTATCTGATTCTTTAAAATATTTATCTACTGACTTTGTTTTCCTTCTTTCTAATATAAAAGATTCATCAAATTTATCACGAAAATCCATTGTTCACATCATAAGATGTCATCTACTTCAACATCAATAAACACTAAAAGAACCGCTTGTCCATATAGAATCTCATAAATATTTAAAATATACTCATCGCTTATACATATTACAACTACTAACGTTGTTTCACAAATAAAATGAGCTTAATTTATCAAAATATTCTTTATATGTTTGTAAAACAATTAATTTATCAGTATTAGAAGATATATTAGCAGAAAATTTATCACTAATTTCTTTAGTTATCTTAAATTTATCTAAATTCATATAATTAACTAATTCAAAAGGAACAAATCGTAATTGTCAGCTCTCTATATAAGTTTTATATTTTAATTCAAAATATTTCAATAAATCGATATATTTTAAAATATTATTAGGATTTAAAACTGTTAATAATTCAAGACTAAATCATTTTTTTAAAATAACATCTATATTAGAAAATATTTTATCTAAAATAGATTGTGACTTAAATCTAAAAATATTATCTTCAAGGTTAATTCAATCTAAAGATATAGCAAAATACAATCTTTTTGGAGAATAATTATCTAATCAAATTTTATCTATCATTATTCAATTAGTACATATTCTTATAAGTTTATTGTCAAAATTTTCATAGAATTTTTTTATAATATTTGGGAACATAGCCGGCTCTCATCACGCAAGAGAAAGTATTTGTAACTTTTTCGCATGATTATCTATAAAATGCTTTAGTTTTCATATACTTGAAGAAATTATAGATTCCTCTTTTATAGAAAAATTGTTTTTTGTTTTTTTATTATACATACAATAATCACAATTAAGTATACAATATGTTTCTCAAATAATAATATTAGCTAAATACATCTTATAATATTAAAAAATAAATTAAACCCAGCATTGAGGATCCTTCTTTAATAAATTACCATAATATCAATATGTAACAGCCGGACATCATCTACATATATTGTTTAATTCACATCATTTACATCAATTTACAAAATTCATTTCAAGTATTTGTGAAACTATTTTATTGTTTTTATAAATATCAATTAAATCATCTTTTATTATATTTCAAACTTTAATAGGTAATTTTCTACACACATAGATATCTCAATTTTCTATAATTGAAAGATGTCTATAAACCATTCAACACCCGTTAACTTTATCATTAATATCTATTTTCAATCTATTTGCTTGAAAATAAAGAAGGCTTCGAAGATGATCTTTTTTTCAAATAGTTAATTTTTTTCAATCTTCTTTAATTTTGTTTTCTATATTTAAAACATCTAATAATATATTCTTAAAATCATTGTCATTTAACGTAATATTATCTTTAGCTTTTCATATAGGAATAACTCTCACAAAATCAAATCTAGAAAGATTTGTATTATATGCAAGAAATTTAATTAAAGGAATTAGTTGATCAATATTTAATTTAGATAAGGTCATATTAACTAATGTATATATTCATCTTTTTTCCAATCTATTTATAGCATCTATAACTCAATTAAAAGTTCATGTTCATCTTATTTGATCATGAACTTTTTCTAATCATTCTATACTTAATTGATAAAATTTTATTCAGTTTTTGTATAACCTATTTATATTTACATCGTTCAAAAAATGATAATTTCAAAATATAGAAACATCTATATTATTTTTCTTTGTATGTAAAATAATATCCCAAAAATTTTGGTGTAAAAAAGGATCTCATCATGTATAATATATTTTTCACTTTATTCAAAAATAAGATAAAAATCTTTTATAATTATCTAATGCTTTGTGAAAATCAGACATATTTATTGAAACTGGCTTAGAAAAATCAACATAACAATGTTTACATCTCAATTGACAATTATTAGTTATGTGCCGCTGTAGAGTAAAAATATCAAATGGCTTATTTTTTTGCATTTGTTAAATATTTATGACGAGTTAAAATAAACGACTTATGTTTATTAAAATATTTTTTTATTTTATCTAAGTAATATTCTTTCTTATCTAAAAAATCTGGTATTATTGGAGCAATATTTAACATATTTGCTAATACATCGAAACTTTCATATATTTCTTCAAATTGAAATTCTTTTTCATATAAGATATTAAATCATTGCTTAATTAGCTTATCTCTATACGAGGAGACACTTTCATGATATGGAAATCAAAACATTTCTTTTAATTCTTTTCAATCGTTTTCTCAATTTGTGAAATTTATAAAATTTCAAGAATCTTTTAATACTCTAAATATTTGATTAAGATTATCTGGAGCCAACCTTTTTATAATAAGATTAAATGTTTGATCTTTAAAACTAAGCTTATTTATATCTTCTTTTTTAAAAACAATATTATTATAAATTTCACAGTTTTTTTTTGCAACTTTTAACATATTTTTGGAAAAATCTACAGAAATTATATTTTTTCACAATTTTCATAAAGTTTTAGGAACTATTCAAGTTCCAGTTCAAATCTCTAAAGTTAAATCAGAATTTAATAAATAATTATGTATTAATCAATAAAAATCTTTATTTCATTTTTCTCATTTTATCACAATTCAATGTCATATTTTTGATATAAATTTATCTCTAAATATAGCTGAATCATTATAAAATTTATGATCATCTATGTTATATATGTTTTTGTATGTATATGGATCTTCTGATTTTATTGAATTTGATATTCAATATGCTCTTGCCTGACATCAGCTATTTTCATTTGATTTATTTATTCTAATATCATTAAGTAATTTATTATTTTTTCGTAAAGATTTAAAAGAATCTTTATATATATTTCATATATTAACCTCACTAAAGAATGGACAAGGAAGCACATCTCATTTTTCAGTTATTGCACAAGTAAGTACTCACGCAGGACAAAATATTTTAAAAACATCTGGTTTACCTTCTTGACCATCTCACATATTTATTAGAAACATTGTTTCTCATATGATTGACATTTTTCAGCTGTATTCTTCTTTTTTTCTAGAAAAAATCTCTATATAAGACTTTAATAAATCTTTATTATTATAATATTCTACATCAAGAGTCTTTCATTGTCATTGTGGAACAAGCGTATTTGTTTTGTGTCAACTTGCTCACAATCTAAATGAAAAATCTATTATATTTGAATAATCTTCGATGGTCTGATTAATTAGAGTTGTTACTATGGTAAATTCTATTCCTACCTTTTTTATTATTTCTAAATTTTTTATCATAATTGAATATGAATTTTTAGATCATCTAATGTAATCGTGATACTTAGCATCTGCAGAATCTAATGAAATATGTAATTGTCTAACTCAAAATTCATACATTTTTTTTGCGATTTTATCATTTCGTAATATAAGATTTGTAGACATTGTAACTTTAATTCATTTAGATGATATATATTCTATAACATCAAACAATCATTTATATAATAACGGTTCTCATCATGATATATTAATATTAAATATTTTCATATCTGATAATTCATCTATAAGTTTCTTTATTTTTTTAAAATCAATATCCAAAGATCATTTATCTACCCTATGACAATGCTTACATCTTAAATTACATTTATTGGTTATCTGTATGGTTACATTTAATGGAGCAGATATAAAATCATCTGATCAGAATTCTTCATTTGAAAATTTTTCATTATTATCTACTCATTCTATAAGTCATTGTCATTGAAGATAATTTATCAAACTTAAATTTGATGAATCTATTATTCAATTTTTACTTATATAATCAGAAATAGTTTTTCAATATGTTATAAATTTATTTGATACTGGATGTAACAGCATAAAACTATTTTTTTCATTTCTTCGTATTATGTTCTCTTTTATTCTATAATACATATTTATATATTTACAACACATAAAGGATCTGTAGCGTCTAATTTTTTATATCTTAGATATGACGTTGCTCTACAACCTCACCTACATAAATCTAAAAAATCACAATTAGAACATTTTCAAGTAATCTTATCAATATTTCTTATTTTGTTCATAATATCAGATTTTGATCGTATATCCAATAATGACTGTTCTTTTATATTTCAGCAACAAAGTTCTTTATGATTCATATATGAACATGGATAAACATTTCAATATGAATCTATTCAACATGTAGTTCTAGATGCGGGACATCAATAATGATTATCTGGCATCCAATCTATATTTTTAATATCTGGTTTTAATATATTCTGATAAATTATTATTTTCATATCATCTTTTAAATGAGATTGTTTATATTTAATAATATTTTTATAAATATTTTTATATTCATTTAATGATAGCTGCAAATCTAATACATTTGATGATCATCTTCAAGTTTCCATCAACGGAGATACTTTAAAGTAATTTACTCATAAATTCTTACATAATTTAATAATATTTATTATATCATCCTTATTATGTTTCATTAAAACAGTATTAACTGATAGAACAAATCACGCTTCTATCAATTTATTTATTGCAGATATAACTTTATTAAAATCTGATTTTCTTCTTATTTTTTCATAAATATTTTTATGTGAACCATCTAAACTTATTTGAATAAATTTTATTCACGTCTTTTTTAGTTTTTTAATTGAATCATCATTTATCAAAATTCAATTTGTTGTCATTTCAATAGTTAATCATTTTGATATAGCGTAATATAAAGTTTTATAAATATCTTTATATATCATAGGTTCTCATCATCATATATTCAAAAATTCCACTCATCTATCTATTAATTCATCGATTGTGTTTTTTATTTCATTGAAATCTAATCATTTGAATCATTTGATCATGGAAGCTGAATAACAATGAATACACTCTAAATTACATAATTGAGTAAGTTCTCGATAAACCGTTCTAGGAAAACTTAAGCAATCCTCTGTTATAAAATTATTTTCTATAAGTTTTAATTTCGAATTAATATTACTTGAAGAATAAATAATTATTCATTTTTTCAATAATATATTTATAAATTGTCTTATTTCTTTTTCTCATAATTGATTAGAAAAATTATTTATCAATAAATTCATATTTGATCAATTTATATGATTTAGTATTTCTTTAAATTTTACTCAAAATGAAAATCTATTTCAATCCAATGTAAGTAATAATATTCAAAAATGTTCTACTCTAGCTATTGTGTTTTTCTTAAAAAATAGTTTATCCATTTTCTGTTAAATAACCTGCTAAATTATTTTTTATATTAATTTGTTTTTTATCGTTGTCTATGTTTTTATCTATAAAATCTATCAATCAATCTATTTCTCAATCTTTATAAAATCATAAGAACGTATTGTAAAATTTTTTTGAGTAAATAATCGCATATTTATGAAAATCGTCAGTTGATTTATCGTATTGAAAGTCATCTATATTTATTTTATCTTGCTCCAATATAAACATTCTTTCAAATAAAAAACATATAATTTCTTCTATAAATCTGTTTATGTTTTTGTTTTTTAAAATAAAATGAATAAATTCATGTAACAATATTCATAAATAAAATGACTGAGATCTAGATGGTTGTCATAAAACAATAATTCAATTTTCTATATTTATTGCTCATAAAAAAAAATATTTTGGAAAAACCTCAACTTTAAAACAATAATTAGTCTTTCAAAAGAAATTCTCTATAATTTGATTTATTTTATTTCAAGATTTATTTCGAATATTATTTAATTCTCTACACAAATTTTTTGAATCTCTCATACACGTGTTTAGATCTGTGTTTTTATTTAATATTGATTTAAAATATTTTAATCAGTCTTTATTTACTAAAAAAAATAAATTTATCATATTTTATATGTTTATAAAAAAGGAGGCTTTCGCCTCCTAATTTTTAATCTCAACAACCACTAAATTGTCGAGATTCAGCCTCATAATAATCTTTTACAATTTCCTGATCTTCTTTTTCTTTTACTTCACACACCTTTTCATTGTTTAATAACTTTTCTTCCATTTTTTTTATATTATGAAATAAAGATATTATATACATAAAGAATATATCTCATAAGTCAAGCTAATTTATTTTTAATACAAATAGAGATTATCTTAATTTATATCAAAGTTCTTTTTCTATTTTATCTCTTATATTAAAATAAACAATATTTATTTCATCATTTGTTAATGTTCTTTCTAAAGACCTAAATGAGATCCTTATACATACAGATTTTTTATCATTTCAGAACTTCTTATCATTTTCAAATATATCTATAACTTTTATTTCTTCTATAAGTCATCATGATATATCTCTTGCAATACCAGCTATATCAAACAAATCAGCTTCATTAATCAACTCCATTTTTCATGATTTTTCCATTTCTTTCTTATCTTCTACAAACTTTATTTTTGATGTAATAAATGATATATCTTTTAGAACAGGAGGATAAACACTAACTTCTTTATATGGATTAAGATTTCATCGTTGAGATGTTATTCTAGGGTCTTCACTCCAAAATATTCTTATATCTGGTACTTTTTTTAATGCCATCACTAATCTATCTAGTCAAAAGCCAAATGCTCGTCAATTATATTTATTTGGATCTAATCATAATTTTTCTAATACTGTTGGATGAACTACTCAAGCACCTAAAACTTCTAACCATTTTCACTCGTACTCAACTTCAACCTCTAAACTATCTGTTGTATATGGAAAACTATCTTCATTAAATCTATATTTTGCATTTTCACCAAATAACGCTTTTATCGTATTTCATAAAACTTCCTTTAAAGTATCTTGAGTTATTATTTCTTTATCTTTTTCTGTTATTCTAAGTCAATCAATTTGATGAAAACATTCATGATGTGTTTTATCAAGATTATCAACACGATATACTTTTCATCGAGATAATCCCTTTACTTCACCATTATTTTCTAATTTTTCTTTTCCTCATCAATTTAATAAATAATGATACCACATAACTGATGTATGTGGTCTAAGTAACATACTATTTTTTTTATTAGTAGATTTATTTATAAAATAACTATCTGATGGTCTCCTAGCTACATGATTTTCAGAGAAATTAAATAAATCGAAAGTTTCAAACTCTGAAACAATCTCAGGAACTTTAACATAATCAAATCAATTAAAAAATTGAGATGAAAGAATTTTATTTATTGTTAAATTTATTGGATGTCATTCTTTTTTTGACAAATCTGGCATAGAAAGTACTCTCAAAATACGATTATAATATGCAATTTCTCATGATGAAAGATTTCCACTTTTGATCTTTGTATTTATATAATTTATTCGCTCCGAATTATTAATAAAAACATCATTGGATAATATTTTAGATATTTCGTTATCTAAATTAGAATCAAAATCTTTTTTTTTAGATTCATTGTTATCTGAGTTTAAAACATTAGCTGGATTTTTTTGATTAGTCATTTTGATGTAATTATATATATAAAAACAATATAACCAATAAGATATCACTAAATTTATAATATAATATACAAAGTGATATATTATATTATATATAAAAACATATATAATGTCAAGTTTAAATTTTATTTTAATTTAAAATTAAATAATTAAGAAAATATATTGAAAATAGTAGTTTTATATTTAAACATATTATGTTTTTATGTTAATGAATTAAATTTTTTATATATTTTTGAAAATAATGTTGGAAACTGCCAAAATATTAAAAGAAATTGATTGAGCCAAAAATTTGAAAGAATTGGAAATAGTTTTTGATAAATATTTATGAAAAAAATGACTTTTGAATGAAGAATTTAAAAAAATGGCTACACTTAGTATAGAAGAAAAGAAAGAATATGGTAAAATACTATCTGACGCTAAACTTACTCTAACTGAAACATATGAGAGTAAAGAGCAAATACTAAGCATAGATAGCATAAATGAGAAACTACGTGAAGATATAGTAGATATTTCTTTGGAAGGAAAAAAAGTAGAACAATGAAGTGAAAGCTTAGTGACAAAAGCTAGAAGAGATGCTGAAGAAATATTCAAATCTATGTGATTTTTTGTTGAATATGGTCATGATATGGTAACAAAATATGAAAATTTTGTTGCGGTTAATATCCCATTAACTCATCCTGCAACAGAAATGCATGATACTATCTATGTCACTGAAAAAGATAGCTGATGAGATAATTTAGTTATGAGAACACATACCTCTTCAATGCAAAATTATATGATAAAAAAATATTGAGTACCGTTGAAAATTATTGTTCCATGAAGGTGTTATAGATTTGACGAAATGGATTCTTCTCATGATACTGCTTTTTGGCAGGTTGAATGAATGGTTATAGATGAAAATATTTCTATTGGAGTCTTTAAATCTATAATGTCTAAATTTGTATCTGCAGTATTCAAAGATAAGATAGAATTGAGAATTAGACCTGGTTTTTTTCCTTTTGTTGAGCCTGGTTTCGAAATAGATGCTGCTTGTCCTATATGTAAAGGTAAGTGATGTTGATTATGTAAAAATAGTGGACGAATAGAAATCATACCAGCGTGAATGATACATCCTAATGTATTGAAAGAAGCATGAGTAGATACTAATAAATATAGTGGGTTTGCCTTCTGAATGTGATTAACTAGAATAGCTGCTATAAAATATTGAATCAAGGACATAAGATATTTTACCAATGGTGATCTAAGATTTGCAAAGAGTTTTAAATAGAATTCTAACCAACTGTCATTCCGGTGCTATTACGAAGTTGCAACCGGAATCTACTAATTTAAATATTTAAGACTCCGGCCGCAAAAAAATCCTCAGTCTCGTCGCTCTACTCCTCGCCAGCTCCTTTACAAAAGGAGCACAATGCCGGAATGACTAAATAGACGTTTTAAAATTTAAACATTATAAAAAATGAGTAAGCATAGTATTGAAGTAAGTAAAGAAGTACTAGATGAGTACATCAGATTAAAATGAGAAATCAACAAAATGTGATGACATGAAATTGACGATGATCAAGTAATGTCAGCTATGATATGAGGTTTTTTTGATTCATTGGAATATATGAAAAATGCAAATATAAAATGACATGAACATAATCATGAATGAGAATGTTGTGGTTGAGAAAAAAAGGATGATGATCACGAATGTTGTGGAGGATGACATTGTCATTAAATACAAAAAGATTTAATAAAAAAAACCCGCTATATAGCGGGTTTTTGTATATCAAGAAATTATATTTTCAATACTGCTATTTTACCATCATGATCTATTGATTTAATTTTCACTCTAATATTGGTTCAGATTTTGAAATGATTAGTTAATGGAGTTTCATATCTTTGTCATAGGTTGGATATATGACATAGTCAGAGTTTATTTTTTGGTAATTGAACAAATAAACCATAATCCTCTACTCTAGTGATTTTAGCATCAAATTCTTGACCAACTTCTAGATCTGTTACTATTTCTTTTATTATAGCTGTTGCTTTGTCTATCATAGCCTGATCTGGATGTGTCAAATAACATGTTCCATCATCATCAAAATCTATTTTGATACCATCACAATCTTCTATAATTTTGTTTATCACATCTCATCATTTTCAGATAACTTCTTTGATTTTGTCTACAGCTACTTTGATTATAAATATTTTTGGCGCATATTCTTTTACACGATCATTTGGTTTAGCTATAGTTTCAAGCATAAAGTCCATAATTTCATTATATCCAGCTATAGATCTAGTAATAGTCTCATGGATAATATTCATAGGTAGTCATTTCAATTTTGTATCTAATTGTATAGCAGTTACACCATCACGTGTTCATGCTACTTTAAAATCCATATCTCATGTAAAATCTTCTGTTCACTGAAGATCATTTAAAATAGAATATTTTTCTATATTTTCATTGTCATCTAACTTAGTCATAAGTCACATTGCAATACCAGCAACAGGTTTTTTGATTGGTACTCATGCATCCATAAGAGAAAGAGTAGAACCACAAACAGATCACATTGATGTTGATCAACCTGATCATAAACATTCTGAAACAGTTCTGATACTATATGGAAACTCTTCTTTTGATGGAATCATAGGCATCAAAGCTTTCTCAGCTAGCTTACCATGACCGATTTCTCTTCTTCATACATATCTAATTGTATTGGCTTCTCATACTGAAAATGGAGGAAAATTATAATGATGAAAGTATCTTTGTTTTGTTCCATCATTTTCCATATCGTCATATATCAAATAATCTTTTGGTCATCATAAAGTAGTAGTTGTCATTACTTGAGTATCTCATCTCCAAAAAAGACCTGTTCCATGTACTCTAGGAATGTTTCATACTTCACAATACAAAGATCTAATATCCAACTCTCATCTATCATCTAATCTTTTTTTGGTTTCTATAGTACGATTTCTAATAAAATATTTAACAACGTGAAATACTCACATTTTAACGCTACTCTCTGTGAAATCAGGTTCTTCTGCATTTTCTATTTTTTCATGACATAATTCCAAGACTTCATCATTATACTGATTGAATAAATTATTGAATGGAACTTTGGTATTACCAGTCAATGCATTTAATTTATCTTCTGTTAAGATATTTGAAATGTAAGCGATAACAGATTCTGATGGTTTATTGAATATTACTTCTTGTGTTTGTATATCTAACTTAGATAAAAATTCTGACTGTATATCACAGATTTTATCTATTTCTTTTTGTCAGATTTCAAATGCTTCTTGTAATATATTTTCTGGGACTTCTTTTGCTCCACATTCAATCATATTAATAGAACCTTTTTTACCAGCAAGTAGTAGGTTAAATAAACTTAGTTCCAATTCTGCTTTGGTAGGATTTATAATATATTTATCTTCTATATATCATATCTGAACAGCTCCGACTGGTCAATCAAAAGGTAGTCATGCAGCCATTACAGACAAAGAAGAACCAACTATAGTAGCAACATCCATCTCCATTTTTTGATCAAAAGATAATGGAGTAATAGAAATCACAATGCTATTTATCATTCCTTTTGGAAACATTGGCCTCAATGCTCTATCAGCCATTCTAGCATATAATGTAGCTGCTTCACAAGCTTTCGCTTCTCTTCTTCTGTATACAGCACCAGCTATTCTACCAGCTGCAGAATAACTCTCTCTATAATCTATCATCAAAGGTAAAAAATCTGTACCTGGTCTTGGATTATTATCTATACAAGTAGTAAAAAGTAGAACATTTTCTCATAATTGAAGTCTAATAGAACTACCAGCTTGCATAGCTAATTTTCATGTCTCAAAAGACATAGTTTTTCATTCCCACTCAAAGGAATGTTGTTTTAATTCAAATTGCTTTTTTGTTGTCATAAAAAATAGATAAGTTATAAAAAACGGTCTCTTTGTTTTGTCTATTGATTCAATTTAAGAAATTTAGTACTGAGTGAAACGAAGCAACTAAAAGCACAATATCATCGTTATTCCGGCTTTAAATTTTGTAACCGAAATTTTAGATTTTAACTAGTAGATTCCGGTTGCAGTTACACAATAACACCGGAATGACAGTAAAAAGGTCTGTAGTTTTAGTTTCTTCGGCTCTTACTCAGATCAACAAAAACAAAGAACCATAAGTAAAATATATAATTATTTACAAAGAATACAACAGAAATTCTATATAAGAAAATACTAATATTTTAAATTCGTTTTTTTCTTTTGAAAATCAAAAACATAATTCAAGATATAGCTATCATAATAGCTAATATAAACCTAAATGTTTCTAATTTTTCTTGAAAAGGAAGTTGAACATTCATACCATACAGACCAGTAATCATGGTCATAATTCAGATTATCACCGTCCATATCGTAAGCATAGATACAACTGAATTTGTTTTGATATTTGCTAGTGTATTGTAAATAGTAGATACTGATTCAGTATTTTCCATTGCCATATTTATATTTGCTAGAATTTTATCAGTTTTGTATATAATATCTTCAAAATAAACATCCAAATCTCATTGATAAAAATGGGCTGTTGCTTTTTGTAATTCTTGTAAAATCTCTGATTGAGGTATTATCAAATGTTTTAGGTATACTATATTACGCTTTTTGATAAGCATATTCTCCAATATATTCCTATTGGATACTTTTGAATTAAAAACTGACTCTTCTATTTTATTTAGATCTTGATTGAATTTATTTAGAGCTCATATTACTTTATCATACATTACATCTATTATTTTATATAGGATATAATACGGAGATACTTTAAATTCTTCATCGGGATCTTTGTTTTTGATATCTTCTGAATATTGTTTTCTGATGTTATCTATATGATTTGTATGATGCGTTGCTACAGATACTATAAAATCTTTTCATAGTATTATATTAAATTCATTGGAATAATATTTTCAAGTTTTTTTATCATATTTAGGGAAATGTAATACCAAAAATATACTATCATCATAGACATCTATTTTGTCTTGAGTATTATTTTCTTTGATATCTTGCTTTATAATATCATGAACATCGTAAGTTTCTACTATTTCTTTTAGTTCATGAGAAGAAGGGTTGGTGAAATGAACCCAAGTAATTCATCATATTGAAAGAGATTTCTCCATTTTATTTATATTTGATTTAAATTTTTTGTCAGTCTAATAATTTTATAAGCAAAAGCAAATTACAAATCTATTTTTGAAAAGGTTCTATATTCAGCATTTAATTGAATATTTTGTCATAAAGATTTTTGTACATTATCTTTGAATAAATTTAACGAAGCACTGAGATCTTCTTTTAGGGGAGTTAAAAAAGTAATCTCTATATTAAAAACAAATCATGATAAATCTGATTGGTTAAATCAAGAACTTTGCAATCAAGATAAAATCGGATTTTCTTCTAATGATTTTTCCAAAAATATATTTAATTTTTCTATCCTAGATCATGTAAAGATTTTACTAAATTCTTGAGTAACTAAATTCTGTTCTTTGATAAATTGAACTTGTGTTTTTTGTTGTTTTTTTTGTCGCTGAAATATAAACACTATATCCTCTTGTAAATCAGCTTTTGCCCCAGATTCTATACTAGATAATATATTTTGTTCATTTACCGTCTGTAGAGTGAATAATTCCAAAAGAACAATTGGATTTGTTTGGTAAGCAATCTTGGTATCAATAACAATAATTTCAGGATAATTTTGTTTGAAAAAATCTTGAATATAATTTTGTATTTTTTCCTCCTTAGTAGGTTCTTTGACTGAATCTATATAAACTGATGATATATCTACCAAACGCAGATCAAGATCTATTGATTTATTGGTAGACAAGGCAAGCATATTTGTAAGTTCTTGCTTGTGTTTATCTGTAATGATTGTTCATATTGGGACATTTAGAATAGCATTTACAAATATTTTATTCTGTTCAGTATTTTTGTAATTTAGATCACTGATTTCAACTTTATCGTTTATGTTTTGTACAAAAGATGTCATTGTATTTCTAATCGATTGATTGAGATTGATATCATCAGTAATACTTTCCATTCATTTAAATAGCGGAATACTGATTAAAATAATTGTTGAAAATACCAGTATTATACTAGTAATACCACGAGTTTGTCATCATTTATTTCTAGGAAAAAATCAAAAGAAATATAATACAAATACTCACACTATCAATATTGCGATCAAGTTTGCTAAAAACAAAAGTCAACTTCATTTGGATATTCATCGATTCATAAATTCAGCTCATATTCATATCACACATAGTGGCGGAAGCAAAGCTGATGCCATGGCAACTCAAGCTATGGTTTCTGATAAACGAGTAAATCAAATTGACATAAAAGCTATGATACCAGACGCTAGAGCTATAAATAAATCCACTATAGTCGGCGATCATCTTGAAATTATTTCATTTGTAAGTTGAGTAAATGGTACTAATAAACTAATCCCATAAGCAACAGCTACAGAAAGTAATATACTTAATATCAAAGTTTTGAATGACTTGAAATATAGATGTTTATTTCCTGTAGTAATAGAAAAAGAAAAAACCTTGATAGGCATTAGAAATGGAGAAATAAGCATAGCTCATATAACTACCGGAGAAGAATTGATAAGTAATCATAATGTTGCTATAGCAGATGAAAGTATCAATTGTAACCAATACAAAAAATTGTAATCAGCATCTTTTATTATATCTTCTGCTATTTTGGATTTATCCAAGTCATTTATCTTGATGAGAGATAATTTTCTCAGAAAAAAATTTTTTTTATGTACTGTAGTTTCTTTTTCTGGAATCATAAATATATCTTGTAATAAAATCTATGATATGTACTAATTATAATTGTTGTATGTATATTTTGCAAATTTTCTTTTAGAAAATTCATAAACAAATTTTAACAACAAAATTTACAAGCAAATTTTCTGTTAGAAAACTCATAAACAAATTTTAACAACAAAATTTACAAGCAAATTTAAAAACTAGTAATTGGGAATCGGTAATTTGTTATTAGATTTTAGTTATTAGATTTTAGTTATTAGTTATTAATTATGAAAATACTACTCTGCTATGCTACCGCATGAGAATGAAAAATCATAAAAAATAAAATCAAAAACCTGAATTTAAAAATAAATTTAGATATAACTTATCTATGTACATGAATGTGAATGTATGAAACAATTTTTAATCTGACAAAAACTTTGAATAATCAAGATTTTGATATAGTTTTGAATATATGAGTATGTGGATATTTGAATGAAAAGAAAGATTGGATTCAAGTAGCTAGGACTGTGAATTTGAGTACATGAAAAGAATTAATTGTACCGATATTTATAGAATTTGGAAATTTGGAAAGTATAGGATGCTCCGATATTGTAATTAGGAATTGGGGATCTGGAATTGGGAATTTAGAGAACAAATTACAAATTACAAATAAACAAATTCCAGCTTATATAGATATGGAGAGTTGGGCTATCGAATATGTCTGTGATAAATTTAGAATCCCAAGGGTGATTTTGAAAGTGCCTGTAGACAAGATATGAGAAGAATTATTTGATAGGGAGAAATGAAGTAAACTACTAACTGAAAATTTAGATTATGAGAAAATTATCAAAATTATAATTAACGACTAATCAATTATTTTGTTTTTTCCTTTGAATTATAGTATGATTTTGATATATTCTTTGATTGAAAAATGTGTTTTTTATTTAGATAAATTTTAATTTATGTTTGAGTGGGTATTGAATAAATTAACTTGAGATTATAATCAAAAACAAATTAAGAAAATTGAGCCAATCTTGAGTCAAATAAATCATTATTATACAGAATTTGATAAACTAAATGATGATGAAGTAAAAGCAAAAACTATAGAATTTAGAGAAAGATTAGTAAAATGAGAAACTCTAGATCATCTTTTACCAGAAGCTTTTGCTACAGTTAAACAAGCATGTAAAAGAATGCTTGGACAAGAATTTGATGTAAAATGAGAAAAAATAGTTTGGAATATGTTACCATATGACGTACAAATGATATGAGGTATAATATTACATAAAGGAAAAATAGCTGAAATGAAAACCTGAGAATGAAAAACTTTGGTTGCTGTAATGCCAGTATATTTGAATGCACTAAGTGGTAAATGAGTACATGTAGTGACTGTAAATGATTACTTAGCATCTCGTGATGCTCAATGGATGTGACATGTTTATCAACGATTATGATTGACTATAGGTACTGTAACCAAATGAGTACCAGTAAACAAAAGAAAAGAAGAATATTCAAAAGATATCACATATGTAGAAAATTCTGAACTTGGATTTGATTATTTAAGAGATAATTTGACAAAAACTTTTGCCTCTAGATCGCTTATTCGAAGACCATTGAATTATGCTATAGTAGATGAAATAGATAGTATACTAATAGATGAAGCTAGAACTCCTCTAATAATTTCTGAAGCTCGTGAAGAGCCAACAGAAAAATATGTTTATTATTGAAAAATAGTTAAACTATTGACCCAATGTTCAACAAAAAAAGTTGTATCCAAATGACTTCTACAAGAACTACTGAAAGAAATTCCCAAAGATCAAGAAGAAGATTGAGATTACTATATAGATGAAAAAACCAAAAGTGTTTTGTTATCTGGTAGATGAATAAAAAAATTGGAATGAATACTAGGAGTAGAAAACCTCTATAAAGATTTGTGAATAGAAGAAATTCATCATATAGAAAATGCTTTGAGAGCTCATGCTGTCTATGAAATAGACAAAGAATATATAGTAAAAGATTGAGAAGTCTTGATAGTAGATGAACACACTGGTAGAACAATGCCTTGAAGAAGATTTAGTGAAGGATTACATCAAGCTATAGAAGCAAAAGAATGAGTAACTATCCAAAGAGAATCTCAAACTATGGCAACTATTACTTATCAAAACTTTTTCAAACAATACAATAAACTATGATGAATGACTGGTACTGCTACCACTGAAGCAGAAGAATTTATAAAAATATATGAATTGGATACTTTGGAAGTACCAACGAACAAACCGATAATTAGAGTAGATAAGAATGATAAAGTTTATTTTAATCAATCAGCTAAATGGAAATTTGTAAAAGAACATATAAAATTTTATCATGAAATGTGACAACCGATACTAATATGAACAGCCAATATTATGACATCTGAATACGTTTCTAGAATGTTGGAAAAAGAGACTATAAATCATTACGTTTTGAATGCTAAATTTCATGAACAAGAAGCTAATATAGTTACAAACGCTGGAAAATTTAAAAGCGTAGTAGTAGCTACTAATATGGCATGAAGATGAACAGATATAAAACTAGAAAAATGATTAAATGATAAAATAGCTGAAAACTATGCTAAATGGATTAAAAAACAATTAAAATCTGAAAAATCTGTAGTAATTAATATTTTTTCTGATACAGAATTTGAATTGACTATAGAATGATTGAAAAAGGAATGGAAACTAAATGATGAGACAATCAGAGAAATGGAAAGTAAAGAAATTACAATTGATGGAACAATTATAAAATTGATTTTCAATAAAAATAAGAAATTGAATACTGATCGATTTGTAAAGCTTAGTTTTAAAAATGTAGATTGAAAAAATTGAGAATCGATAGAAAAAGAAATCCACTACTGATTATTTATTCTAGGTACTGAAAAACATGAATCAAGAAGAATAGATAATCAATTGAGATGACGTGCTGGTAGACAATGAGATCCATGAACGTCAGTATTTTTTGTGGCTCTAGATGATTTGATAATGAAAAAAATGTGATGAGAAAGAATACAATGAATGGCTAAAGTGTTTTTATCAAAAGATGATTTGGAAAATCTTGAACTTACTCAAAAACAATTTACAAGCTCTATCGAAAAATCTCAAAAACAAATGGAAGCTTGGAATTTTGGTATAAGAAAACACTTATTTGATTATGATAGCGTAATAGATAAACAAAGAAAAAGAATCTATAAAAAAAGAGATGATATAATAGAAAGTGAACTAGATCAAGCAAAAAAAGATGAATTTGTGGTAAATATGATGTGAGAAATCAAAGCTAATATCTATGAAATAGTAAACAATCAAGTAATAGATGCCCAAAGAATGAAACAAAGTAATGAAGATCTATTGGAAAATCTAAGTAAGCAATTTGGATTAAAATGGAATGAAATACAATATAAAGAAATGTTGTCTTTGAATAATGAAAATTTGGTAGATCAAATAAGTCAGAATTTAGAAAGATTTTTTGATTGAAATATAAAAAAGATCGACCAACAAAAAGCTTATCTAATATTCAAGGAGATATACTTACATCATATGGATATGTTACGAGTAGAACACTTGGATAATATGCAATATCTCAGAGATAAAGTATGATTTATGTGATACGCTCAAATGGATCCGCTAGTAATGTACAAAAAAGAGGCTTTTGATACGTTCCAGTCATTAATATATAGACTCAAAATGGCTATAACAACAGATACTTTGAGTATAGATTATAGTAGAATAGCTATGCAAGAAGAAATGGAAAAAATGCTTTTGGAAAAATCAAAAAAAGATCCTAATCTAGTAAAAATGTTGCAAGAAGCTAGTTCAAATATCAAAGAAAGTGAAGTACTAAAAGCTCAACAAGCTTCTCAAAAAGCTAAAAAAGCTGTCTTTCAAGATGAAGATTGATTTGAAGTATTTGAAATAAATGAAGAAACTCAATGATGAGTAAAAACAAATATAATAGAAAATAAAACTGATAAAGATAGTAGAGCTAGATTATTTGAAGTAAATGAAGTCAAAGATGTTGGCGTAAATAAAAAACTTAGACCAAATGATGTATGTTATTGTGGAAGTGGAAAAAAATTCAAGAAATGTCATGGGGTAAAATAATTTATTAAACCTTACAGAAATGTAAGGTTTTTTTAGAGTATAAAATTTTTTTATGTATAGTTTGAATATAAATCAATTTAAAAAAGAGATAGAAGATAAAAATAAACTGGAGGCTATAGAATATGCAACAGCTAGTCTTGCTAATGCAGAAGATATTTTACTGAATGCAAAAGCCTGCAAAGATATTGATACAATGGAAGAATATATAAATTTTCTTAAATGATTTATATCATCTAAATAGTTTCTGAAATAAAAAAAAGCCATGTAAATCACATGGCTGTTTATAAAATTACGAAAATTCGTTACAAAATTTCTTTAAATAGCTTTTCTTTTTGGGTAGTATTAAATTATTTGATTTAAACATTTTCACTACCCTTTTTTCTTGTTTGAGCCAAAAAGTTTTGATGTCGTTTGCTACTGCATTGATCAAGTTTCTGACAATACTCAAAAGCCTTGAATTAAATTCTTTTAACTCTCGCTTTAGCATACCGTAGGCTTTTTCGTCTTGTTCTTTTTTGAAGACTCGACATATAATCCAGTAAGCAAAAGCTTTGTTAAATAGTCCTTCTTCTTCAGGATTTTCCTTGAAAAATCTTTCTAACTCTGAAGGCTTTCTGTAGAACCAACTCTCTATTACAGAGTCATTACCCAATAAAGCTGGCAATGCGCTAGCGCAAGAAACGACAAAAATCTTTTTGTTTGATGTGAAATGAACTCCTATATGTGCCATATATTTAGGTTTTTGTTTTTTAGCATATACATATTTTAGCAAAAAAAACAATAGTATTTATAAAAATATATAGATATATTCTATTGATTTAAATCTTTTAATATTTAATAACTATTTACAAACAAAATATTAACTAAACAAAAAAACTAATCATATGAAGGATGTTAATTATCAAAAACTGGCTGATGTACTAGAAGAATGTATTCAGTACGCCAAAGATCTAAAAGTAAATATGGAAAATCCAGATGGAAAAAGAGAAACTTTTAAAATCAGTGATATTTCTATAACTTTACTGAACTATCAAAACAGAGCTATTTTATTCAAAAATGGAATAAAAGGAGAATCAATTAGCATGGATCAAAATGCTGAGATATCTATTCATATATGGATATCTAATAAAAACAAGATGGTAAAAAGCGGTTTTTCATATACTGGCATAATACCTGATCCTGAATATTTACAAATATTCTTTCGTGGAATTATAAATTCAAATATCAAAAGTGCTATCAATAAATTTTTCCTCACAAAAGTGAAAGATAATAAATATTCTTTATCTTCTGATGATGAAATCGTTGTTGATTTACCAGAAATTCCCATTGTTGAAGAGTTTTGTGAAAATGGTTTGAATAAGATAGAAAATCTAATGAAATGGCTTTATATTAAGCCAAATATCATTGGATTGAACGGATCTTTGAGCATCAACAGAAAAGTTTGGATAGTCTGTAATAGCAAAGGAACAAAAGTTATTCAATATCAAGATGTTTGTTCTGTTTCTTTTTCTTTTAACTATTTGTCAGACAAGAAAATTTTGATAGAGGATGTTTTTGTGGATTATTACAAAACATTCAAAGAACTTTTGACTTCATTGAATGATATCAAAAATAAACTATCAAAAAAACTGGCCAAAATGGAAACCAAAAGAATAGATAGTGGAATTTATCCTATTCTATTGAAACCCTCTGCAGTATGTACTCTTTTCCATGAAGCAATAGCAGGACATATGCTATCTGCTAAATATATTCTAAACGGCAATAGTACTGTCTTTGAGAATAAACTTGGAAAAAGATTTGCAAACAATGGTGATATGCCAGCTCTAACTCATATTTCTATACATGATAAACCACTTGACACAAGTATGGTTGCTAGTTATAGATATGATATGGAAGGTACTCTAGCAAAAGATGTTTGCTTGCTGGAAAAAGGTATTGTTAGAAACTATTTAACAGACAAGAACTGTGCCGCGAGATTAAAACAGAAATCAAACGGACATTATCTAGCAGAATGTTTCACTGAAAGAGTTTCTAGTGGTGATTTAGTCGCCATAGTACCTGAACCAAGAGTATCAAATTTGTTTGTTGAGTCTCATACCGACATAACATTGAAAGAAATGGAAGAAGCTATTTTCGCTGAGTTTGATTGGTATTTGGAGATAGATAGTAGAAGTGGCGAAGTTTTTATAGACACTGGAACATTTGATCTATTCATAGATAGTGTAACTAGAGTTTATAAAAATGGACGAAGGGAAGCAATATCTGCTGGAATATTATCTAGCAATCTAACAGACTTTTTGGCCTCTATACAAATAGTTTCTAACCATTATGGTGAATCCAAAGGTTTTTGCGGCTCATCATCTGGATATGTAACTACTCATGAAAAAGCTCCAGCAATGACCCTTTATGGTATAAATTTTGTAACAGATCCTAAACCAGAAAAATATCTGGAAATAGATCCTATACGTGATAAATTTATTCCTCAATCGTTCTTAAATGAAGTTTTGGATTGACAATTAATAAGAGGAAGTTTTTCTTCCTCTTTTTTTTATCCCGGAATTCTCCGGGACAGGCAAATACTTTTAATGTATGATTTTGTATAATCTATATATTATGTTTTGAATATTTTAACAGAATTTTTTTTATAAAAACAAAAAACTAGGGTTTGATACCTAGTCTTTTGAATTGAAATAATATTATTCTTTTTTAGTAGTTTTTTTAGCTGGTGCTTTTTTAGCTGGCTTAGCTGGTTTTTCTTCATCAGTTTTTTTAGCTTTTTTTGCTACTTTTCATTCAGCTGCTAATTTTTTTACTACATCTTGTAATCATTTTCAAGATTTTTTAGGAGCTTCTTTTTCTTCTTTTGGAGCTTCAGTTGGAGCATCAACAGGCTTTTCAGTTTGTTTTACTTTTACTTCGTCTCTTTTGGGAGCAACTCTAGGCGTATTTTGTTCATCTTTTCATTTCATACTAAGTCAGATTTTTCTGTTTTTTGGATCTAATAATATTATTTTTGCTTTTACTACTTGTCATAATTTTACTACTTCGTTTGGATTATTAACTGATTTTTGTGATAACTCACTAAGATGGATAAGTCAGTTGATATCCTCAAACACTCTCATAAATACTCAATATGGTACAAATCTAATAACTTCTCATTCTATCATATCTCAGATCTTGTATTGTTTTGGTAATCTAGATCGAGGATCTCATTTTAATTTTTTACTAGATAGAGATATTTTTCAGTTCTCTAATCAAATAACTTCAACTTTGATTTCATCTCAAACTTTTCAAAGTTTATCTATATCATTAACGTGACCATAAGTAATTTCTGATATATGAACTAATCACTCAACAGTCCCTCATATAGTAACAAATAATCAGTATGATGATACACCACTTACAACTCAATCAAATATCTTACCAACTCATAACTCTGCTAAAACTTTTTCTCTATCTTCTTTGAGAGCTTCTCTTTCTGATAAAATAATTCTTTTTTCTTCTTCATCTATATTGATTATTCTAACATTTATTTCTTTTCAGATGATATCTAATAATTTATTGAATATAGCTTCTTGATCTCAATCCTCTACTCTAGGATAATGTATAGGAGCTAATTGAGATAGTGGTATAAATCATTTGATACCATGCATATCTATAAGCAATCATCAAAGATTTGCTTCTGTTGGAATAACAGTAATGATATCATCTTTTTCAAATTTAGATAATAATGATTTTCGAACATCGTATTGTAATAATTTGGTAACTGATACTATATAATATCAGTCTTCATGTCTGATATTTGTGTTGATAATTTCAACTTCGATTTCTCTTCCTGGAGTTAATTCAAATTTTGATCTCTCCAATTCTTTTACCTCTTTGGATAATATTACTCAAGTAAAAGCTCAATTATCACAATCTACTAAAACTCAATTTTCTATTTTTTTTATTATATTTCACTTTAATTTTATTCCTTCTTTAATTGAAGGTATTTTGATTTCACCTGATCTAAGTGCGTCAAGGAAATTGGTCTCTTTTGCCATTATGATATAAAAAGTTATAGAAATAAAAAATCAGAATTTTATATTTGGAATTTTTGATTATCCCAAATTTATAAATTCTGTTACACTTTTAGATTTATTTTTTTGGATACCTGTGTATATACAGATAAATTATTATCTTTTAGGTACTTAAGTAATCTTCTTCTTTTTGCTACTTTTTTTAGAAGACTTCTTTTTGCATCTACATCCTTTGGATGTAAAACTAGGTGAGCTTGCAATAATTCAACCTCATGTGACAATAAATTAATTTGAGCCTCTGGAGATCAAGTATCTTTTTCATGTCTTTTCAAGCTACTGTCTACTTTGGAAACCGTTGCTTTTGTGCTCTTTTTTTTGACTACCATAATTATAAATATAAAATAAATAAAAATTTTTGAGCATAATTAAATAGTTTGGTGGGCCATCTAAATATGTTCATGTAAACGTATAAACTTTTGTATAGTCTAATCGTTTGTATTTACCCCCGACAGGACTTGAACCTGTATCTGCTCCTTAGGAGAGAGCCATTCTATCCCGTTGAACTACGGGAGCGTGCAAAAAAAATAGTCCACCGAGGACTACTTTTTATAAATATTTGAATATTGAAATCAAGCTTAAGATTAAGCAAATTCATTAAATATTTGATACAATATCAGCAGAAATAAGAATAAAACTATAGCCGAAAGAACTATGGAGAATATAATATTTTTAGCTTTTTTGAAACTTTCTTCTTTTCATTGGTCTGTAATCATCAGATATCATGCATAGAATATCATCAATGTAAGTGTAGCTCATAGTATATATCATATTATCTTGGCTATATCTACTATAAAGTCTGCTGATTTGGATGCAAATTGAGGTGACTGAGCTATGTAATATAAGAAATCTACAACTTTTATCAAAATCAAAGCTATAACTATATTTATAATTGTTTTTGTTATTTTTTTTGATTTTTCAGGATCATGAGCAGACATAATTCTAAATCACAGAATAACCATCATAACAATAGCAGCAAAAAACGCTAATACCTTTAGGAATGCTAATACTTGGAAAAACAAAGAGCTTGGTCATCATTGTAATCTCTCTACTATTGATTCGCTTCATTGTATTCATGAAACATTTAATACTGTTCATAATAACCAGACAGAACCTAGTAATATAAAAGCACCATATCATATATACATAATATTTTTTAATGCTGATTTGATTTTATCTGAATCTTTGGGATAAAGAAGCAGATTTACTCATGTCATAATAAGGAATATAAATACTGCTATAAATCATGCATATCTAATAGTATCCCACAAAAATCATCATGCACTAGCAGCATCACATCATGGATATATACTTGGATTGGGATACAATAAACATCTAATATTTTCCATTAAAGTTTTATCTTTGTCTATCGGCAGATCAAATACTGTCTCTACTCTACCATATTGATCAGGTGTATCGTCTGTTAGATAATTAGCAAAATTATCCTCAAAAGATGGAGCCTGAATAGCAAAAGTAGATAATCATAAAAATCACAAACATAACAATGTCGTAGTCAGAATTATTTTGTTTATTGTTTTATAAAATCTTTTCATTCATTATAATATCTAACTAAATCATGAAGATCCATCAAATCATCAAAATATTGTATTGATAATAGCAACCATAAGTTTGATAATAAAATAGAATCAAGTCAAAACTATGACTCATATTCAGATATTTATTATATTTTTTTTGATAGCTTCAAAATCTCATTTTTTATGGATAGAATTGGTAACCATCAAAAATCAATTGTATATCAAAAGTATTACAGCAACCGTAAGTCAGATATAAATTAACCGTTGCAAATATGGTTGTATATGATTTTTAAAATATTCCAAAGTATTGGCTATTTTATATTCTTTGGCATATCATCATTGATATTCTGTTACTCAATCTAGTGCTGTTTCTTGTATTTCAGTATCTTCATTAGCTTCATCTTTGATATTATCTAATATCTGCATAGGATTGCTTCCATATTTTCATCGAGATCAAACTTGAGCAAAAGAAAAAGCATTTAGAAGAAATATTCATAACAAAACATATAAAATCAGACTCTTGATATAGTTATATTTTTTTGTCATTTAACATTTGATATTTAAAAATACGATTAAATTATAAATAGATTTTGTATTTTTGCAAATTTTGAACGAATGAAAATCAAAATTGAGATCAAATACTTAATATAAATTTCGTAAAATAAACTATATTATGTAAATATCATACTATAAGCTGAATTACTATCTATTTATGGGAATCAATTTTTTAATTGAAAATTTTTATTTTTACTGTATTATGTGAACACTTATATTTTATAATAAAATTATTTTAATATGGAAAATTTAGTAATTATATGATCTGGACCAGCTGGACATACAGCAGCAATATACGCAGCTAGAGCCAATCTAAAGCCATTGATGTTTGAATGATTTTTAGCATGATGAGTAGCTGCGTGATGACAATTGACAACTACTACTGTGATAGAAAATTTTCCTGGTTTCCCAGATTGAATAGATGGAACTCAACTAATGATGAACATGAGACAACAGAGCCTAAATTCATGAACAAGGATAGAAACAAAAACTGTTGATAAAGTAGATCTAGGTCAAAATCCATTCAAAGTATTTGTAGGAAATGAAGTAATAGAAACTAAATCATTGATAATAGCTACTGGAGCAACAGCTAAACGTTTGGGTATACCATGAGAGGATAAATATCGACAAAAATGAATATCTGCATGTGCTGTCTGTGATTGATGATTACCTATGTTTAGAGATAAACATTTGGTAGTAATATGATGATGAGATGTAGCTATGGAAGAAGCTATGCATTTGAGTCACTTTGCAAATAAAGTTAGTTTGATAGTTAGAAGAGATGTTTTGAGAGCTTCCAAAGCTATGCAAGAAAAAGTAATAGATAATCCCAAAATAAACATATTACGAAATACTGAAGCTACAGAAGCTATATGAGATGATTTCTTGAAATGACTCAAAATAATAAATAATAAAACCAATGAAGAAAGTCAGATAGAATGTGAAGGATTGTTTTATGCTATATGACATACTCCCAACACTAGTTTCTTGGAGTGACAAATAAATTTGGACGATACTGGATATATCCAGACAAATCCATGAACAGTAGAAACTAATATTAAGTGAGTTTTTGCAGCATGAGATGTGGCAGATAAAAAATATAGACAAGCTATTACTTCTGCTTGAACAGGCTGTATGGCTGCTCTAGATGCGGAAAAGTTTTTAAGTACCTAGTCTATTTAGTCATTCCGGCGTAGTTTTTTTTGCAGCCGGAATCTAAAAATAATATATACTTTAAAGATTCCGGTTGCATTCGCCTTGGCGAAAACGAGACCGGAATGACAATTAATTATCAATTTATAATTCACAATCTTTTAAATTATAATTTAGAAAAAATGAGTAATGTAATTTACATCAACTGAGTTGATCAATTCAAAAAAGAAGTGATGGAATATAACTGAGTTGTTTTGGCAGATTTTTGGGCTGAATGGTGTGGTCCTTGTAGAATGTTATGACCATTGATAGATGAAATGAGTGAAGAATATGTATGAAAAAATGTTAAGTTTGTGAAAATCAATGTAGATGAAAATCCTGATCTAGCTTGAAGTTTTCAAGTAGCATCTATACCATCTGTATTTGTTTTAAACAATGGACAACCAGTAGATGCAATCGTATGAGTAAGACCAAAAGATTTCTATAAAGAAAAAATCGATGCTCTATTGAATAACGAAACAAAAGCAGCAGCATAAATTTATAAAAATAAAAAAAACCTGAATAACTAAGTTCAGGTTTTTTGTAAAAAGAAAATTTTGTTTTATATATTTTTAAATTTGTATAATTCAACTCAGTTGATCATATCAGATTTATGGTCTTTTTGATATTCATTTGCCTGCACTATAAGTATCTTATCATCCAATGATATATTTCATTTGAAAATAATTCTGATCATTTCTTTTCATATCCTTTTGAGATTTTCGTAATTGAATGACTGTGATATTTTGTATCATCTAGATCCCCAAATCATATTTAGATATCTATATGTTTCATCTAATTTTGTAAATGTAATTACTGGTACTTTGGGATTTAAAGCTGATAATCTAGCGGAAGTATATCAATTTTCTGTAAAACAAACGATAGCTCTAACCTCAACTTCTTGTGTGACTCTATATGCATTGAATATAATATAATCTCTAATCATAGCCTCATCATCATGATCAAAACGTTCAGTCTCTTTGGGCTGTATACGGAGTTCGTATTTATCCAACATATCAGACATTTTTGTAATAATATTTAGAGGGTCTTCTTCTTTGAGCATAATATCAAGCATAAATCAATCTACTCATCGATAACATAATTTTTTGATATAAGCTTCATCTGTAAGTGGATATTTATTTGTTCAAAAATTATCTATAAAATTTATAACAACTGGCTTTCATGATGATCTAATATCTTTGATCAAAGATTCTAATGTAATCTTTTTCTTGGTCATAAAAGAAGATATCTTATCATAAACAATAATTATTCAATCTGAAATTTCATTTATAGCTTTGATATTATTTAGTGCTTGTGCATTCTCTATTTTTGCGATAACTTTCATCTGAGATGCATTTTGTTCAGTCATAAAATCCTTAACTTGAATTACATCATCTACTGTTTTTATATTAGATGTAGCAAGCATATGGACTCAATATTCCAATCATCGTAAGATATCTTTTTTATCTTTTTCTGTAAAGAATGGGAAATCTATTTCATGATTACCAAAATCTACTCTATCATATTGTAAAATTTTTCATCATTGCAAAACTTCACATACAACAAATTCATCTTTTGTAGATTTGATTTTTAAAGAAATATCACTTTGTTGAAAATAAATTTTTGTTCAATTGGGTAAATCTTTGATATAAGGATAATCTATAAAAACTCTTTTGTCGTTTTCCTGAGCGTATTCTGAATAATCCATAGTAATTGTACCACCCTTTCTAACCGAAACCTCCAAAACATTTTTTACTCTAATATCTGTTCATTTGGTTTCTAGCATAATAGTTTTGCTATTATCTAATTTCATAATAGTATCGATATATTTTTTGTTATTATCATCAAATCATCATGATAAAGATATTCTAAAAACATCTACAAAATTTATAACTTTTGATAATACAGTTTCTTTTGCTAATGTAGGTCCTACTCCCGCTATGATTTTTGAAAAATGAAAATTGTTCATGCAAAATTTTTAAACGTTAAAATGTTTGAACGAGTAAATGTTTTGATATTTATAGTTTATTTTTGTCTACTATTAGAAATCATCTCTTTTGTAAAGATTTGATAGTTGATTTATTTTTAAAAGATATAACTGCGTTTGAATCTGAGTTTACAGTAATTAGAGAATCTTCGACAAGTAATGTAAATGTCTGATCAATAAATTCTTTGGGTAAGTATATTTCAAAAAAGTTTTTGTTTATTTTGGTTTCAGTTACCACATCCATAATAGGCAACTCATCAAATGTAGTCACATGGATACTGAGTCAAATAGATTTTTCTAATTGAGATATAATGTTTCAAGATTTTCATATAATGCGTCATTTGTAAGTAGCTGGAATATATAAATCCAAAACACTAGCAGATTTGATTTTTATCAAAAAATCACATGGAAGTAATTTTTGAAGTTTTTGTTGAATAGCATGTTTCGCATATTCTCACATAGCTGATTTACCAGATGTATTACTTTGCATTTCTTCTGTAATTGGTACTACTACAATTTGCTCTCAGAATGTATATATCTCATATTCAACTTTTTTACTAAAGAAACTAGTAACACAAATTACTGGACGAGATAGATCCTCTGAACTCATTCATGCTGGAACTTTCACAGATAGAGCAAGTTGATAAATTTCATTTATAATTCATTTATCTATAAACACAACCGTATCCAAAACCTGAGGTATAACTCACATTTCTATAGTACCTAGAAATCTCTGGATACTATCTACTGGTCTAGTAGCATGAATTACTCATATCAGTCATATTCATGTAAGTCTAAGATCTTTGTATAATTCAAAATCAGCTTTATTTCTAACTTCATCATAAACAGTATAATCTGGTCTAGATAGAAGCAATATATCACGCACCTCATCGTGAGTACCATATGTAAAACTATACTGAACCACATCATCGGAAACCATTAGATCACGTGGAGATTCTAAAGTTTTGATAATATTATTGTCTTGATGATATAGATCTACTAATGCTTGAGCAAATGTAGTTTTTCAAGATCAGGGCGCTCAAGAAACCAATATTCATTTGGATGAATTTTTGAAAAGTTCCAAAACTTCTTTATCTAATTTGTAATCTTGCATAGTCAATCTTTTGATTGGTTTAGCTACTGTAATTTCCAAACCATCTGATAATGGTGGATAAACTATTACTATTCTATATGGTCCAAGTTGTGAAATTTTAGAAAGTTTTCTATCTATTTCCAAAAATCAATCTTCTCTAGTTTCTATTTCTTTAAAAATCTTGGAAACTAAATCTTTTAAATCTTTGGATGGAAATGGAGTTGGATCAACTATTGGTTTCCAATTTCAGGGTCATCATTTTTTTCTAAGTATTGGCCTATTTTCCTTGATATGCAAGGACATTGTATTTTCGTCAAAAAAAGAATCTAATACACTTCCACATGGTCAGATTGATTCCATATTTAATATTTTTTGGATAAAAATTTAAACGCTGAAACAATAGAATTGTTCAAACGTTTTTTGGCGCGTGTATATATTGATTTTTTGATTTTTTTCAATAAAAAAGTATAATAGGTTTGGTTCATGGTAGTAGTCAAATGAGCTTTCAAGCTATAAAAATGATTTGACTCTTTTGTGTAATATTATATAATCATATAAGATTTTAAAATGTAGCTAAAAATTAATGTTATTGGAAATAATATGAATCAAAGAAGAATGAAAAATAAATAATGATGGTATAGATACAAATATTGATGATGATGCCAGTCTAATCAGATACGATATAAATATTTTATTGGAATCTGAAAATATAGAATCAGCAAAATGATTTTTGGAATTTTTTGGTATAATTGTAATTTCTATAAATAAATATGAACAAGCAGAAAATATTTTTGGAAAAATATTTTTGCAAGTAAAATATGAAGATAAAATATTGCGTATAATAAGCAAGGAAACTGATATAAATGAAGCATGTATGATATACACTAGAATATGATTGGATATAGTAAATATAAATTTTTTGGAATGATGAATAGAAGAAAATGAAATGAAAAATATTATAGAACAAAGTAAAATAAAAGCAGAAGAAGAAAAAAAAATGAGAGATATAATTGAAAAGAAAAAAATCGAAAAGAAAAAAAAAGTTTATGCTGATGAATGATTATTAGCAATTAGAAAAGCTATAGAAGAATCTATAGAAAGATGTGATGAATTAATACCTAGAACTCTAAGCGTAGTAGATAGTAGTAAAATAAAAAAACTAAAAGATCTTAGAAGTGAATTAAGTAAATTAAAAATGTGAACCAATCAAATAAAGATAGTAAGTATATGAGAACAATTTTTGAATTTAATGGAAGATATAGAAATAGAATTTTTGGAAAGGATGAAAAATGAAGTCTGAGTAAGTGAAATATTGGATCCAAATTCTATAGTATCCAATATAGATATAATAAAAGAATACTCTAGATATTTCAAAGCCATCAAAACAAAAGCAATTGGATGAACAGTAAAAAATGAATATAGTGACTATGTGACTATGTGACAAAAATGAATATATTTCAGATTTTTACAAAGAGACGCTTTCAAAAAATTACGTAGCGCAAAAGATGTAATATACAGAGTATATGATTGGATAGAGTTTATTTTGGTTGCAGTCATAGTAGAGATAGCTATATATTCGATAGTTGGTAAAACATGAGCCGATATGGAACTGAAAAATTTCGTACTATTATCCAATCTATGAATAATATGAGTAGTGTTATTTGTAATTAGAATGATTAGAAAAAAAAATGCTGTATACCTGGTAATACTAATACCGATAATAGTAATACTGTCTATAGTTTTGATACGTAATCTAAAAATAAACCTAGCTCTATAAAAATAAAATTTTAAATTATAAATCTGATAAAGTGACTATATTTATACTTTTATTGGCCCTAAGTTGATTTGTAGTATTTTTTTGGTCTATATGATTATGGTATCTATGATTTTTACCAATAATTTTCTTACTGATTTTTATGAGTTATCATGTAGGATCTTTCAAAGAAAAATTTAAAACACGAAAAGATTTACAACAATATCTGATACTACTAGCATGGATAGTAATTATGACATGATTTGCTATTAGTCTACATTTCTTTGGATTATCCAATATAGATGTATCAAAAGTTTTGATAGTGTTTAATTTAATACTATGGATAGGTTCACATCTATTTGAATATAAAGATGGTAAAACAATTTTTCAAACATTATATTATCTATCGCTTGGATTTTTGTTTATCACTATTTACAAATTTGTATGACGAGCTTGAATATGAAAATTACTAAGCTGATTTTGGGCATTTGATATGGCTATAAACTGATTTCTACTTTTCGTAGTATGAATGAAAACTGAAATAGAAAAATATTTACGATACAAATTTGGTATACTACTAATATGATCAGTAATACTAATAATAATAAATCAGGTTCAGGATTTTTATTTGGCATTGTTTATTAGTAGTTTGCTTTTGAGTTGAATATATTTTGCTATTCATAAAATACTTAGTCAAAGACCACCAAGCGTAGAACAAGAAAAAACTATATCTGTGAGACTTATATTAGCAGGAGAAAGAATTACCAAACATCAAAAACCATTCAAAAAAGATTTCATCAGAGAACTATATGAATATCTAGTAAACATACCTACAATAGCAAAATATGCATTGGAATGACTAAATATAATATTGATAGTTTTGCTAGTAATAGTGTATATTAGAAATATTTGAATATCTATGGATACTGTACATGAATGGCTATATCGAATCATGATAGCTAATTTTGTATTTAATGTAATGCTGTTGAAAAGAATATGATACACAAGTATAATACAAAGATTGATAGTGTTTGCTGTGATAAATTTCGCTATCTACGTTAGTCTATTTTCTATATGTGATGGTAATATAGCTCAGATAGCGTGGGCAGCATTACTTTGGAATATTTTCTGTGCAATACTAATATTTTATGCACCCAAGAGTTTTGTATGACAATATTTTCAAAAAATTGATTATATCTTTTGGCTAATCACTACTCTATTGGCAATGATAATCAATATAATATTATTTAATCGTACAGATATGCCGGGACAACTGTTGTTTGGAATAATATTTTTGTATATATGAATACAATGAATGACTCTATTTTATGCGACTAAGCATATAGCAAAGATGGAAGATTAAAAACACTAAGAGTTGACATTTATTAGTAAATATTTATACATGTATTAATCTAAAACAAAAATAAAGACAAAGTACGTCTTTATAAAATAATTAAATTTCTATGTCTATAAACTCTATTAACTCCAATAATGTTCGTAGTAAAACTAAAAGTTCAAGCTTTGCTGCAAAGACTGGCTTACTTATTTTTCTTGCATTAGCGGGAAATTGATTTATTCAACAAGCGTCAGCTCAGACGAGAAATATAACGAAGGACACTACTGAGATTAGAAATTTTTTTAAAGATCCTAAGATTTTTTCTGCTACAGAAATGAAAGAATTTGATACTTTACGGAATAAAAATCTCAAAAGCCCTATTCGATGATTTATACAGGGCGAAGTAATGAGTATCTTTGATGATTGTAATGATTATGAACAGACTGTAGTGACTTGTTTGATTTTGGATCCTAGTATGAACACTAGTTTATGAAAATGGGCCAATGAAGAAATTAAAAAAAGTAGTGGTTTGAAACTTTATTTTGACTTGGTTTTGAAACATATAAACAATCAGATTCAATTACAGAAACTTGAAGTTGAATTAAAAGAAAAACAAACTGAATTAAAAGAAGCACAAGAAGTACTTAAACGATTAAAAGAGTTTGAAAAAATATTATTAGAAGTTCAAAAAAAATTTGAACAAGATCAGACTAAATAAATTTAAATAAGAATTTCTTTTATCGTATCTAGGGGACTCATTAAATTTAGACTTAAATCATCGCTTACTTGTTGTTGTATATTTGTCGTTTGCTCTGTTTGGTTTGTTTTTTTATCATTGGATTTTAATGTCTCTGCTATAGCAGAATTATATCTAGCTAATA
>JAIPIU010000001.1 GCA_021734475.1 Candidatus Altimarinota bacterium
CATTGATAAATAGTGGGAGCAGAAGCTAATACTTCTATCAGTCAACTAGATATAGAATAATTTCATATAATTAAATCAGTAGCTGATATTTGCATTGTTCGAGGAGCTTTTCAAGCTGAATCATTACAAGACCGTTTAGTTCCAGCAGAAGTATTCAAGAAATTACCTGTCATTGTAAAAGCAGAATAAGTTTGAGCATGATTTCAAAGATCAAGATTATCACCATATATACAAGATCCTGTTACAGCAGTTATTTCTAAATTCAAACAAGCTATTCATACTCATCATACACAATTACCACCTCAAATTATATAATCAATACTATCATTAGTTTGAACATCAGCAACATTATCTCCATCTTCATCAAATTCAGCATAAACAGTTTTGGTTCAAGTTCAGTTAGAAAGAGTTCGAGCTTTAGAAGTGCTATAAGTTTCTCGACTAGACCATCAAGAAGGAGTATCGTTAGCGAATCTCATTTGACTAGCAGAAGGGGTGGTAGATATATTTAAAGTTACAGATTGAGAAGTAGTAGAGGTAGCATCATTATTGATAACAAAAGATCAAGTAAATGATCATCATCACTGACCAGGAGGAAGAGTGATAGCAAAATCAGTAAAATGGTTTGTAGTAAACTCTGCATAAGGTTCTCATAATATATTAACTACTGTATAGTTGCCATGTAGAGTCCAAGAAGATCAATTATCTTCAGAATAATAAACATCCACAGTATCTCAAGCATCAGCATCAGGGGCGGGTATTCTAAGAGTTGCATTTAAGTCATTATTGGATTGATCTTTTATTGATATAGTTCAGTTTGTTCAATCTCAAATTCTGATCACAGATTTAATATTATCAAGATTAGAAATAGCTGATTTATCTAGAAATATAGGTTTATTTAATATTCATGTAAATCCATTTCCTCATTTTTTTAATATTGTTCACTGTGGCAGAGATACTTCTATAATATCATTAGCTGATTTCAAAACCGTAGGTATTAATAATTTTCATAAACTATTTGCGAAACTAATTCTTTTTTTTCAAACAACAGTATCTGCGCTTATCGATCTCAAAGCTCAATTTCATTTAGTATATCATCAGTTTGTGAATTCATTTTCTATAGTATTAGAAACTTCACTATTAGGTACCGGTATATAATCTACAGCGACCCCATTCTCTTCTATTATAAGTACGTTGAGATAACTATTTCTTCGATTAATTTCATCATAAGCTCTGTAACTAAAATTAATTGTTCAGCTACTACTAGGACTTACATTGCTAATAATTACTTCATTCCCAGTGTTTTGAAATGTTTGTAATACTACAGATTGTCATCATATTGTATATATTGTTTTTGAATATTCAGGATAGGCTTCTACTTTACTACTATTTCAATAAAATTTAAAATTATATGTTTTATTTGGATCAAGTCATCAAGCCATCAATTCTACCTCAGGGAATCAAGAAACTGTAGAGTATTTACCATAACCACGTAGATTCTTATATATTCTTGCATCAGGATAAATACCAGAGTCATCATTAGTTATAGCTCATGTAACATTTTTATCTTGTCATCTTTTTATTGTCTCTATATACAATGATGTTTGATTTCAATTTGAATCATAAAGACTTGTATTTGATAGTCATATTACTAGTCAGACATTTAATTCATTCCAGACTCAAGCATTAAAAGAATTATAACCAAAATCTAATTGCCAAGTTTTACTACTTGCTCATACTATTGTAGTAAAACTAAATCAATAATTTGATCATAAAGTATTAGAATTCGAGTCCATAGCTCATGATAATATAGTAATAGTATATTCTTCATTATTTAAAAAATTATCATGCATTATATAAAGTTTATTTCATATCCATTGATATCGTTTAGATCATGGATTAGGAGATATTTGTAGATTATTTTCTACAGAAGTCTGATTCATTGCTTTACTAAATTCTATTACGATATCGTCATCTATACCTATATTAGAGCTATTATTAGATGGGTTCACTGACAATATAAAATCACTCAAAGTTACAGCAAATTTACTATAATAATAACCAGTAAATTCCAAATATTTTTGTCAATTTATTAACTCCACCAAGTCAGTCTTATAAAAGTTTCGAGTAGATCAATTATCGTCAGAATAATACACCTTCAAGCTCTCTCAATTATTTACATTTGATACAGGTATCCTATATGTTAAAGTCATATAAGCATTCGAACTATTTTTAAAATTTACAATTTCAGCTGAAGATCAAAAACTAATTGCAGAAATTACATTATTTAAATTTATGCTATTTGTTTCTATTGATTCAGGTATATTTATTGTTGAACTATAGTTAGTTCAGTTAGTTTTTTTTACTAGTGTTCAAGCTGGTATCTGGACCTCTATTCTATTATTTATTCAAGAAGATTGCATTACAACAGGGGCTAATATTTGACCAAAACTATCTCTTGTACTTATATTTTTATTACCAATAGCAAAACCAGCTATATTACCTTTTATACTTCATGTTCAATCATTATATCAATTACTAATCAAAGTTGATTTCATAACACTTTCTGACGAATTCGGTAAATATATAATAGAAGCTCATTCTATTTGTGTTGTAATTGAATATGTATCTGATTGTAATCAAATCTTCAAAGTAGTAGAAATAGTAGTTCATCAATAAATACTAGCATCCATGTTTATATAAAATTGATCGCCATTTCATCATGTTCAAGAAGTTCATATATTTTGTCAATTTTTATATAAAGCACCTCCACCACTTAAATAGATTACATTAGCTAATCATGGACTCATTCAAGTTAATATAATTGTATCTGAATTATAATTTTCTCATAATTCAGCATCTAAATCTGATCATAAATCAAAATTATCAGGATTTTTATCATTCAAAAAATATTCTCCCATTTCTATATTTATCAATCAGTTATTTTTATTCTCAGAATGATATGTAAAATCTCAATTATCATAAGATATATCAGATATATTAGCATTTGTTCATGTAATCAACAATGATAATGCCTGTCTTCTTAAGTCATCAGGAACATTTGAATTATCTATATTTATAATAAGCTGATTTCAACTTATAATAGTATCTAATTCAGTTGATTGTTTTGTTTCTACATATTCATATACCTCTTGTGATCATGCTACCCAAAAATCATCAGCTCATGATTTTCAGTGATTAGTTTCTATATAATCCATAAAATATTTTCGAAAACCAAACCACATAGATCACGCTATATTCCCAGTAAATATAATTCAATGTGTTCAAGAATGTCTCCATAGTTTTGCATTAGACCCAGCACTAGCCAAAGCTAATGAATTAATTTCATCATCTAATTGTCACGTTGTTAATCAATCACTTGTAATATATTTTCTGTACATTTTTAATTGATAGAGATCTACATTATTAAAAACATTTAATCAGGTTACTCACATTGTATATCGCGTTTGTTGTCAAGCCATAGATTTGTATCAAAGATCCCAAGCTGGTTGAACATATCATGTATCTGAAGCAGGCACAATAAAATGAGTTAATTTTGCTCAACTAACTCATATATTATCTCTAAAGTATTCATCATTTTTTAATATTTCATAAGAATAGTCCATTCCAGTATATCATGGAGGATCATCAGGATAAGTAAACATTGCTCCAGTTTCAGGATATGTTTCATGTCTCAAAGAATGATTTAAAACATCCCATCATTCAAGATAAGTTTCCTTTAACTGAGGCCAAGTTATATAGCTTGGTGTATTTATATGTAAATCACCAAATGTAGTTCTTCCTAATGATACCCAGGCATATGCTCATTTAAAGGCTACATCATTACCAGCACCATCAGTATAATACATTCATGGTGCTATAAAATTTGTATTCTCTCATATTACTTGTCATCATGCTAAATATCTATAAACAGGACTATATCAGTCATCCATTCAATCATCATAAGTAAATGAATATGCTACATTTTTATTATATTTCAAAGGTGCTTTTATTACTGTTCAAGTGCTTATATTACTATCAAAAGTTACAGTAATGGTTTTTGTTTGGGCATTAGTATAGATTAAGCTAAAAAAACAAAAAATTAAAATAGATAATAAAGACTTAAAAAAAACTTTAGATATAGAACTCATAAGATCTAAAATAATATATAAACACATATATTATAAAACTTATTTTTAATTTGTCAAATATTTCGTGATAAAGTTATAGGTCAAATATTTAATCTTTGATTTTAATCAGATTTTATTTATAAAGTTTAAAACTATTTATTTTTTATCATTATTAAAAAATGAAACACAAATTTAATTTTTTAAGGTTATATTTTCTTTTAATTTCTTTGGTGTGAATTGTAGGTTTAGTAGTAGCTTATGGAATAGCTTTACAAACATTTTTATCACAAAAAATAATCACAGATCAAGAATACATACAGTGATCTTACATGAACTATGAAATTACTAGATGTGAAGAGCCCAAATATGTATGAGAAATCTCACAAGAGAAAACTCCACAAGAAATAGAGCAGTGTAAAGAAAAAGCAACAGAGAATGTGATATTACAAAGAAATTATAATAACAAAGAAAGTACTATTTCATGATTATTACGATGAACATTATTTTTGATACTTTTTGCTATACATTTTCCATTTTTTCTTCGCAAAGAAAAATAGAATAATTTATTCGCCAGCAAATACTTCTTCAATCCCATCTTTCAATCTGTATTTTTCCATAAACTCATCTAAATGAGGTTTCTTTTTTAGTAATTTATCTAAACTATCTACTAGTAATTTGTAGTTTCAAGATTTTGGATATACATAAGTGATAGGATCAAGTAAACCTGTAGGTCTGATAAGTTGTTCTATAACTTTATCTGAGACTTTTAGTTCATATTCCGCTGGTGTTGCAGAAAGGAATATAGTTTTTGCATCTAAATGTTTTTTAAATAAATCACAATTTTCTTCATATCATAAGTCTTTCTTCAATTCTTCATAAGTTTTTCCAAGTGCGTCATTTTTTAATTCTAACCTATCGTTTATTACATCTAATTGTTTTTTTGTTTTGACCCCTGATCGTTTCCAATTAAGCTTATTTTCAAGTTCGGAAAAATTTATTGGTCTATGGTCTATCGCAGATGGTAGTCTAAATCCATGTTTTATTAAGTTTACTTTCCTTGCTCTGTCTCCACTGGGCATGGCTTGTAGCTGTGGAATAGTCATATGTGATTCATCCACTACAACCAAAAAATCATCCGGAAAGTAATCAAAAAGTGTGTTTGTTGGCTGCCCAGGTGTTCTAGCATCAAAATAGAGAGAATAATTTTCTATACCATTCACAAATCAGGTTTCTCTCATCATCCTAATATCATATTCTACTCTTTTTTTTATCCTTTCTGCTTCTACTAGCATTCATTTTTTCTTAAATTCTTTCACTCTAGCTTCCTTTTCTTTATCCATTTGTCCAAAAATCTTTTCCAAATCAGATACATCTTGAAGAAATTGAGTAGCTGGTCGTACGACTATTTTATCTACTTTTCATTTAAATTCATATGTTAGTGAATCTCTAAGCTCTATAAGCTCAAGTTCTTCTTCATTGAAATATAATCTGTATAAAAATTTTTCTGTACTAGAGAAAATATCTATCATCTCTCATTTTACATCAAACATACCATGTTCAATTTTACCATGAACTGGTTTATACTGCATATGTAGAAGCTGTTTTTTTAAGTCTTTGAATTTATATTCAGTATTGATTTTTAGTTGAAGACAATTCTCTTCAAAAAATCTTTTTTGTCATAGACCATAGAGAGCTGAAACAGATGCAACTACTATCACATCTTTTCTACTAAGCAGAGAAGCCATAGTTGCAAGTCTATACATTTCTATCTCTTGATTTATTGTTGCTTCTTTTTCTATATACAATCATTGTGCTGGTAGATAAGATTCAGGTTGGTAATAATCAAAATATGATACAAAATAATGTACTGCATTGTTTGGGAAAAAATATTTAAATTCAGTCGCTAATTGAGCTGCTAGCGTTTTATTGTGCGATATTACAAGTGTTGGTTTCTGTATGTGTTGGATAATATTTGCAATAGTAAAAGTCTTACCAGTTCAGGTAGCTCATAGTAGGGTTAGTTTATCTTTTCATTTTTCAAAAGCTGCCTTGATCTCTTTAATAGCTTTTGGTTGGTCTCCAGCAGGGGAGTATGATGATTTTAAGTCAAACAAAATAATTTAAAATTTATAATTTAAAATTTATAATTTCAGTTTATCTTTTAATTAAATTATTTTCAATTCCAACGAGAAATTTTCATTTGAAAACTCATAATTAATTCATATAATAAAAAAGATATATGTCAAATTAAACAAAAACATAAATTTATGAGGAAAAAATTTTGCGTTTATACCAAAGATGGGGAGTTATTAAATGAATTTGAAATTAGTTTCTTTCAGCGTAATAGCGATGAATTGCAATTGGATCAAGAATCTTTCTATAGAAAATATTCAGGTAAAATTCCAGATAAAAATGTAGAAATGAGGTTAGATGAGTCAGCTCCATTTACTTTTCCGACTCTAGTTGATTCAAAAATCCATATTCATTTGGGTAAAGACATGGAATGGTATATTTGTTACCCTCCGAAGATTAATTCAATGGAAGAAGCTATTACTCTTGCAAAAAATTGGGCTATATTAACTATATTTCATTTGAAATACAATGTAGATCCCAATATTCTTGAAGCTTTTGGAAGTTGGATTTTAGAAAAAGTAGGAACTGGTAAAAAAGAACTTAGTCCATTTCTTGAAATTCCATTATGGATTGAACATGAATGGCCCAAATGGAGAATCGAGATTATTTAATCTCTATATCTCAAAAAAAAATTAATTGTCGATCTGTTTTCAGATTCGACAATTTTTTTACTTGGATTTAATTAGTAAAACTATAAAAGATACTCAATCAGGGTGTAGTTCAGATGGCTAGAATGCAAGGCTGGGGGTCTTGAGGTCGTGGGTTCGAGTCCCACCACTCTGAATTTAATTTATTTATACAAACTATGGAAAATGTAATTATAGTAGATCAGATTTCTTTGGATCAAAAAATTCAAAAAATGATTAATGATTGAAAGAATAAACTTCATGTGGTTTCAGATTTTGATAAAACCATGACCAAAGCATTTGTAGGTTGAAAATATAGGTCATCTCTCCTTGCAGTCCTTCGTGATGAAAAATATCTCACGCCTGATTACTCAGCCAAAGCACAAGCGCTTTTTGATCATTATCATCCAATGGAAATAGATCCTAATATTTCTATACAAGAAAAAAAACTGTTGATGATGGAGTGGTGGACTAAACATTTTGAATTACTTTTAAATTCATGATTAAACAAAAAAGATGTTCAAAAAGCTGTTCAGTCTACTAGTATTGAATTTAGGGATTATCTTACAAATATATTAGATATGCTTGATATACATCAAATACCTCTTATTATACTTTCTGCATCATGACTATGATATGATGGTATACATCGATATTTAAAAAGCATAAAAAAACTTTATGAAAATACATATATATTGTCCAATACATTTCAGCGAGATCGAGATGGTAATGCTGTGGATATCCATCAGCCAATTATACATTCTTTCAATAAAGAAGAATCTCTTATAGAAAACTCACCATTTTATGGTAAAATCAAAAATAGAAATAATATTATATTGCTCTGAGATTCTCCATGAGATTCTTATATGGCACATGATTCTGATAATAAAACTATAATTAAAATCTGATTTTTAAATGATAATATCGATCAGAACTTAGAATTATTCAAAAAACACTTTGATATATTGATAACAGGGGATTGATCTATGAAATATGTTTATGATTTACTTAGAAATATTATAAAATAATCTAACTTGACATTTATATTAAAATAATTATAAAATAAAAAACAAAAACTCAAAAAAAATGAAAAACTTATTTAAAAACATTTCAAATCTATTTGTTGTCATATCTATAATTATCCAAAGAATTGACAGTAAAAAACTATTTGCTTTACTAGGTAAATGGTTACTTATTCTTGTGGGAATTACGGCCTTTGTTTTGTTTACTGTAGTGGTTGGTAAATGGATAGGAGATCAGGCTTGGATAATCTTTTTGTTGGATATTGTATTCTGTTTACTACTTTATTTGTTTTTAAAACAGGGTAGGTCTCATATCTATGCATTTTTATCCCCTAAACATCTAAGGATAATAGTTGCTTTGGGTTCTATAGCTATACTTGATTTAATTATTTTACTAGCTGCTACTGTATCTTTATTTGATGTCTTATTTGTCAGACTAAATCTAATTTTGTTTGCTTTTATAGTATTGGGGACGATACATTTCAGTCTAAAAAAACAGACTAGATCTTATAGTTAACGTAAAACAAAAAACACAAGAAATATGTTCTGGGACGATAAAGATGATTCGGAAAGTTGGCAAATATTCAAAAATTTTACTTTTTTGGATATGCCATTTAATAACAAAGATAGAGATGAAGTTTTTAATAGTCCTGTCTTTGGTATAATAATGGTTCTTGTGATTATCGGCGTTATTTTATTCGCTATATTTGCATAAACTATTGTTTAATTTACTCCTGTTTTTAACGGGAGTTTTTTTATATTCAAAAAAAATGCCACAAATATGCTAGATGTTAGACATGTCTACGGAATGTTTTTTCACTAACATAGTAAGGAACGGTCGCGACCGTTCTACAGTGTATTTCTATTTTTTAATCAACTTCCGTTTTTTATGGAAGTTTTTTTATTTTCGGACGAATATTATTCGTCCCTATTTTAATTCATCCAAAAAAGGAATGGTCGTGACCATTCCTTACGAAAATATATTTTTATACAAATTCCTAATTCCAAATTACCAATTGCCAATAAACCAGCTACTACTTATACTTCTCTTTCAATCTCTTTATTGTTTCAGCTTTTTTCTTTGCTCTTTCAGCTTCTTTTTCAGCTTTGATTTCTTCTTTAGTTTTTTTTACTTCTTCTTTTTTTTCTTCTACTGTCATTTCAACTTCTTTTTTAGCTTTTGGATCCACTTCAGCTTCTACATGGACTATAAGTTCTTTTTTAATATCTTTGTACATAAAAGGTACATTGAAAGTTCATATCTGAGTTATTTTCTTTTTTAATCTAAATAGATGAGATTCTATTTCCACACCATAGATTTCTTTTAATTTTTCAGCTATATCGTTTTCATCTACTTTTGCGTATAAGGTATTATCTTTGTTTGCTTTTCTAATTATTTTTATTCATTCATCGTTTTGTATTTTCATAAACAAATCTTCAAGATTAGTAGCCTTCTTTTTTCTAGCTTCTTCTGCAGCTTTCATTTTACCAGCAAAATTATGTCTATTTTGTAGATCAGCTAATACGGCCATTTGTTTTGGGAATAAAATATTTCTAGCATAAATAGGTTTTACTTTTACTATTTCATATTTTTCTCCAAGATGTTTGTCTGATTCAAGTAAGATTACATCTATCGTTTTGTTTTCTGCTTTTCTCCTGGGCATCACAAAAAATTATTATCTAAAAAAAATAGCGATATTTACCTATAATGAATTAAAATCTGATTTCAAATGAAAATATATTAGTTTATTAGTAACTAGGAATTAGTTTATTGGAAATTAGCTAAATTACCGATTCCAAATTCCAAATTTCCAGTTCAAAAAATTCCTTGATAAATAAGCCAAAAACTGTAATAAAAATCTGATTTATATTATTTTTTCAAAAATGAAAATTAAAAAAAATCTTACTCTCAAAATTATACTTTGAATAATAGTGCTTTTTATTTGAGTTATACTATTTCCCCAAGACATACATCATTGAGAAAATCCTCAACTTTGTTATAAATCTAATTTTCGAACTAATAATTGTTATGACCTAGAAATAGCAGATACTCCAGAGCTCAGAACTCAATGATTGATGAATCGTGAATCACTATGAGAGAAAAGTTGAATAATTTTTCTATTTGATAGTTTAGATATACATAAATTTCGAATGAAAAATACCTTGATACCGTTGGATATGATACGATTAGACGAAAATTTTGAAATTATTGATATAGTACAAGCACAGCCATGTAAACAAGAAATTTGTCCTGTCTTTTGACCAGAATTACCATCAAATTATGTCTTAGAGTTAAACTTATGAGAATCATCCAAAATCTGACTAAAAATATGATCTAAATTTAAAAAATACGGTAATCGATAATTTTAATAAATTTTTAAAATGCTGGAATCTCTAATTCAAAAATCAAAACAAGATTGAAAATATCATTTTTTTGTATTATATTGTTGGGCACTATTTCCTGTAAACTTTGCCAAACATTTTTGGATAGTAATTATATATGAGTGAGAGATATATCGTTTGGAAGTTTGTCATTTCAAAAATAGAAAAAATCCAGAATTATGATACATTCATTTGAATTTAGTTAAACCACGATCTTGATTAAAAAAATATTTACGGAAAACTAAAAAATATAGAAAACCTTATTTAGCATATCATATTTCATGATCAAAAAAATCTTTGGCATATAAAATTTCGCATTTTATAAAACTTAATTATAAAGATTATAAATATACTCAGAAGTACAATTTATTTATTTGACCAAATTGTAATACTTTTGTTCAATATATGTTAAATAGATTTCCAGAAATTAAATTTAAATTACCACGAAACGCTTTTGGTGAAAATTATAATTAAAAAAAAACTGTCATCTCGACCCTAGTGGAGAGATCTCTTTAAATTATCCAAAGAGATTTCTCGATTCACTTTGTTTACTCGAAATGACAGTAATAATAAGGTTATTTGATTAAGTTATTTTTTATTTAACTTCATAAACTATTTGTAAATATACAGTTACTTCACTTTGTCCAGGAGAAACTATTTCACTATTCATTTCTGCTCATCACATTCACATAGCAGAATCAGCTTTTGCATATTCCAAATAAGGATATGGTCAAGGAAAATTACTTACTTCATTATCTGTAATCATAGTGGGTTTACCTAGTTGTAGATTTCATAATTTCGCTAATTGTTCAGCTTTTGCTTTAGCATTTTCAAATGCTTTTTCGCGAGCTTCTTCTACTGCCTTATCTTTTTCTTTCAGTATAAAGTATGTGTTATTTATATTTATTCATCCTACATCAGCTAATTGATTTATTATGCTAGCTCATTTTTCAGCGTATCATTCTCCACTAACTTCTATTTCCAAGCTTTGTTCTGCTCTATATCAGATTAATTTTCTTTGTGAATTAGACCAGTCATATTCAGTATATACATTGATAGAGTTAGTTTTTACATTTTCTTTTTTAATTTCATTATTTGCCAAAATTTCTTTTATTTTCAAAATTTTAGTTTCCATTAGAGTTTGAGCTTCTTTGGTAGTTTTACCTATCTCTGATATCATAGCATTTATCACAAAAGTATCAGAGCTAGTATAGGCTTTTCATTCTCCATTCACAGAAATTGTGTTTGTGATTCATTGTTGACTAGGAAGTTGATTTTTGTAAGGGACTTTCATCTGATATCCCATAAATATAAAAGCTCCAACAATTACAGCTACGGCAATCATAAACCACATTTGTTCTTTTTTCATGAAAATATAATTATAAAAAATAAAATACTGATTATTAGACGAATAAATTATAAATAAATTTTAATAACATACAATATTAATTATTTATATAATATATTTAAATATGTAGTGTAATAAATGTTTTCAAAGCACAATTATTTAATTTTTTTGTTTTATATTTTTTTTATTTCTTCTAATATAGTGTCTATAATAACCTATAATTCCACTTATTAAAAAAACTCATTCTGCAATAATTCCCATTGGTGATAAAATTATAGCATTATACAGAATTATTATTGATGTACCGCCCATCATAAATTTTCTCATTAGTTTGTTGTTTTCTTGAAAGTTTCAAATAATAAATATTATTAATCATATATATATAATGAAATCTATAGGGTTTTTGTATGTAAAAAATAATGAAATTGTATTTAGTGCAATGAATATAAATAGATATTTCTTATCTGTTGTAAAATAGCATGTAATAAATCTTAAAACTGAAATAAAAACTATAACGCCAGCAGCGGTCTGATTTAATAAAAAATAATGTGTACTTATTAAACTAGCTGAAACAATTAAACATAGAAAAGTATATTCACGTTTTTTATATTGTAAACTCAAAAAATCAAATCACATTGCAACTAACATTGCAATTTGTGAGATCATAAATGGAATCGTTAAGTCAAACATCAAATAAGAATAAAATAAATTTCCATATTCGTTTAGTTTCAAATATCTGATTTTGAATTATAATTTATTCTTCTTCTATTTCACTATCTCCTTCTTTTTGTAATAGAGGTATAAAACGTATATACTCCAATACTTGTAATCCTGTAAATCTTCACACAAATATATTTAGTATAAAAATTATTACTATAAATTCTGGATATGATAAAAGAATTTGTTTTAACCCTTCTCGGCTCAATATCCCATAAACCACACTAGATACCAATATAAACTCTACAAATGATATCAACCAAGCTTTGCTATGTATTTTAAATCATTCATAGAATACTTTGTCCGCGACTACAATCAAAAATATAATCGGAAATATAACCAAACTATTATTAAATACTGCAAAATCAATCAGATTTGTTCATAATATTTTATCTAGACCAAGTACTACAACTATTAGTAAAAAATATAACACAATCAAAACTGTCATTTTTGCGCTATACAATAAGTAGACCCTTTTGGTAAATATTCTGGTCAATAGAACTGCTAAAAATGCTATTACAAATAGTATTATACTAAACCTAGTTCAAAATACAGCCATAGAAGTTGCAAAAAATATAGGACTATATATACCAAATACGCTAAATCATATTACTTGTCTAAAAAAGCTAACAAGCAATGCTGCTAATCATAAAGCCAAAAATAGACTTATCAAATTTATTGGGAATCAATTATATATTAGGTTGTCTACCAAATATGATACTAAATAATATTTTGGTACTTGAGAAAAATCTAGAGAAAATGTTCTAATATATGGCTCTTGCAAAACATCACTACCAAAAGATATACTAGAAAAAAAATTTAGAAAATTTTCACTACCAAGAACATACACTTGAGATATTCATAGTATTTTTACATATTTAGCTAATATTCTTTTTAAGAAGTTTTTATTTAAAGTACTTAAAACAAAGATTTGTTTATTACTCAGGTCTAATTGTTGATTATTTCATAATTTACCCCATACACCAAAAATTTGATCGAAAAACTTACTTTTGACTATAATTATATCAGAATTTTTTATATCCAATGTATTTTCAGATAATTTTGTCACAATATCTTCTTCTCAAATAATTTTTTTATCTGAGATAAATGACTTAGTAAATAGTATTCAATTTTTTTCAAAATTTTCTTCAAAACCAAGTTCCAATTCTTTTATTTCATCTCATATATATATTATAGCTTTGGGATATGATTTTATATTTTTTTCAATACTAAAATAGCATTTATCTTGATCAGAAAATTCTGCCCTGATTAGATATTCTGATTGTTCTTCAAAAGTGTATGAAAGATTATTATTACTTTCATTCAATAATGTCTTTCAATTTTTGATTACTTTAAATTTTATATTCTTACTATCAAAAACATTATCTCCACCAGAGAGAATTATTTTATATTCTAGTACTTTATCTATTCTTACTTTTGATGGCCCAAATATCTCATATTTTTTTTCACATATATCTCCAGCTTCATGAATATCTTGAGCACCAACAAAAAATATTCAACTAAACAAAAGTAAAAAAGAAAATATAACTATCTTTAAATAACTTTTTTTCATTTCAAAAAATAATCTAAAACACAGACTTTATAATAAAATATCAATAAAAATAAACTGAAAATTATTTAGTCTGATTTTCTTTTATCAATTGTACTATTTCCAATAATATTTTCATTTGTTTGTAGTTAAGTTTATGCTCTGAAGCCAAAAATCTTATATCATCAATATTGCTAATATTATTTCATAATAATTTTTCATAAATAATTTTTCATAAAGCAAACGGCAAAATAACATCTCATTTATCTATATCAAATCACTCGATTAATTTATCAGCATTTGTAATTTCGTTTTTTCATAATTTTGATATATAAAATTTATAGATATCTGCTTGTAATTTTTTCCTATCTTCTATACTATTTTTATCCAAACTATTAATATACAATACAACATCAGCTAATCATCTTCGATATACAACATCTTTTCTATTTGCTCATGGTAGATCGAAACTATGAAATCTTTTTATTCTCATTACTCTATCATTAGCTTTTTTTGCATAATCTACATCTCAAAGCATTTTATAATATATTTCTAGTATTTTTTTTGATTCTTCTCCATTATAATTTTCTCCAATAAATGTAGAAATATGATGGATAGTAGGTTCATTAATATTTAAATTTTCCATTTTCTCTGTTGCTAACTTTTCATTCAAAACAGCAACTCATTCTTGTAATTCCAAATATGTATCAGTTTTTATATTCAGGGTTTTTTTATTGTTTTTATTTGTAAGTATATGTGTAGATATTTCATGATCAATAAGCTCACAAATTCTTTTTATAGATAAATTTTTATATGACTCAGGAATACTTATTTTGTTTTCTCATGCAGATATGCTAGATACTTTTGGATCTATCGTTATTTTCATTGTATCTTTCAATCAATTATCTTCTAGTATCTTTTCTCTCATTTTTTCGTCAATACTTCATGGTATATAAATTATATCATTTTCTTCTGATACAGTATCTCTATTGTTATCTATTATAACTAGTTTATTCTTTATGTTATATATATCAAAAACTTTTTTCAATATTTGACAAAATCACATTGAATCAATTTTTTCTGATTGTTCTTCACTATTTTTTTTATTTTCAATGATATTCCTTTCAGAAAATTTATTCAAAAATCATTCAAAAATCTGGTTTTCTTCGGGGTTTAATTTATCAACATTATTTTTATGTAAATTATCAAGGTAGGTCATTATAATTTTTTTTTCTTTTATTTGATCAGAAATTTTTGGTCAGTATATCATAGTTTCTAGTTTTTCTATTTTTTGTAGTCTTTCATTTTTTTCTGCGATAGATAATCTATATCATCATTTTTCTGCTTCTATAAAAACAGATTCTTTTAATAAAATTATTTTTAATATATTAGAATTTATTATTTGTAATAGTGTCTTTTTTTGAGTTTCATTAAATGATTCTTCATTTATCAAATCTATTTTTAATCTTTTAAATTGATTTTCAAAGTGTTCCAAGAATATTTGTGCATTTTCTATATCTTGTTTAGAGACCTCTTTAATATTTTCATTAAAAAATTTTGTAGATATATTATTATCACTTTCTCAAGCTTTTTTGTAACTTAATATTCAGGCTAAAGCAGATCAAATTGGCTCTTTTATTTCTTCAATTTTTTTACTAAATAGCATAAAATTTCTTTTTTGAAGTGATGATTCTTTTTCCATAATAAAAATAATATCTAAATACAGATATTATAGATATAAATTAATATTTGTCAAATAAAGTAACTTAATCTAAAGTCTTTTCTAGATATTTATCTTCTCTGGTTTTAAATCCATGTTTTATATAAAAGCTTAATGCATATTTAGATGATTTTAGATGTATCTTGTTTGATCATAAACTTTTGGCTTCTTTTTCAAATGCCTTTAGTAAGCGTTTTCATATTCATTTATTATGAAAATTTGAGTCTACATATAAATTAGTTATTTTATTTTTCATTCATCTTATAATTCAAACTACTTTATCTCAATCTTTGGCTATTATAAATATTTTGGAATTTTTTTTAAAATATTTCAATGTTTCATTATAATTATACATCTTTCAATATAATTCTTCATATTTTTTAATTAATTTATTAGATGAATCATTTTTGTTACAATCACAAAATGTTTTATAAATTAGATTTATTATTTTTTTAATTTGTTTTTCGTTTTCTATATTTACTTTTTCTATAATCATTTTAGATAATAAGCCATAATATTAATATCACAAGATTACCAAATATTATTTGAATCATAGCATAAAATCAATAACTTTTCATGCTACGTTTATATTAGTACAAAGTTCAAATCATTCAAATCAAGGGTTTCTATTTATTTCTAATATATAAAAATTATTCTTATCTATTATAATATCTATTCATACATAATCTATATTTAATCTTTTTACTAGAATATCTAATTCTTTTTTTATAGAATTTTTTAATTTATATTTTTCTACTTTACCTCACTTAGAGAAATTATTTACTATATTATTATTTTGTCATGATCTCATCATTGATCATATATATTTACCTCATATATATAATATTCTTACATCTCAATTATTGGGAATATATTTTTGAAATACAAAATTATTTACTTCTAAATATTTAAACATTTCTATCAATTCTTTCTCATTATTTATTTTTTCTATTCATGTTCATTTAGATCAATCAATTGGCTTTATTATAATAGGATACTGTATATATTCCAAATTATACAATAATTCTTCTTTAGTTTCGAAATAAAAAGTAGGATTAATTAATCTTTTTGTATATTTAGATAGTGTAAGATATTGTACTATCTTATTAGAAATTAAATAATTATCTTTCAAAAAATTTTTATTAGTAAAAAAGATATCGTTTTCATAAAAATATTTCAATAATAGATCATGTATTTTTATTTCTCTTACATCGTATAATTGTGGTCTTCCAGATCTTACAATAGCTGATTTAAAAGATATTTTTTTATTTTTAGATGAAAAATATATATCTTTTCATTTTATTGTAAAAGATATGTCTCTATAGTTAAAAATTTCTACTTTTATTTTTCTTTTTTTTGCTTCTTCTTCAAATCTAATAATTGAACGTGATGTTTTATTGGATGTTAAAACTATTAATTTCATTTTTTATTTAATAAAATCTAAATCTTCTACTTTTAATTTACCTTTATACAACTTATTTTCGTTTCATCATTTTTCTATCCAATCTTTAATTTTTAAATATCATTCTAAATATAGCTTATCTTTGTAAAATACAGTTCATGAACTTATAATTGATGTATTTTCTATTCATCTTTTTATCCTAATTACTCACTTAAATATCTTTTCTATATTTCGTCATTGATCCAAAACAAACTTTGCTATATCAAATAATTTTGAAAAATTATATTTTTCTCATTCATTAATCAAAAAGTATTCCTTATTCATTCATATTTTATCATAATTTTCAGGCAGATATTTCATAGAATTATATATTGCTAATCATTCTTCATCTTTGAGATAATAGCCAGTCCCACTTTTGAATATTTCTCGACCAGATCTCATTCAGTTTATATGTCTGAGTAGGTGAGTATCTATTTCATGAGCCAATATAGATGATAATTCTTTTTCTCTAAATATTCATACTTTTGAAACATTTATTTTGATATCTTTTCACATAGAGACAGATATTCTAGATCCAGCTCTACTAGTAAAATTTATATCCACTCAATATATTTTTTTATCTATTAAGTATTTTTCAATAAAATTTTGAACTTGATTCATACTTAATTTTTCTCACAGAACATCCATATTATTTTCAGTATCAAAAATTTTTTCTTTGGATTTTTTTACAAGCTCATTATCTATTTTACCAAATAGTTCTTGATTATACTTTAGTATATTGTCATAGTCTTGGTGTTTATATGATATCACCAAATTTAATTTAGATTCAATTTCTTTTAATTTTTCTACAAATAAATCTTTGAATCAACTTTTGATTTCATCATTTTCCAAATTTTTTTTAATTTTATCCATTTCAGTCTTAATAGTTTCTATTCTTTCGTTATTAGGCCAGTTATAAACAAAATTAGGATTATATTTTCATTTATTAAAAACAAAATTATCTAGTTCATTAAAATAATTTTTTGGTCTAAGTATAGGAGATAAACTTAGTCTTTTGCTTAATTTTTCTATTCTAGTATCTATATCTTTCAGAGTTTCTTTTTCTTTTTGTATCAACATTTTTTCATTTACTATGTTTACACTATCAAAAGTTTTATGTATAGGTTTGAGTAGGTAATTACTAGCTGTTTTGGATCATAATATTATTTTTTTATCATTTATATCTTCTAGAGGTAAAAGTTTTATGTCTCTGAGTACTATATCGTTCTCTTTTAGATCTAGGGTCGCTTTTTTCTTTTTACTACTTATCTCATCGCATATAATAGGGGAAGCATAATTTCATTTTTTATTTAGATCTACTTCTACTACTACTTCTTGTTTTTCATCTCTATCTTCATCTATTTTGATTTTTAGATATCCATATTGAGATAAAAAAAGAATTTTAGAAGAACTAATTATGTCCTTAGAAAAAAGAGTTTTTGCTATTTCTACTCATTTTTCAGGATCTCATATTTTCAAATCAGATATTTTATCCAAAAACTTTCAAAGTCTGATCCCTGCTATATTTTGTACTTCTAGTCAAGCTCTAGCATTTATTTCCAATATCTTTGGTCAATCATTTGTTATTACTCGATCCAGTGCCAAATATCATAAATTTACGAAATATTGTATCTTGGATGATAAAAACAAAATATCATCTCGATATGGAATCTTTTTATCCCAAAATTCTTTATATTTACCGGGAAATTTACTTCTTCTAATTTTTCATTTATATGACATAGAGCTAATTCTTCATGTTCATATATTTATACCAAATCCAATTCATCCCATAGCTAGATTAGCTTTACCGCCAGAATCTTTTGTGGGCATTCTAATCATAGCGGCTACAGGCACTAGATTAAAAACTATTATTCTAATATCTGCTAGACCATATTCACAAAATTCTTTGAATCATTCTCATCATACCAATTTTTCTTCTACTATTATTCTATCGTTTCACATAGTCATAGAAAATTTCCCATCCAAAATATCTATCAAATATCTTCTAAGTTGAATATCATTTACTACGTCATCTCATATCTGATATAGATGATTGAAATTATGCTTATTATCTATTCAATTCAAAAAATTAGAAATTTTTTTCAAAACTCATGTTTTTTTATTTATTTTATTTTCATCTTCTCCCAGAAATTTTACTACTAATATTCATTGTCACTTGCTTCATCTATTGGGCTTAATTACAAACTTTTTTTTAGCCAAATTTCCAAAATCAAAATCGAAAAGCTCTTTACGATCTTTTATTACACCATAAGTTTGTGCTAGTGGAATTCATCTTTCAGCCAAAAAATTCTTAGTCTGCAACTTATTATTAGCTAAGCGTATAGATTTTTTATTATTAAATTTTTTGATATACAACAGATTTCTTGCATTGTTTCAAAGTATCCCAAAATCAAACATATTCAGTAGATATTATAAATACAAAACAAAATCTAAGTTTTTGATCAAATATTTCAATTGAATATATATTCTATAATTTTCCTTCTTTTTTCGCTAATGTTCTAGCGCTCGCAGTTAGATATTTTTTTCTCATTCTTATACTTTTGGGTGTTATTTCTATTATCTCATCCAATCATATATATTCCAGAGCATCTTCCAATGATATGTGGATGATAGGATCTATACGCATAGCTTCATCATTTCCAGAGTTTCTTACGTTATTTTGTTGTTTATTTATAGTCAGATTTATTATCAAGTCTCATCATTTCAAATGTTCTCATACTACCATCCCTTCATAAATCATCTGAGCAGGATCGATAAATATAGGACCACGATCTTGCAGCTTGAATATACTATACATCATTGCTTGTCATGTATTACCAGATATCATAGATCAGACTTGTCTTTTGGGTATTAGTCATTTATATTCTCAGTAGTGGGAAAATGATGAATACATTATTCACTCTCATTTAGTTAGTAATATAAATTCTCATCTAAATCCCAGCAATCATCTTGTTGGTATCTCAAATTCTATAGTAGTTAGTCCATTTTCAGATTTCATAGTTTGCATTGTTCATTTACGTTTAGCTATTCTTTCTATTATACTTCCAGCTAAATCATCATTTATACTTATTACAAGCTGTTCTATTGGTTCTACTTTATTTCAATTTTCTTCTCTAAAAATTACTTGTGGTGCTCATACTTGCAATTCTCGTCATTCTCTACGTATACTTTCTATCAACACTCATAAATGCAATTCTCCTCTTCATGATACTATAAATTTTCAATCATCCATATCCAATTTCAATCACACATTAGTTTCCAACTCTTTCATCAATCTTTCTTGCATATTTCTGGTAGTCATATATTTTCATTCTTTACCAGCAAAAGGGGAGTCATTAACCATAAATTCCATGCGTAATGTTGGCTCATCTATTGTTATACTTGGCAGTGCTTGTACATCTCACACTCAAACAGTCTCTCATACAAATATATCTGATATTCATGCAATAGTAATTATATCACCACATTTTGCTTCTGCTTTTTCTATTCTCTGAAGCCCCAGTGTTGTAAATATTCTACCTATTTTTCAATTTCTTTTTTTTCAGTCATTAGAAATAATACTGACTTGTTGTCATGTTTTTGCTGTTCACTCATAGACGCGTCATATACCCAATCTTCACATATAGTCGTCGTAAGCTAGATTCATTACTTGCATACGAAAGGGTTTATCTGAATAGTTTGGAGCCTCAGGAACATGTTTCATAATTACATCAAAAAGAGCTTTCATATCATTTGTTTTTTCATCCAAATTATTCATAGCATATCAACCCTTTGCACTAGTATAAACTATAGGAAAATTAGCTTGTTCATCACTAGCTCACAGTAATATAAAAAGATCAAAAAGCATATTAATTACTTCTGATGCTCTAGCAGTAGGTTTATCTATTTTGTTAATAGCTACTATTGGTTTTAGACCCAATTCCAAAGATTTCTTTAGTACAAACTTAGTCTGAGGCATAGGTCATTCATAAGCATCTACAACAAGAAGTACACAGTCTACCATACGCAACACACGTTCCACTTCACTACCAAAATCTGCATGTCATGGAGTATCTACTATGTTTATAGTATTTCATTCATATTCGATTGCAGTATTTTTAGAATAGATTGTTATACCCCTTTCACGTTCTTGATCATTACTATCCATTACAAGATCTTTGTCGTCCATTTTTTTTAATGTTCCAGATTGTTTCAGAAGTTGATCTACCAAACTAGTTTTACCATGATCTACATGAGCTATAATAGCTATATTTCTAATACTCATTTTCAAAAATTATGCATAAAAAAAATAAAGCCCAATGGCTTGTTACATTCAACCGCCAAAAAAACAAGTAAAACGCAGTTTTTTTGGATGATTGAAGTATACCGATGACTTTAGAAGCTTTGATTTAAAGCGTAGAGAATAAATTGAAGATTTCTAAAGCAATCGCGTGTAATAAAAACTTTATATATCTACAAAGTATTATTTTCAATTGAAATATACTGAATTCCTAGAAAATTACAAGATAGCTTTGTTAACAATCTTATTTCAATTGAATTTAGAATCTATAAATATAAAAAAACAATTGATTCTTAATTTTTAATATAATAAATGAAATTAAAGTTATACAACACCCTCACTCGTACAAAAGAAGAATTTATTCCATTGATGGAAGATTCAGCTTATCAATGACCCAAAAAAGATTTTGTGGGGATATATTCATGTTGACCCACGGTCTATTCTATGCCACATTTTGGTAATGTTAGAGCTTCCTTTACTGCCGATCTGATTAGAAATACTATCCAATATATTCTGTGATACAAAACTATATCAGTTATGAATTTTACAGATGTCTGACATCTAGCAGGGGATAGTGATGATGGTGAAGAAAAAATGGAAAAAGCTGCTCGTCAAGAGTGACTTACAGCACGAGATTTAGCAAAAAAATATGAAGAAGTTTTTATTAAATTTTTCAAAGATCTCAATATTGATCCATTTACCATTATGCCAAGGGCAACCGAACATATCCAAGAACAGATAGATCTTGTGAAATCTTTGGAATCTAAATGATATACTTATGTCATAGATTGAGATTGAGTTTATATGGATACATCCAAAATACCTGACTATGGTAAATTACTTTGACCAAATTACAAAAAAGCTCTAGGGTGAATCAAATGATGAGAAAGAGTAGATCTAAAAGGTAAAAAAAATCTGACAGATTTTGCTCTATGGAAATTTCATATATGAGACGGTAAAAGAGATATGGAACGAGAATCTCCACGATGAGTATGATTTCCTTGACGGCATGCTGAATGTAGCGCTATGTCTAGTAAATATTTATGAGATCAATTTGATATTCATCACTGATGATATGACCTGATCCCTGTCCATCATACCAATGAGATAGCTCAATCTGAATGTTCAACTTGATTGCATCCACGAGTAAAATATCGAATTCACAATCAGTTTGTTTTGATGAATTGAAAAAAAATGGCAAAATCTGATTGAAACACAGTATCTCCATTTGAGGTTATTGATAAGTGATATAGTTATTTGGATATGAGATATTTTTTCTTTACTACTCATTATAGTAGCTTCTTTGATTTTACTCGAGATAGTATCCAACAGGCCCAAAACACAAGAAAAAATTTAATCAAAAAATTATCACAACTAGAAAAAAATTATTTATTCGAAGATATCCAATCATTTAACTTAATAGAAAATAAATTAAATACTGAAATATGAAAAAAATTTCGAACTGAAACAATGGAAGCTATATGTGATGATATCAATACACCCCAAGTGATAGCCACTATCAATTCTTATCTATCTAATGTTAATAATGAAATAATCAGTATTATATATCGACTAGAAAATAAATTTCTAAAAGTATGACTCTTTGATTCTATTGTTGAAGAAAAAATAGAAATACCATCTGAAATTATTGATCTTGCAAAGCAACGTCTACAAGCCAAAAAAGACAAAAATTTCACACTTGCAGATGAATTTAGAAATAAAATTCAAGATGTGTGATATCAAATCAAAGATACTCCAGATTGATTTGAAATTTTCAAATAAAAAAAGCCCGTCGCAATAAACAACGGGCGGCAATTGTTATGATAGAATTAGAAATTCGAAGTCACGTCCATTGCTGGATAAGTGTCCTTCAAATACGATTTGATAGCTGTGTACCAGGCATGTCTCCTTTTTTGTAACCCATAAGCGTTATTTAGAGCTTCGGGTAATTTTATAAGTAACTTGCCATTCATATCAGGATTGGAGTGAACTCCAGCTTCCTGCATAGCTTTTGATCTATAATTAGACCAATTTTTCTGGATAAAAGAATTATAAGCTTCATCATCTATTTTGTACGCTGATAAATCAGGCATATTTTCCATCATGTCAGATTCGATTACAACTGATGGATTATTAAATTCCTTCATTTTATCCACAATAAAGTGAATTTGTGAAAGAACTGCTGAATTATCGAGTTCTTTGGGAACTTGACTCAAGAAATCATGAGCTTGTTTTTCAATATTCTTGATTTCATTAGCATTTATTTTTTCCCATAGCCTCCATCCAGGGATTGGATTATATCCGATAGAAAATACATAGATAGTACTTTTCTTATCAGGATCATTCAACCAATCTAAATCTGAATTAGATAAATAGTCAGAGAATTTGAAATTACCATTAACATAACCTTCGGTTACATCCACAGCCACAGCAAAAGCTCTGAAAGGAGTAGTCGTACATGTTTGACTATAAAGCCCAATTTTTTCCATCAGTTCCTCTTTTTTACTATTTTGGAAATAAAAGAACCTGTCTTGGGTTTGCATACCCAATATAGTATCTCTAATTTCAAAACTTTCCCAGAAGTTCTCATTACCATTTTCCACAAAGAATTCAACATTGACCGAAGTCCCTGCTTTTACAAGTTGTGCAATTTGGTCAGATAAATCAGCTGGTACAGCTTCTATTGTTCCATCAATAAGAGAGGAGTGAAATGAGAATGATTGACTACCGCCATCGTTTTTAGCAAACCACGTTGGTGCCATCAAAAGCATTACAATTAATATGCCTAGACCCACAACTGCAAGAGAAATATAACCGAAAGTTCTTTTTAAATTTCCATTCGATACTTTTTTACTCTTTTTGTTATTGGTGTTTTCTGTGAAAATACTTCTTTGTTTCATAACGCCCCCCTTTAGTTAATTGATTTAACAGATATTTTGAAAAGATCTCCGGATAATTTAAACTCTCCACTCTCATTTCCAGTTGGAGATGGATACATTGCTTCCACCATTACTGGATTTGGAATATCCTTTTCAAACTTAGATTTAACAGAAATCTGATTCAATCTGTTAAGTTCGTTATAAAATGTAGTAATATCACCAGAACATTCATTATAAGCTTTTTTGTACTTCTCCAGTGCAACAGCATAGTTCCCTGCTTTAGCAGTAATCAAAGCAAAGTCTGATTGGTAATCATCTTTTGCTTCATCTAATTCTTTCTGAGTTTTACTAAGAATTTCTGAAATTTCTTTTTCAAGATTTTCCATTTCTTCGTCAGCATCTTCAGATTTTAATATTGCATCTCTTCTTGAAACTACATTATTTATTTCACTCTGGATTTGATTGGGTAAACCAGTTTGGTCTCTCCTTCTATATTCCAAAGCGAAAATAATAAAGTTAACAATCAGCGCTACAATCAAAAGTAGTAGTTGACTCCATATGGCACCTTCACCATACAACTCAGGTGTTGCTATGATAGGTATTAGTCTGATAAAACTCAAAATAGTACCCATACCAAGCCAAAACCAAGCCCAAACATTATTTCTATCCAACTCCCATTCACCTTTATCTAAATTAAAATAAATACTTCCTTCATTGTGAGGTAATATTTCTTCGTAAGGTTTCAAGAAGTTTGGCAATACTGTTGCCGGATCATCTTGGATAAGAGCTTGCATCGCACCATTTTCTTTCATTCGCTGGTTTGCGAGATCGATTTCTTTGTATAGTCTTCGATTGATCGCAAAGGCAGGAGCCGCCATAGCATAGAAAATAGCAGCCAAAATAGCCGCTAACATTAGCATTCCAGTTACTTGAATTGACTGGTTACTAGCAAAAATTATAACACCACCAATAAGGTAGTCCAGTAATGCGACAGCAACTGCACCGATTAACAAACTCCAACTTCTCATAGGATTGGTATGAACCAATACCATATCAGCTTCTTTTACGCCAAGCCTTTCTCTGACAGCATTTACAGCATCATTGGCTTTTTGTAATTTTACATTACTTGCTAGGATATCATTAATATTCTTTTGAAGGGCTGATATTGCTTTATTAGCCTCATCTTTCAGACTACCAATAATACCTTTTGCGGTATCATTCAACTTTTTAACTTCCGATATAAAATCGGATTTTTGGACATTTCCCAAGAGGGCAACCAAATTTTTGTATATAGAATCAAATTTGGCCCATCCATTAATTTTTTTCAATTCGTCTACGTTCATTATTTTTGTTTTTAATTTGTTTTACATAATTTTAAAGATCTAATTCATCATAACAAACTTGTTATAAATATTCAGACATAAATGTCAACTGTAAATAATATATAAATATACTAATGTCTATTATTACTAAACTAAAAAAAGTGAACCAGTAAAAACCAGCTCACTATATGTTTTCAACCTACTAGATCATCCAAAATACATTTCATCGAATTAGCTAATCTACCAAGAATAGCAAATACAATAAGAATAATTGATATAATCATAAGTGGATAAGAGTGTACCAATAATAAATGAAAACAAAGAAAAACAATTCCAATAAACAGCATCAGTTTTGCTATATCTTTTTTTAGTTCTTCTTTATTCATTTCCTTTATATCTTCATCTTTGACTTTGTCATTTGTTCTGATTATAAATATAATTTCAAAAATCAGTCCAAATGTATTCATCCATATCAAGGTACTAATATACCTATAATTGTTATAAATTTTTTCCCAGTCCATATCTATTTGTTTTTATTTTTACGAAATATAGATAAATTTTTATAAAAGTCAATAAAAATCCCTAGGTAAATCTTAGGGATTTTTTTAATACGGAAAATCTAGTATATTTATAAATTATTCTCCAGGGATGCATCCATTCATTAGATTTTTTGATAATCTATAGTTTTCTTTGATATCTTTTATAAATTCTTTTACAGTTCATTTTACTCACAATCATTCATAATTATTTCAGACTTTTCAATTTTTTTCTTTTGCCCACACAATTCATTTATAATTAAATTCTCAACTTTCTACTACGCTTATAAATTTAATTAGATTATCTGGTTTATCTAAGTTTTTAAAATCAATTTTAATATCAGAATTTTGTGGTTTAAATTCCAATAAAACTCATCTAGAAAGAATTTTTTTGAATTCTTTTATTTTATCTTCTTTATTTTTTTCAATTCATTTCTCATCCATATTTGTGAAGATTTTTTTAATAGGATAAGTTTCTTTATCTTTTTGATTTTCAAAATCATTTAGTATCAATACCAATTTATTATTAGCTAGTCACTTATCTTTCATATCTTCCAAAAGTTTTGATAATGATCAAATAGATTTCATATTATCTTTTATTTTAATTAGATTTTTCTTTTGGCTAGATGTAAGATTATCTATATTAAAAAATTCTACAATATTTTTGTCTAATTTATCCTTTATTTCTCCAAACTTTTCTTCATCTTTTTTATTCCATTTTTCTATATTTTTTTTAAGATCTTTTAAATCTTTTCCAAATTCATCAAGGAAATATAAATCTTCATTAATTTCTAAATTAGCCATATTTACAAATATTAAATATTAAAAATTTATTTTTCTATTTATTACTTCTTTTATTGCCTCATGAAATCATAGAATTTCAGATTTATAGTTATTTATTTTATTTTGATTAGGATTGTTTTTACCATATTCTTTAATTAAATTTTTTGTAGAATAATCATATAAATAAGAAGTTTGTTTATAATCAAATATTTCTTTTTTACTTGATATATCTTTCAATACATTTTCTTCTTTTCATTTACTACTTTTTACATAATTCAAAAGAAGTTTATGAAAGTCTAATATATCATTCCATAGTTCCAAATCATTTTCTTTTACGATATTATATTTTTCCATATCCAAAGTTTCTCGTCATTTGAATTTTTTAAAATCTTTCAATATTTCATTATACTCATTTAGTTTTTTATCAGGATCTTCTAGATTATTTAATTTGTTATTTATGATATCTTTTTTAATTTCTTCAAAATTATTATTAAATCATAGTTTATCATTTAAGCTTTTTATTTCAAAATTTTCCATATTTATAATTTATATTATATAAACTATTTTTTAATTACTTGTGTAGATCCACTCATTATTTTAGCTTTTTCTTCATCGTCCCATTTGTTTGGATTTTGTCATGTTCTAAATGGGTAGTCTTCTGGTACATAATATCATTTGATCTGACTCAAACATTTCAAAACATTTGTTTGTCGATTGATAGGACTAGATGCATAGATTTTTCCATCTTCATTACCATATCTGGATAATTGTTTAATCGTATGATAGTTTCATAAATAGCTATTATTCAATGTCAAAGGTATCATTCTAGCTCATGCAAAAGCTGATCAATATCATATTCTATCTCATCTATCATTATTTCATACATTTCATATATTATTTGATGTTGATAGATATTTTCATAATGTACTTTCAGCAAATGCTATACATATTACAACATCTCTATCTATATTTGTGTTTTTTACTGCATCTTCCCAGAATGCTAGTTCCCTATATACTCATACTCAGTATCTAGTTAAAAAGTCATCTGCTCTTTCCAGTTTTGTATCTCCAGAGGCAAATTTCAAATTAGTGATATCTATTGGTCTAGCATATTTATCATTCAAAAATTTTATACGATATTCATCTGGTAAAATATTTTTACTACCCACGACACTTAGATCAAGCTCTCTTAGTGGGTCAATAGCTATTCAATTTTTAAATAAATAGAAAGTTAGATTTGGTCAATTAGACACAAATCCAGCTCATTTAGTGCCTGGTTCTCATCAGCTATATCATATTAATTGTCCTCTTTTTATTACATCTCATTCTTTTATATCAATTTTATTTAGATACATATATACAGATATATATCATCTCATATGAGCTACCATTACTCGATTTATTCCAAATCAATCTGTATCAGATACATGATATACAACTCCATCACGTGTTGAATAGACGGGAGTGAATTGGTCAGCTTTCAAAGATATTCATCGTCATGGTACTCAATATTTTTCTTGTATTTCTTCATCTCCAAAATAATTTTCAATATTATATACAGGATAAATTGGTCGAGCAACTGGAGCCGTCTCTTTTTCTGACTCATCTTCTGTTTTATTAAATTCTTTTAATTTATCGTCTATATCAAAAGAAGCTTTATATTTTTTTCTAGCTATATCATCCACAAAAGTCATAATAGCATCGTGAACATCTTTTCTGCTAGTCAAAACTTTATTTATAGTTCAATTCAATTCTTGTCTATTTTTATATAAATCAATAAATTTTACCAAATAATTTTTTTTCTGTTGTAGTTTATCTAGTTGGTTTTCATAATCTTTGATTTCATCTTTTGCTTTTATTTTCATTTGATTTAATTTTCTGATTTTTTCCAAATTCATATCTTGATCATCATCCAAATTTCACATTAAATCATTAAACTGCAACAACATCGATTTAACTAAACTTTCTCAAACTAATGTACGTGGAATATTATCTGACTTGGCTAATAATTTTATATCATCTATAGTATCTGTCTGATTATTATAAATTTCATTATCCATTTTATATATAAAATTAGTGAATTGTTCTATATATTCTTTGGTATATCACATTCAATCTCTAGTAGTTTTTAGATCTTCTGCAGATGATAAGATCTGTTTTTTATATACAGATATTTTTTTCAACATACTAGAAACCTTGTTTGTTGTTTGATTGATATCGCTTATTACACGGACTATTTCATTTCTTGTTTCCCTATATTTATCGCTAATTTCCATATTTTCACCATGTCTTTCCATATTATCTAGTTCATATAGTTGTTTTGTTATACTATCTACACTTTCTTGTAGATCATCGATATTTTTTACTGCTCATTTTACATCAAAATCTTCAAAATCTTCCTGTGATTGGTAAGATTCTTGAGCATTTACAAAACAGAATGTAAATAAACCAACAATAATTAAATAAAATCAGATTTTCTTCATTTTATACGATTATCACATAGATAAAATTCCATATAACAATTTTACTCCAAAATTTAATATTTAAAAGTTTCTGAGCACCAAAATCAAAATACGAGTTGACATTTTTATATAAATTTATCAATAATAAAAGGTATGCCTCAAACAGACATACCTTGGTAGATATTATTTTTCTTCCCAGAATCCTTTAAAAATCCTTAAACCTTTGATTTCTAAATTAAATTGAGCTCTACAAATACTGCAAGTTACAGACCATCCTTTTTTTTCCATATCCCAATCAAAATCAGTATCTTTTCTACAATCAGGACAATGGTCATGCATAATCAGCTGAACTTCTCCAAGTTTAAGTATTTCAGCATTCTCCAATAAGACTGAATTATATTGTCCTTTCTTTCTCCTTAGTTTTTTTACTAACTCTGAAATTAGATAAATAAATCCAATCAAAGCCAATAATCCAAGGGGAATAATCCAAGTAACAAATAATCCCCATTTACCAGTTTCCAAAAATTCTGATGAACAGGCCGACAAAATAATAGTCAAGCACAGAAATAAAGCAAAATAAACTCTTTTCATATATTTAAATTTTTATTGTTGACTTATTTATATATTATGATATATAAGAAAAGTTATTCTATTTTCAATATCTTTTTCTCATTTTATCAGCTATTTTTAAATATTGTTTATCATCAAAAAATATACGATTTTCAGAATCTTCATCACTCATTACATATACAGTATGATCTGGTATCAAGTGAAAATGTAGATGATTAACAGATTTTCATATTTTTTGTTTAGATAGACCATCTCTCAATAACAAAGAAATATTTTTATGGTCTTTGTGTAGTTTTACATCTCGTTTATCTATTAGATTATGCATTTGAATTAATTCTTTATGTGTTAGTGCTTTTAATAGGCATACATGTCTTTTGGGTACTATCAAAATATGATCTTTTGTGTATGGAGAACGAGCTGGTATTACATAAAAATATTTTTTCTCTTCCAACATATTTTCTTTTTTTTCATTACAAAAAGGACAAAAATGTTTCTTTTCAAATTTTTTTACTACATCTATATATCTAACCATCAATTAAATTTTAAATATAAAAAAAAATTATAGTTAGAAATGTTTATTTTGTCAAAAGATAAATATTTTCTATTTATCATATCCAATTTCTAAAACTTTATCCCAAATTTCCATGTCTTGAATCTGTTGGCTATGAGTTACTACAAAAAATTTCATATTTCTAGATTTTACAAAATCTTCTATCATATCAGCAACTTTTCATACAGTATCTACATCTAGATTATTTATAGTTTCATCCAAGAATAAGATAGGGGAGCGTATATAGCTAGATATGGCAAGCATCCACACAAGTTTTAAAATAATTTTTTGTCATCAACTTAAACTTTTTACATCTCTTTCTCATTTTTCATCCAATATTTTAATTTCAAGTTCCAGTTTATCAGAACTAGTTTTGATTAGATCAAAACTAACTTGATAGTCTACGCTTTGATTTAGATATACATTTACTATTTCATTTAATATTGGTAGATTATCCTGTAAAACCAATAATAATAGCTCTTTGGATAATATGAGATATAGATTATTTAATATTTTTTCTTCTTCTTTTAGCCCTTTTACTAATATTTGATTTCTTTTAAAATCTTCTATTAAATTATCTATATCACGATAAATATTTTTCATTTCAGTATTATTTCTTTCAATAGTTTTTATTTTTTCGATATTCAAATTATTTACTTGTTTATCTATACTTATTAGATCTTTATCAATATCTTCAATTTTAATTTTTATTTCTTTTTCCTTGTTTTCTATATTAGCTAGATGTAATTTGTTTTTTTCTATTTGTAATTCAAAATCTTTCAATTTATTGTAATCTGATTCCAAATCTAATATTTCTTTATCTATACTTTTAATTTTTATTTCATTGTTTTGATATTGATTATTGATTATTTCTATATTCTTATAATCAACTTTTTCTAGAAATTCTTTTATGATTTTTATATCTTCTTCAATTTTTTTTACCAATACGTGTTTTTTTTCAGAATTTTTTAAATTTTCATTTAGTTCAACGATTTTTTTATCTATATTTTCATTTTTTATTTTCTCTTCTATTTCGATTTTTTCTTTTTCTATCTTTAATTTTTGTTCTTCTAGACTATCAAAACTTTTTTTATTTATTATCTTTATAAAAGGACAATTAGATCAAATTTTCTCACATTCAAATTTTTCTTGTTCCTGTATATTTTTGTTAAAATCAGTTAGTCTTTGATTTATTTTTAGATATTGTTCATCATAAAGTTTCTTTTTTTCATTTAAGTTTTTTATCTCTGTATTTATTTTATCTTCAAAATTTTTAATTTCCAATAGTATATTCTTTTTTTCTCCATCCAGAGATCTTCATTTATTGATAATATCTCTTACAAACAAATAGAAACTATTCATATTTTTATTTTCTAATTCATTATCTATTAACTCTTTATTATTACTACAAAAATTTTCAAAAGTTCATACATTTATACCTTTTTCCAAATCCAATTGATTATCCAATAATATTTTTTTTTCTTCTTTTTTTCTCTTTATTTTGTTTGGATCTATAGATTTTATTTTATCTTCTATATTTTTCATTTCTATTTCAGTATTCTTTTTGTCCGATTCTATATTTTTAAAATTATTTTCATTCTCAGTTTTAGATTTCAAAAACTGATCTTTCTTGTTTATTAAGTTTTGATAAAAAGATTTTTGGGTTTCAATTTTTTCATCCAATTTATTATTTAATTCTTTTGGGAAATCAGATATAGAAAATTCGTTGATATTTATTTTTTCTTGTATCCTTTCTATTTCATCAAAAAAATCTTCATATTCTTTTGTATCAAATCATTCCAGATTTTCTTCTCTAATTTTTTGAAATAATCATATATAATCTTCCAAAAATTTTCTAAGTTTAAAATTGTGATTTGTGCTATCTTCATTAGCTTTTATTTTTGCTACTACATCTCTTTTTTTTTCTGCAACTTCATCTTTTGCTTCATCTATACCGATTAATCTAAATATGTTTTTTAGTACATTCAATCTTTCGCTTGGTAGCATTTCAAAAATATTATCAGTGTCTTGCATCAAAAACACAGTACTCAAAAATACTTCTTTTGGTTCCAAAAAACTATTTAAATGTAATTGTAAATCAGTTTCATTTTTAAACTTTATCTCTTCTAAATTATATTTTCCGCTATCTTTCAATAAATCTTGAATATCTATATCATTCGTCAATAAATCATCATTTATTCTTTCCAAAATTTCCAATCCATCAACTTTAAACAATACTGATTGACAACTATCTTTATTCTTTCATTTTAATAAATTTCTTACTATCAAATATTTTTCTCATTCAAAATCAAAAAGAATTTTTATAAATCAGTCTTTACTATTTATATTCAATAGGTTTCTAGTAGAATGTTTATACAAAGCATACATAGGCCCATCAAAAAACAAAAAACTTTTACCAGTTCCTATAGGTGCTTTTATTAAATATTTTCAATTATCAAAAAAAACACTGATTAATTTATCCTTAAATGGTCATATATTTTTGTATGAAATTGCTATTAAATCCACTATTGAAATTATAAATTATAAAAACACAAGATATAAATTAAGGTAATGAGTTTTTTTTTCAAGATATTATCCTAAATAATTATATTTGACTTTATTTATAAAATATATAGGATAAAATTATCCGAAATAAAAAACCAATATAAATTCCAAACAAAAAACTATTTTATGGAAAAGACTTATACCAAAGTTACCTTTAAACCACTTTCAGGTGGTCGTTATCGCTGTAACCAAACAGGAGTTGTACTTAAAAAAACCAAGACACAGAGTTACAAAAGAATGTTACTCAACGCAGGTAAAGTACCAGAAAAAGAAAAAATCTACAACTATCGTAATAGTGTTAATAAAGGATCTAGAATATCTTGTCCTCAATGTCATAGTAGTATCCGGATTTCAAATTCTTCTGGGATATATAGATGTTCCAATGATCATAGAGTAAACGTTACGAATGTTGTCGAAAAACAAAGACAGAGTTTTGGTTTCTCTTGGTGGTAAGAAAATAATAATTCTTTGGATTTTTATCCAAAGAATTTTTTTTATTCTTTTTTACTCTTTTTAACTTTTTTCTTTATTTTTTGATACAATTCTTCAGATACAAGTCTAGCTCATATCAGTATCAAAATTACTCAATTTACAAAAGGGTTGATAATATTCAATGCTCATACAATAATCAAAAAACCACCCAAAATATATCTTATACTTTTGGGTAATTTCATTAATTTTTCATAATTTTTTTTCAAGAAGTTATAGATTATGATTAGATATTTTTTCATCTTTTAGAAAACTATTTTCAATACTGTGATTTACCTGATAATTTTTCTTCTATTCTCATCAATTGATTGTATTTACATATTCTTTCAGATCTAGATGCTGATCATGTTTTGATAAATCATGTATTCATAGCAACCGCTAAATCAGCTATAAAAGTATCTTCAGTTTCTCCAGATCTATGAGATACTATAGCCTTCATTCAATTTTGATTAGCCATATGTATAGCGTTTATAGTTTCACTTACAGATCAGATTTGATTTAATTTTATAAGTATTGAATTTGCCATTTTCTCTTTTATTCACATTTCCAATCTTTGAATATTAGTCACAAATAGATCATCTCCTACAATCATAATTTTATCTCATAGTTTATTCATCATTTCTTTTCGGCCTTCGAAATCATCTTCAGCATGACTATCTTCTATAGATATTATGGGGTATTTGCTAACCATATCTTCATAATAGCTTACTAACTGATTTGCATCCATAAACTTTCAATCAATATTATATTTTCCATCTTTATAAAACTCTGAAGCAGCGGCATCAATAGCTAGTTTAATTTGATCAAAATTATATCATGCTTTATTGATAGCTTCCATAATTATTCTAAATGCATCTTCGTTAGATGCTAGATTAGGAGCATATCATCATTCGTCTCCTACAGAAGTTACCATTCATTTTTTATTCAGTATTTTCTTCAAACTATGAAAAACTTCAGCTCACATTTTGATCGCTTCATGTAAATTGTTAGCTCATACTGGCACTATCATAAATTCTTGGATATCTACATTATTATCTGCATGAGATCATCAATTCAAAATATTCATCATTGGATAGGGTAGTGTAGATCATTTTCATTCATTCAAATATTCATATATCCATTTTCATTCACTATTTGCACATGCTACTACAAAAGCCATACTAACAGCCAATATTGCATTAGCTCCAAGTTTTGATTTATTCTCTGTTCAATCCAGACTTATCAAAAACTGATCTAATTTTTCATAATTATCAAACTCTTTTCAAGTTATTTCTTTTTTTATAATTTCATTTACATTGTTTACTGCAGTCAGAACCCCTTTACCACCAAATCTTTTTTCATCTCCATCTCTTAGTTCCAACGCTTCGTGTATTCATGTAGATGCTCATGATGGTACTATTGATCTTCATCTACCACTTTTTCCTTTATTATTTGATATTTCCAATTCTACTTCAACTGTAGGGTTTCATCTAGAGTCCAACACCTCACGTGCATATAAATTCAGAATTTTATACATTTTTATTTTTTGATATAATAAAAAACAACAAATCTCTTTATATTATTTCTAATTATTATTACCATAAATTTTATCTACTCATCAATATACTATACTTGATAGCTCATTAATTGTAGATACTAACTGATCTCGGTCATATCATCTAGTCATGATACATAATATATATGGATGCTGTGGATAGTAAATTATTCCACAATCATGTAATTGCTTTTGTTCAATTCCATCTGCTCACATTATGCCCCTTTCACCAAATTTATGAGCTAATTTAATATTATTTGGTATTCATGCTTTCAATCAATCATCAAAACTAACTTGACTAAGTAATTTTAATGCTCTTTGAGAGTTCTCCAAATTTAAATAAGAAGAATTAAATAATATTCTAAAAAATCCCGCATAATCTTTTACTCTAATATTATTATCAAAACTTCAGTTATTGAAGTCAGGGAAATTTGATCATATATCAATAAAAACCCTTTTATAATCGTCTAGTGGCATCATTTTTTCAAGTTCTATAGATGCTCTATTGTCTGAATATCTTATCATGTATTCGATCATTTCTCATACAGTATATTCTTTATTATGTTTCAATAATTTTGTTGGTGGAATATTTTGTTTAAACTCTTTTTCTTCAGGATTTCCTTCAAAAAGTTTTTTTTGATCTAATACAAAAGGATCATTTTCAGACTTTTTAAAATAAGCTAACATTAGTGGTACTTTCATTAGACTAGCAGGAGAAAATTGTTCATCTTCATTTATACCTATCCAACTACCGTTAGATAAATTTCTGTAATACAAAGAAATATGGTCAGTATCATTATTAATAAGTTTTGCTCAAACATAGTTTTTTAAATCATTTTCTATATCTAGTGATTTATTATTCATTATTCACTGCAACTCATCATACTTTAGTGCTGGATTAATAAAATCCTCATTATTATTATTATTATTATTATTATTTCACTTCAATAAAAAATACAAAATCAAAACAACAATTACAGCTAATACAACTCGAATTGTTTTTTTCTTTAGATATCAATTTATAGAAATTTTCATTGTTTTTCTTAAGAAATTAAACTTTTTCAGCTCATCTCTTTGGGTATATCAATTCACATAATTTCTAATACTGTAGGTGCAATATCAGCCAATCATCACTTATCTTTAATTTTCTGATTTTCTCATTTAACTACATATCGGCACGGAACTTTATTCGTCGTATGTGCAGTTTTAGGATCAATATCAGTTCACATTTCTTCACAATTTCCGTGATCTGCAGTTATCAATAGTTCAAAGTTATTTTGTGAGCAAAAGCTTATAATCTTTTGTATCAATTCATCAAGCTTTTCTATAGCTATTTTAGTCGCATTCAAAATTCAAGTATGACCTACCATATCTCAATTTGCAAAATTAATTACAACAAAATCATATCAATTAGCATTTTTTTCAAATTGATTATAAATTTCTTGAGCAGACATTTCTGGTTTTAAATCGTATGTTGCGACTTTACTACTAGGAACCAAAATGTCTCTTTCTCAGTCATAGACTATCTGTTGTCATCAATTAAAAAATTTAGTTACATGTGCATATTTTTCAGTCTCAGCTATATGTAGTTGTCTAAATTCATTGTTTGATATTATTTCTCATAATGTGTTTTTGATTATATCATCTTTAATAAAAAAATAGCCATCATAATCAGAATAATATTTTGTCATAGTAACAAAATATATATTTTTGAAATTTTTTGTAATAAAATGGAAATTTGTATTTGATTCTTTCGAATCAATTGAATGCATAAAAGCTCGAGCTATCTGTCTAGATCTATCAGATCTAAAATTTAAAAAGAATATACTATCTCAATTTGCTATTTTTTCTCATTCTACAAAACTTACAGGTTCTATAAATTCATCCATAATAGGAATCTCGCTTTCATAACATTTTCTGATAAATTCACTTGGAGAGTCACTAGTTTGACGAACTCCAAAAACTATTTCATCATATGCTTTTTGTGTTCTTTCTCGATTATTGTCTCTATCCATAGCATAATATCTTCATGAAAAAGTTGCTATTTTTACATTAGGATATTCTTCTAAGTATTTTTCAAAGTCTACCATCAAATCAAATGCTGAGTCAGGAGCTAAATCTCTTCCATCTCCAAATAAGTGTAAATAAACTTCAATATCCTGGGGTATTATTTTTAGTAATTTTTTTAAATGACTATCAGAACCATGTACTCATCATGGTCCAAATATTTGTAATATATGTAAATTAGATCAATTATTTTTACAATTTTCTATTCATTTCTTATATTCTTTTAGTTTTTCAAACTCTCCAGAATCAAACATATCATCTATTTTTACTATACTCTGTTTTATGATTCTTCCAGATCATATAGTCATGTGTCATATTTCAGAGCTTCATATTTGTTTATCAGGTACTCAAACATAATGACCATGAGCTCCAAGTTTGGAATAATATGATGAAAATAGTTTATCGAAAGTAGGTGTATTTGCTTTTATTATAGCATTCTCATCGATCTTTTTTTCATTGATTCCAAATCAATCTAATATTACTAGTACCGCTTTATTCATAATTTAAAACTAAAATACTAAAATCTAATTTCCAACTAGTATATTACTGTTAATAAGTGTTTTTTCAATCTTTCTTTTACCATTATATTCAAAATGATGTTTTGTTATTTCTTTTTTAATTGAATTATTACTTATAGCTTCATTATTTCATATATAAAATCATATATGTTTATGTCAATTTTTCTCTTCCCATACCAAGATACTTCCCATATCAATATTTTTTCATTTATATTCTTTTCGTCAATTTTTTTTCATATCTTCGATTGTCCCATCTACTGTACAATGGACAGCTTCTATCAAGTTAAAAATCTTTAAAATACTACTTACAAAATATGCGCATGAATCTTCTCAATTTTTTAAAATATCTACAATATTTCAATCTATATCAAAAAAATTATTTCTAAACATTTTCGTTCAGACACTATTTTCTATCATAGACATATAACTTTTTATCAAATTTATTTCCATTATTTACGAGCAAAAATATATCAAACTTTGTCTGTATAAATACTAGGCATTATATCCAGATTTTTATAATTATTTTTTAACTTATCAATTATTAGATCAAACTTATTTTCAAAATTCCTGTCCAAAATATGGTATTCAATACATAAATTTTCAATCATATCCAAATGTTTTTCTCCTAGACTCTGTATTACATCAAATTCACTTCATTCTATATCCATTTTTACCAGATGTATTTTATCAAATTTTCTATCATCTATATAATCATCCAATCTTTTTATAATTATTTTACTTATAGTTCATTCTGGATTCAAAAATGTTTGATTAAAAATACTGCTTTGCATGTTCTTTTCTTGATTTACAAAAAAATTATGAAATCAATTTTTGTTCATGATAGCACTATTATTCCAATATATATTTTCATATCTAAGTCTGTTTTTTGCTTCATCCAAAAAATCTTTCACCGGTTCAAAAAAATGAATCAATAAATCCTGGTTCAATCACAGACAGTATTCGGTAAAATATCATACATGTCATCCTATATCAAAAATTATTTTTGAATTTTTTATAATCTCATCCAAAAACCCATATTCTCTATTCTCAAATATTTCATATCTTAGTGCTTTATTATATTTTTCCATTATTTTTTAATAGATCAGATAAATTTATTTCAGTTTTTTTTACTATATCTTTTATCTCTGGATCATTAATTATTTGTTCAAAAATAAATTCATTTCATCTTCCCATACTTCATCAAAATACTCCCACAGCTTGTTTTCGTATATTTTCATTATTTTTATATTTGAAAATATATATTTTTATTCATCTATGTTCTGAAAATCTAAGCATATTTTGGATAAATTTTGGAAGTTTATTTTTTTCTTTTTCATTCAAAAATATTTTATCTTCTTTTATATTAATAAACAAAATATCCCCAATCTCTTTATTTACAAGTAATTTTATTTTAACTATTATTTCTTCTTCACTTTCAAAACTTGTAGAACTTTCTTGAAAATCTGTATAGTTCATTAAATTTTTATAATCAGGATTGATATATCTATTCAAGTCTTCCATTTAGATTCTTAATTTCTAAATCTCATTAAATTATAAGACATTTAGCTTGAAATTCAAATTCAAATACCTATATTAAATCTTCAAAAAACAAAATGTCAAATAAAAGATAGGAAATAGGAGATCTTTAAAATGGATAACAAATTACAAACTTTTAAAAATTTACTTGATCATTCACAGGACGGTTTCTTCTGTACTGATCACACTGGTAATATGATTTATTGGAATTCTGCTATGGAACTTATTTCAGAGATTCCAAAATCAAATATTGTCGGTCAGAATGTCAAAAATATAAGGGAATTCTTAAATTTTCAGATAGATCCCAAATATGATTTTGATGCAGCAATTGCTAATCTTCCCAATTTTTTTAAGACCGGTGAAATTAAATTTTTGAAAGGTCTTATTGAAATGGATTTTATTACTCCTCATGGAGTAAATAAAAAATTGGAGTTATCTCTATCTCCTTTGGTTCTTGAAAATAATTCATACGGTTTAGTAGCTAGTTTTAGAGATATTACGAGTTACTATATTTTACTCCAAGAAAAGGAATTTCTTATTGAGGAGTTAAATGAAGTAAATAAGACAAAAGACAAATTTTTTTCAATTATTGCTCATGATCTAAAAACTCCATTGAATGCAATCATCGGATTTTCAGAGTTAATTAGCAGTGATGGATTTTCATTGGAAGAAATAATGGGGTTTGCTAGTCAAGTTAATAAATCTGCTTATTCTTTACTAGATTTGTTGAATAATTTACTAGAATGGAGTATGTTCCAAACCGGTAAAATAAAAACTAGTCCAGAGTTTTTTGATTTAGATTTGATTATAAAAAATCAAATATCAATCTGCTCACATAGTATAGAAAATAAAGGTATATTTTTAACTCACAGGCCTGGTATTTTGACCAATGTATTTGCTGATCATAATATGATATCTACTGTTGTCAGAAATCTGATTACAAATGCTATCAAATTTACAAAACCTATAGAGGGTAAAATTATTGTATCTAGCAGAATTCATGAGAAAACTATTGAAGTTTGTATATCCGATAATGGAATAGGAATGTCAGATGATATTATTTCAAAATTATTCCAGATCGGTGAAGATAGTATAAAAAGAGATGGAACAAGCCAAGAAAAGAGTTCTGGTCTTGGATTGATTCTATGCAAAGAATTTATCGAACAAAATGGAGGTAAAATTTGGGTAGAGAGTCTAGGAGAGAATAAGGGCTCTTCATTTTATTTTACAGTCCCAAGGATACCAAATTATTAAAAACATTAATCCCAAGTTTTTCTCGGGATTTTTTTATAATTTCAAAAATGTCAAATATATATTAAAATCAAAATTAGATTTTTTTTGTTTTATTTTCAATTACTCTTATAATAGATATGTATCTTTAATCATATATTTTGGATTATAAATGAATATTAGATTGGAACACTTAGAAAGATTAAAATCAGATACTAAGCCCAAACATCATCAAACTACATGAATATTCAAAGAAATTAAAACTTTGATAGTAATTTTTGCTGTAGTTTTTGTATGAATGTTGATTTTTACAAATATAAATTTATTTGCAAATAGTTTAAGTGCTAGCCTAGATTTAGATTCATCCAAAGATATCCATAATATTGATTACAAAAATTCACAACAGGATAATTCAATATCTACAGTTATCCAAAACAAAGAAGCAAAATTACAAGAAATACAAAATCTGATTGATAAATATAGTGAAAATACCTATATAGCACCATCTATATCGCCGTCTATAGAAAGTATTTTGCAAGAAAAAATCAAAAGATATGATTTTAAATTCAATACTTTACCTCCTACTAATAGGTTGATAATCAAATCATTGAATATAGATATTCCACTTGTAGATAGTCAATATCAAGATGCAAAAGATTTTACTATTCAAAATTTTGATAAAGAACTTATGAATGGGGTAGTGAAATATCCTACAACACCAGCTCCATGAGAATGATGAAATACATTAGTTTTTGGTCATACATCTCAAGAGCGACGACAAAAAAATTCATATTGAACTGTGTTTTCTCAGATACCAAACCTTACAAACTGAGACAAAGTACAAGTTGTATGGGAATGAAATCTTTATGAATACAAAGTAGTAGATAAAACAATAGTGCTTCCCAAAAAGGTGAACGAAGAATTTCTAAAGTATAATCAGATGTGAAATTATCTTACACTTATGTGATGTTATCCACTTGGTAGAACAGATAAAAGAATTATGATAATGGCAGAAAAAATTAACTAACTATCGATTAGATTGACTTAGCTTATAAAATACATATAAAATATAAGTAAACAAAAAAATATAAATATGACGACTTTTGATTTAGATTTGGTAATTCAGGCTTCAAGATGTATTGAACAGGAAGAAGGAGTTAGTGAAAGATTGAGATTTGATCTCAAAAAAATACAATCCAAAAAGGATTCTATCAATACAGAAGATGTATGTGTGATTCAAAAGTACAATGAAATTGTTGAACAATATTAGTTCAATTTATCCTGGATTTTTATCCAGGATTTTTTTTATTAAATTTGCTTTATATATAGCTTTACTATGTATTTACGATAATCTCTTTTATCATTGAAAAATTTATAATTTGGGATATAAGTACAACACAAAATTCACCTGTCATTCCGGCGCCATTTTTGCGGCCGGAATCTTAGAGTAAGAAAAGGTAGATTCCGGTTGCAGTGAATAACACCGGAATGACGAGTAAAAATTAATTCGCAATTTTTTAATCCTTAATAGTTTAATCATGTCCTTATACGAATCAGTACAAAACCAAATCAAAGAATCTTTCGTATTTATATCAAACGAATATAGCGACGATTTATTACAAAGAGTTTTACGACCAGATAGAGTGATGGAATTTCATATCCCAGTAAAAATGGATGATGGAACTACCAAAGTTTTTGCAGCTTATAGATCACAACATAATAATGCTAAGTGACCTTATAAATGATGACTCAGATTTCATCAAAATGTTTCCAAAGATGAGGTAATGTCTCTATCTGCTTGGATGAGTCTAAAAACTTCAGTAGTTGGTATTCCACTTTGATGATGAAAATGATGAATTATAGTAGATCCAAAACTTTTATCCAAATGAGAACTTGAAAGATTATCTAGATGATTTGCAGCTAAACTTACTCCATTTATATGAAAAGAAGTGGATGTACCAGCTCCAGATGTAAATACAACTTGAGAAATTATGGCATGGATGGTAGATGAATATTCCAAATTAGTATGAGTATGGACTCCATGAGTGATTACATGAAAACCACTTTCTATCTGATGAAGTCAGTGAAGAGAAAAAGCTACATCATTATGATGATGTTTCACTATCGATGAATATTTCAAAAATTCAGGTCAATCTTTAGCTTGAAAAACTATTGCTATCCAATGAGCATGAAATGTATGATTAAATTTTGCTACACTTATAGTTCACAATTACTGAGCAAAAGTGGTTGCTATATCAGATTCTAGATGATGAATATACAACCCAGATTGATTAGATGTAGATCAAATAGAAAAATTAAAATCTGAAAATAAATCAGTTTCTGAATATTCCAATGCTAGCCAGATTTCAAATGATGATTTACTTTTATTGAATGTAGATATATTAGTACCTTCCGCACTTGAACAAGTAATACATGCAGACAATGCTGATAAAATTCAAGCAAAAGTTATTCTTGAACTTGCAAATGGTCCAGTGACTCCCCAAGCAGACAAAATTTTAACATCAAAAAATATTCCAGTATTACCTGATGTTTTAGCAAATGCTTGATGAGTGACAGTAAGCTATTTTGAACAAGTACAAAACAATACAAATTACTATCGACCAGAATCAGAAGTAAATGAAAAACTAGAAGCTATTATGAGGCCAGCAACTTTGGCTGCTATACAGACAGCAGAAAAGTATAATACAACACTTAGAAATTGAGCATATATAGTTAGTCTTAGAAGAATCTTGGAAGCAATGAAAGTTAGGGGATAGTCTTGTCATTCCGTCACTTGTCCTTTGCGAAGTCAAAGGGTTATTTTCGCCTAGGCGAATGCAGCCGGAATCTATTATAAATTAGGATATGTAGGGAACGGTCGCGACCGTTCCTTACGAGTATGTAGGTGGATTATTACGGTCCGTTTTTCTTTAATTAAATACTGCTATTGCTATTTACCATCATATCTTTATAATACATATACAAAAGTAAGGTAAAATATCTTACTTCAAGATAAAAATTTTTTCGAGAACTGTTTTTGGAATTCACATGAGTTAAACCTGTGTAACATACAAAACAACGGTCTATCCAATGGGATAGTTTGTCTTCTTGTATATTATATTCGTTATCTTGTGTGGATTTTTTTTGTAAGAGTATATATCTTCGACGGACAGTAAGAATATTCGTATAATAAGCCATAGAATAATTATGAAAGTGTATAACTTCGACGAACTGCAAGAACATTAGCATAAAATTATAATCATTTGATTATAGCAAATACAAGAGACAAAGAAAAATTTTTCAAAAAAAATAGGGTATAAATTCGACTTATACCTTAATTTTTACGATAGATTTTTTAATAATTATTTAACTTCTCTAACGTCTACCAAGTCACCAGGCGTTACATCTGTATCATATCACATTTGATGATTCCACAATATCATTACCAAATTTGTCATCCTTTCTGGAGTATACAATTCTTTTCTAAATAGAATGCCAAACTTACTTACATGCATATCTATATTTCATTGATCTATAATAATATTACTTACATATCATATATCAGGGTCTACAATAAATTTTCTATTATCTAATTTTATAAATAATTTTTCTGGAGAATTAGTAATTTCTCAATCTATATTTTTCCATTTATCTCCAAAAGGTTTTGGTCGCATATCTAATTTTTGTGGGAATTTTTTTTGATCAATTTTTTCTTTACTAGATTCTGGATATTTAATAACTATAGGAAAATCTTTAAAAGATTTTAAGCTCAATATAGATTTTTTAATAGATTCTATTTCTATTTCATTTCATTTCATAAGTTCATTTTTGAGTGCATCTAGTTTGATTTTTGTTTTCTTCTCTTTTTCTTGTTCTTTCTGTTGGTCTATATTATCTTTTGTTCAAAAAACTTCCATTGAGCTTAAATAAATAAACTAAATTTTTTAATAGCTTTTAGCAAACAAAACTCTTTGTTTACTATTTTTACCACTAATAATACATTTTCCTTCTCATTTATATTTATCGTCTATAAATTCATCGAAAGGAATACATCTAATAGTCGCTTTGGTTTCATCTTGTATTTTTAATGCACTTTCTAGTTCACCATCCCAATGTGCCATTACAAATCATTTCTGAACTTTTTCTTTCAATTCTTCATAACTATCTACATAATATGTATTATCTTCTCTAAATTTTCTATTTTTATTCAAAAGTTTATCTTGAATTTCATTTAGTAGAGGAGTGATCTTATTTATAGCATCACTTATTTTGATACTTTCTTTCTCTCCACTATCTCTTCTGTATAGTTCTATATTTCAGTTTTCCATATCTCTAGGTCATACTGCTATTCTAATAGGTACTCATTTCAATTCCCATTCATTAAATTTTCGTCACATAGATTTTTTATCGTCATCATCTATTTTATATACAATTCTTATTTCATCATCGAAATATTCAGATTTAATTTTTATTTTTTCAGAATTTATTTTATCAATAATTGGCTGTAAATATTTTTTGATATTATCAAGTTCTTCTGGAGTTTTGAATATAGGCACTATTACGATATGTATTGGTGCTATAGCTGGTGGTAGTACAAGTCATTTATCATCACTATGCGACATTATCAATCATCCGATCAAACGAGTACTTACTCATCGTGATGTTCATCGTACATAGTCGAGTTCATTTTTGTCATTAGTAAATTTTACATCAAAAACTTTACCAAAATTCTGACCTAAATTGTGAGATGTCCCTGCTTGCAGTGCTTTGAAATCTTGCATCATAGGCTCTACTGCATATGTAGTTAGTGCACCAGCAAATTTATCGTGTTCAGGTTTTGGTCCAAGTACTGGAGATATTGCCATAAAATTTGTAGCAAAATCATTGTAAACTCTATGCATTTTCTTTGTTTCTGCCTCAGCTTCTTCATATGTTGCATGTGCAGTATGTCATTCTTGTCGTAGAAATTCTGTAGTTCTAAGAAATATTCTAGTTCTCATTTCCCATCTTACTATATTTGCTCGTTGATTTATAAGTATAGGTAGATCACGGTAACTATTTACTCGTCTTTTGTAACTATCCCATATAATAGTTTCAGATGTTGGTCTTACTATCAGTTCTTCTTCTAGTTTAGCCTCAGGATCAACTATAAGTTTTTTATTGTCATCTAATTTCAATCTATAGTGTGTTACTATCGCACATTCTTTTGCAAAATGTTCTACATGTTCAGCTTCTTTGCTCAAAAATGATTTTGGAATAAATAGTGGAAAATAAGCATTTACATGTCCTGTATTTTTAAACATAGAATCCAATGCTTTTTGGATATTTTCTCGCATAGCAAATCAGTATGGTTTGATCACCATACATCATCTCACAGATGAATTTTCTGCTAGATCAGCGTTTTGTACAATATCATTGTACCATTGTGAATAATCTTGATCTCTAGGTGTAATAGGCATCTATTTTATTAATTTTTAAATATGATTTCTTTTTTTATGTCATTCCGGCGAGATTTTTTTGCAGCCGGAATCTAAAAATTACTATTAATAATTATTCGTTCAAGATTCCGGTTGCATCCCACACCAAATTGGTGTTGGGAAATAACACCGGAATGACAACGTTAGTTTAATATAATAAAAAAAAGTCGGATTTCACTACAAAATTTATTCTTTATTTTTTTTGTCATTGCGAGGAATTTTATTTTGTTGATGACAAAGCAATCTTTTAGTTTACTAGTCATTACCTATTATTTTACCTATATAAAAAATCTTTTAAAAAGACTTGACATTTGATATCAAATAATTATAAAATATATCGCCATCAAGAGATGACCTTCAGCCACCACGATCCCCAGTGAGCCTGACAGTAATGGGAAAAAATCTTATATCTTTGGTAAACCGGCATTAAAAACATGATGCACATGAAACGAGCACCGCCTACACAGACAAAAAAATCGCACAACTGAAAAAAATTCCCGGCCGCCCAATTCTAGTTCATCAAACCGCGCAATATTTAGAAATTAATTCTGCGGTATTGGCTAGCGATACGGGCAATAAATCAAAAAAAATCGGTGGGACATCCGTACACAAAAAAACTAAAAACGGCCATGAAGAACCGAAAAAAAAGCCGCCCTTCAAAAGGTTACGGCTAGCAGGATGAAAAACCTGTAAAAAAAGAAAAATATAAACTACCAAAAATTCCGGATTATGAAAAACCCGAAAACATCCGGTAAGCCAGCCTTCTTTGTTGGTTTCACCTAGCAGGATAGAACTTTAGTAAAATACTTTCTAAATAATATCCTGAAAAAAAATCAAAAATATCCTCCGGTCATGATCGCCATCCGCAACCATAAGCATAAAAAACCATAGCGGAAATGGCACCCGGCAAGCACGAGCATCAGTAATTAGGTTCCCGAACTCGAAACGAGCTGAAAAATAGACTGATCAGCTCAGTAAATAATAGGGAACATCGCAGCATCCGTGCAATATATTCCGGAGGAAAATCCCGGCCCGCCCAACGCAGTGGTGGCCCGGATCAGGGACAAAGCAGTCCCAAAAAAAGAAGGCCCTAGGCAAGTCTTCGCTCACAAGCAACAAAAGAACATTCGATTCTTTTGTGTGGGTATTAGTCCTATAAAAAGGAAGAACTAAGGGGACTTCCAAGTCAGAGAGACAATCGAGCTCAATGGCTTACCGGTAATTCAATCCGGCCTCCAGTCAGGTAGCGAATCTTGCAATAAGAGTGCACATTATTAAGTAAGATTCACCTGGCGAATAAACCGGAGCGTTTTTGCTCCTCGAAAGCCCAAATTGGGTGCCCCGCGACGAATAAGTCTGCGGGGTTTTTTTTATTTTTCAAAAGACTTGATTTTTATTTTTAAAATAATATATAAATGATAGCAAGCTAATTGAACGTAATGTATGGATGCTTGCAAACGATGTAATTATTAACTAATTTAAAAACTGAGTCCCCAGTTTATCGGGGACTCTTTTTTCGAAAAGACTTGTTTTTTATCTAAAAAGTAATAATAAGATGTTGCAAGCTAAGTTATTGATTAGTGATCCGCTTGCTCGTTGAATAACCGTTATTAATTAATCTAGGAGTCTCAGTTTATCGGGACTCCTTTTTTTATTTTCAAAAAAGCATTTGCAGAATAGTTTTGAAATATTATAAACTCAAACGACTGTCATCGCGAGCAAGGCGTGGCGATCTTAATTAAGATTGCTTCGTTATTTCATTCCTCGCAATGACGAGTATTGTTAATTATGAATTATTAATTTTTAATTTTTAATTTAGTAAATGTGTTGAATATTCGCATATAAATGATCCAAAACAGATGCACAAAAAATACTCTTACATTGACTACAAAGATTAGAATATCGTGGTTATGATTCAGCATGATTGTTTGTTTGAAATAATGATTGAACAAATCAGCTTATCAGATCAGTAGGTAAAGTATCTTCTCTTGTAGAAAAAACAAATAAAGAAATCAAAAAATCTGATTTTACTTTTTGAATTGCTCATACTCGTCGAGCAACACATGGATGAATTACAGAAAATAATTCACATCCACATCATAATATGAATAAGGATTTCTACTTGGTTCATAATGGAATCATAGAAAATTATCATAAACTCAAACAAGATTTGATTGTTAAATGATATAAATTTTATTGAGAGACAGATAGTGAAGTGGTGGCTAATTTATTACAAGAATACGATACTGGAAATTTTTTGACAACAGTAGAAAAAATACTTTCTTTGATTAGATGAGCTTATGCATTAGTTATTGTTTCTTCCAAATATCCATGAGAGATGATAGCTGTGAGACTGTGAAGTCCTTTAGTTTTTGCATATAGTCAATCTTGAGATTTTTATTTTTCTTCTGATCAACAGGCATTAGCTTGATACGCTAATAAACTTATTTATTTGGACGATTGAGATTTGGTTTATATAAAAAGTAATGATTATGAAATCAAATCATGATGAATACAGATATCTAGAGAGATAGAAAATATGGATATAGAATCACTTGAAGTATCCAAGTGAGATTTTAAACACTTTATGATCAAAGAAGTACGAGAACAGCCAAATATTATTAGAAGAATATTCAAATGAAGAGTAGATTTTTTAAATTATTCAATGAATGCTGAAGCATTTCATGGTATGCAAAATGAAGATTTCAAAAAAATAGTTTTTGTGGGATGTTGAACTTCATATAATTCATGATTACTATGAGCTTATCGAATCCAAAATTTAGTATGAATATCTGCAGATTGTGAAATAGCTAGTGAGTATGAATACAAAAATATCCATGTTGATGATCAGACTTTATTTGTTTTTATTTCTCAGTCATGAGAGACAGCTGATAGTATAGAAGTTTTGAAATTATTAAAAAACAGAGGAGCTCATACATTCTGAATTGTTAATGTTGTTTGATCAACTATTTCACGTCTTACTGATTATTGATTATTTACTAGAGCATGAGCTGAAATTTGAGTAGCATCTACCAAGGCTTTTACCGCACAGATTACTTCGATATTACTTCTTGCATTATTCCTTTGAAAAAAAAGATGACTAAGCAAAGCTAAATATGATAAAATTATGACAGAGCTTAGTAAGGTACCAATCATGATAGAAGATATATTGGAGCAGAGTAGTAATATACGCCAAATAGCAGAAATATTTTCAAAACACAAAGATTTCTTTTTTCTAGGTAGACATTATCAGGTTCCAATAGCTCGTGAATCATCACTTAAACTCAAGGAAATTTCATATCTTCATTCAGAGTTTTATCCTAGTGGAGAACTTAAACATTGACCATTAGCATTGATAGACAAAAATATTCCATCAATATTATTTGCTCCCGATGATTTATTATTTGAAAAAAATGTTTCCTCTATCCAAGAAATCAAAGCAAGAGATTGAATAGTTCTAACCATATCAGACAAAGAAATACAAAACTCTGACTATAATATCAAAATCAACCAAACTGTAGATGAAATTTATCCATTTCTAACAGCTGTTGTATGACAATTATTAGCATATCATATAGCAGATATTTTGTGAAAAGATATAGATAAACCTAGAAATTTAGCAAAAAGTGTTACTGTGAAATAGATCTAGGAAATTGGAATCTGTTTACGGGGAACTAGGAATTTGTTTATTAGTTTTCAGATTCCAATTTCCTGTTTAGTTCCATAGATTGGCTATCATATCTCGGATAGATCATTTTTCTATTAAGATTTCATTTTCTGGTATATCTTTATTCAATGTTTCTATAATACGAAGTATAGATGGTTGATCTTTTTCAAAATATCAGTCCATAAAATCTTCAAATGAAATATCTCGATGTTTACAAGATTGTTGAGTATATAATCACTCCAAATATCAATCCATACAAGGTCTAAGTTGTACTTCACATTGATGATCTATAAATCAGTTTTTGTATTTATAAGCTTTTACAAATTGTCAGTTTAATACAATTTCTCACCATGGAGCAATACAGTTTGGTTTAATCATAGATTTTTGATCTACTTCTTTTTCATCATTCATAATTGAATTATTTACATCATTGTTTCGTAGTGTGTCTGGTAAACTAACTCCATCTATTTTTCCATCGGTATCAAAAGTTTCTCGTTTGTTGATAGGAACGCTATCGTCAGGTTGAATTAGAGGGTCAATTATCTTTTCATTATACAAAACAACAGTTTCTTTTGTATACTCGTATGGTAAATCAGTTTTACATGCTTTTTGGCTAAAAGTTCATCAAAGAATTCAGTCATTACAAACTCTTCTTTGTATATTACAAATATCTGGCACATCTTTTCTTTGTTGATATGCCAATACAGATTCTCCATGTTCCATTAGTTTTCATCGAGGTGATTTACATCATTTTTTTTCTTCTAAGTCTTTCTTATTATCTATATCTTTATCGAAATCTTTATTTACTGTTGGATTTTTATTTTCTATTTTACTAGTATCTCATGTATTAATTGTATCTCAAGTCATAGTTCCAGAATTTATTTGAGCAACAAATTCATCATCAAATAAATAATCTCGTTTATTATCAGCACCATGTTCCAATAGATCTTTATTTATATCATGTATTTCTCATACATTATCTATAAACATAAATTTTATTTCATTATTTTGTACTCATATATCACTTTTTTTTACATAATCTACTGCTGAAAAATAAATATTAATTACAAAAAGAATACACAAAACAGCAAATAATCAAACCAATATATTATACATGGTTTTCATAGAAAAAACTTTTTTTCTATTTATATAGAAATGATGTTTAGATTTTTTTCTACTCTTTCTTGGCATTATATATAGACAAAAAGTAAATATATGTTTTCATTATAATTAGATTTTACTTATATGCAATATTTTATTATCTATTAGGATTTATAATTTAGAACTCAGTAAATGTTAAAATTTTAATAAAAATTATTATAAATTATTATCAATAAATTTTTTCAATTCAGATAAATCTTTTTGATCTTTGTTGTAATGATATGTATTTATTCATACAGATATTGCACTTTGAACAGCGTCTGTATTATGTTCAAAATATATAACATTATTTTTATCCAGTTTAAAATATTCAAGCATAGTTTCATAATATTTCGGATCTATTTTATCAGGATTGTGTTTAAGTGTAAAAATTTCATACGGCAGTCACGTTAATCATAATGTGATCATCTGTTCATCATTGGCATTTGTTAAAATAATTTTGGTATTTGTATAAGTATCCAAAAGTTTTTTCATATCATCAAAGATTCATTCTTTGGTAACAAAAGTATTTCGAGCATCTACCAATATTGTTTTCATATGGTCGTGATTAAATAATAAAATATATTAATTAATTATTCAGTTTCACAAACATTCATCTTTATTATAAGCAACTATTATTTGTCACGGTGCAATAGCCCACTGTTTTTCTTTAAAATTCACGGTCATCAAGTCTGACTTTATAGACTTTGGACTTTGGACTTTCGACTTAAGCGTAGCTTCTTTCGGCTCTTGTCTATATCTTATCTTTGCCTGTATGTCCAATGGTAATTTATATTCTTCTCCAATTCGATGCCAATTACTTACATTAATTATTTTTTGATTTAATAATTCAGATCATCTAGGTCAAACATATATAATATTTTTTTTAACATCTATTTTGCTTACATATAAATCTGGTAATAAATTTAGTCCACGTCTTTGTCCTATTGTATAAAACCAAGCACCATCATGTTCTCATATTTTTTTTCAATCCATATTTATTATATCTCATTTTTTGTGTGGTAATTTTTGTTCAAGAAATTTTTTAATTGGAATATTTCAAACAAAACATAAACCCTGACTATCTTTACGTTCAGCATTTGGTAATCATATTTCTTTTGCTATTTTTCTTACTTCTTTTTTTCATAAATCTCATATTGGAAAAATAGATTTACTCAATTGAAATTGATTTAATCAGCTCAAAAAATAGCTTTGATCTTTATTGTAATCTACTCATCTATACAGTCTATAAATATTAGTCTCCCTTATTAAGGGAGATATAGAGGGTTCTTTATTTTTAATAATTTTACAAACTTCATCAAAATTTTCGAAAATTTCTGTATTAGTAAATCTAATCACTTCAAATCAATATGATTCTAATTTTTTTGTTCTATCTTTATCATATTGTATTTCTTCATCAGACCGGTGAGTATCTCAATCAATCTCTATTATTAGTTTTAGTTTATTACAAAAAAAATCTACAATATACTCATCAATTGGTTTTTGTTTTAAAAACTTATATTCAGCATCTTTCAAAAATTCATACCATAATTTTTTTTCTGCTTTTGTTTGATTATTTCTAAGTTTTCTAGCTTTTTCTTTTAAAGAAAGATTATAATAAATATATTTTCAACCCCCTTCGTCCCCCTTACAAATGGGGATATTAGCTTTAAAAATGCGCGCATAATGTCCAGTAGCAATACCATCAAATCACATTTCTAATGCTTTATTCAAAAACACATCAAATTTTATTAAATTATTGCAAAACACATCAGGATTTGGAGTAATTCATTTTTTATATCCATCATATATATAGTTAATTATTTTTTCATTATATTCTTTTATCAAATCAAAAGAAATGATTTCTATTCACAAAAATTTAGCAACTCTGATTGCTTCCTGAGCATCTTGATATGTACTACAGTTTCATGAATCTGAGATATAATTTTTCATAAATCATGCTACTACATCATATCATTTTTGTTTTAACAAATAAGCTGCTACAGCAGAATCTACTCATCAACTTAGTCATACTAAAACTCTCTTCATCCAAAAGAAATTTATAAAATAATTCGAGAAAAATCTCAAAAAGATTTTTCCGATGTTTTTATCTATAGGAATTGTTTTGAAATTCCTATATGGTAAAAAACTAATCACTTATAAAAATTATTTTTATTTAAACAAGTCTGATTTTATATTAGATGTTTTAAATAATTTGATTTTCATCTTCATTTAGTCATTCTATATCCTCATAAAATGAGAATAGTTCATGTAATTGAAACGATATTTTATCTCTGATATCTTCTACAGGACTCAATCATCCTTCAAATAATTCAATTGAAATATCTTCTTTCATGAAACAATATATTATATAAACAAATAATATTATATTTAAAATAATCCAATTGTCAAATATTATAAGATTACTATCAAAAACTAATATATTATAGTTTATTTATTGTAAATTTGATAATTATTTTTATTGTAAAATAAAAAAGTACCCTACGCAATGGTAAGATACTTTTAATTTTTTTTTGTTTTTACTACTTTTTTTTAGCAGCAACTTTTTTAACTGGTTTTTTAGCAGCAACTTTTTTAACTACTTTTTTTACAGCCTTTTTTACCACTTTTTTAGCAGCAACTTTTTTAACTGGTTTTTTAGCAGCAACTTTTTTAACTACTTTTTTTACAGCCTTTTTAACTACTTTTTTAGCAGCAACTTTTTTAACCGGCTTTTTTTTAACTACCATTTATTTTATTTAAGAAGAAATAAAAGGAACACAATAAAAATAAATTTATAAATATTTTATATAGAAAATTTAATCCATGAAATCTTAGTTATTAACTACAATTTCTATAATCATAAAAAAATAATATAAATATCATACAATTTGTTTAAGTAATTTTCAAAAAAAATCAAGTGTTTTTTTGCTAATTCTGACCTAGTATATTTAATGATTATAATAAAATATAAAATAAAAATTTTTATAAAAAAATATCTCAAAAATAATATTGAGATATAGTAATTGTAAACTAGTATAATTAAATGCTGTTTTTTTTATTTTTTTGAATCATAATACAAGAATTTATTACAAATTTTATATTATTTTTTTTACAAAATCAAATTGCTTTTTTACTTTCACTTCATGGTTGCATCCATACTTGCTGTATTAAGGCTTCTAATCTAGTATTATTAATTATTTTTATTTCCTCCAAAATTTTTTCTGTAACTTTTGGTGGTACAACAAAAATTACAAAATCAATTTTTTTTTCATAATTTGATAAATTTTTATAACATTTTTTTCATAAAATTTTTTCTTCATTGGGATTTATAGGTATTACCTTGTATCATGCAGATAATAAATCTTCAAAAACTTTGTATCAATATTTATTTTTATCATTACTTGCTCATACTACAGCATAAGTAAAATTTTTATCGATCATTTTTTAAAGAAAAATATAAATACCTATTCTATTACTTCCAAAAATCTACATTCAATTTTTCTTACTCCAAATTTAGGATTATGAAATTTCACTATAGCTAATCCTTTCCAAATTTCCAAAACATATCATGTACCAAATAATTTATGTTTGACTATGTTTCATTCATCTACATCATAAGTTTTTTCACTAGATCATCCACTACTTAGATCATATTTTTTTAATAATTCCATAGGGATTTCATCTAGAAATCTACTTGGTGGGTTCATTTTTGTTTGTCATCGAGTCATTCTACTATTTGCATGAGACAGAAACAAAACGTCTTTTGCTCTAGTCACAGCTACATACATAAGTCTTCTTTCTTCTTCCAATAAATGTGATTCCATCATACTGTTTGCTAATGGAAAAATATTGTCTTCCAGTCATGTTACAAAAACCATTGGAAATTCCAATCACTTACTAGAATGAATAGTCATCAATTTTACAGCATCCAAATCTCATGATTCAGTTTCACTAACGTCACTCAATAGAGATACTTCTTCCATAAATTGTCTCAATGTATCTTCTCACTTTTCCACATATTTTTCTGCCATATTTATTATCTGTCATATATTTTCATATTTTTCATCTGCCTGTGTCTCTCATCATTCTTCTTTGATCAAATAGTCTCTATATTTTATTTTTTTTACACATGTCTCTATAAATTCTGACGGTCTACTTCATTCCAATATTTTTGTCAATTCCAAAATTAAATTTATAAAATCCTGAATTCAATTTTTTGCTTGAGGTGTAACTTTCAAATCTATTTGATCTTTACTTATCTTTTCCAAAATATCACTCAATCATAATCAATTGATTATCGCGTAATCTTCAATCTTATCCAAAGTAGTTTTTCAGATTTTTCTATTGGGAATATTTAATATTCTTTTTAGAGAAAGATTGTCGCTTGGATTCAAAACATATTTCAAATACGCCAAAACATCTTTTATTTCTTTTCTTTCAAAAAACTTAAAAGCTCCATAAACTTTGTATGGTACTCATTCTTGTATAAATAGTTGTTCAAAAATTCCAGATTGTGCATTGGTTCTATATAGTATCGCTACATTAGACCAGCCTTTTAATTTTCATCAGTCTTTTATTTTTTTGATCATATCTACTATATTAGCTGCTTCGTCAGTTTCACTTCAGTGAATCAAAATTGTTATCTTATCTCATCATTCTCTATTTGGGACAATTTCTTTTTTATATTGATTGATGTTGTTTTTGATTATATGATTTCAAGCATGCACTATATTTGGACGTGAGCGATAATTGATTTGTAATTTAAACATCACTATATCAGGCCAATATTTTTTTACATTCAAAAAATTTTCCATCAAAGCTCATCTTCGACCATATATACTCTGAAAATCATCTCATATCATAGTTATATTTCATCATTTTCCACTCATCATTTTCATTAGTTCAAATTGTATCCAGTTTGTATCTTGTGCTTCATCTACCAAAATATAATCAAATTTATTTTCCCACTTATTCAAAACTTCTTCATTTTTTCTAAATAATAAATAGGGGAGTAATAATAAATCATCAAAATCTAATACATTACTCTTTTCTAATTCTTTTTGATATTCTTCAAAAACTTTTCACATACTTTGATCGTAATCAGAATTTATATTTTTCAAAAATAGTTTTGCATCATTTCAATTATTCTTTTGATTTGATATAAATCATTTCACTTCATTTACTTTGAATATTTCTTGTAGGTTTAATCTTTTTAATATATCTCTTATCAATTGTTGAGACTCATTTGTATCTGCTATAGAAAAATTTTTATTATATTTCATTCAAAGTTTATCTATATCTTCTTTTAATATTTTCAAAAATATGCTATGAAAAGTTCATATTCGTTTCAAATCATTTATAGATTTCAAACTTTTTTTAGTTGCTACAGTTTGTGATTGATTCATAGCATTCAAAAAATTATCAAGATCGTTTCACTTGTCATTCTGAGTTACAGGAGAAGAATCCAGGTTTTTTTCTATTTTGTTTCAATCTATATTTTTTTCACTGATCTCATCAGAAATTTTAATGAGTCTCTCTCTCATTTCATTTGCTGCTTTATTTGTGAATGTTACGGCTAATATTCTATTAACACGAATGTTGTGTCACCATATTAGATTGGCAATTTTATAGGTTAAAACTCTAGTTTTTCAACTACCAGCTCATGCAATAATCAGACTAGGTGTATCTATATACAATGCTGCTTTAGTCTGTTCTTCATTTAATTGTGAAGCTATATATTCTTCGATATTCATAAATAATCTTTCAATTCTAAAAACAATATTCAAAAATCTGAATTACATAATTTTGTATTTAATTCGTTTTCTGTTTCAATCGATAAAAAAAATATCATTTGATATTCTGACAAAAATATGTAATTTTTTGTCACGCCCGTTTCGGGATGTTTTTTAGGAGAGCCATTGAAATTGGTGAATTAGGGGGTCTAATTGGTAAGTTTATATCTTCCGTGCCAGTCTGCCAACGTTTATACGGAGTTAGACCTTGTACACATCGCCCTAATTTGAGAGATTTCAATCTCTCCTTTTTTTATTAAAAAAAGTTTCCATATATTTGACAAATAAAAATTTTAAAGTAAAATTATAGTACAATCTTTAATTTATAAAATGTCTTCCATGTCATGACTGACTGATACAAAGTATCAAAATATGGAACAGGAATTCAAAAACCTGGGTCATGAAGAGAAAAAACAAAAGATCATTAATATCATGGAATATATACAAGACAAAGTTGATTTTGCTTGAGGGATGAAAGATTTTATCTTATCATCTTGAGATATTAGTGATACATTTCTAGACAATATGTATCAGCTTATTATGAAAACAGCTGTAGATACAGCGCAAACACAAAGTGACCAAAAAGCCCAAAATATGTTGGACTATATACAAAATATGATTTTGGAGCATCAACAAATTGATGAAAAAGAACATCAAGAAGCTGACTGTCTTCTAGATCAGATTTAATTTTATTATTTAATTTATAAAAATGGTTAATGTTCAAGAAAATTTAATTGATAACAAAGATTCCTTAGAAAAGAAATCAGGTACGTTATCAATAGAAGAAAAATGAAAATTAGAATGAATAAAAAACAATAATGATGTAATAGAGAACGCTAGAAAGACAGAATTTGATATAAAATTAAAAAATTGAAAAGACGTAAAAATTACTGCAGAAACTTTAATAAAAGTTATAGCTAAATCAGTTTCTTTGGCAAAAGGAACAAACTACAAAGAAAAATTAGCAAATGCCGATATCAAGGTAAGTGTATGAGGCAAGATTGAAAAAATAGAAAATTCTCAATTATGACGATGATCAGAGTTAATGGCATTTCTACAAATTGCTGCATGATGAAATCTTAGTCCAGATTGAAAATTTGTAGCTAATACGGCATTAGCATTTAGTGCTTTATTAGATGAGCCAAAAACTCCAACAAAATCAAAAGAAACAAGTTCAACTAATTTCGAAAAAGTTAATTTAAATGAATTAACTACACATAATTTTTATGCAGAATTTGCATCTTTATTCTGAGATAAAGTAGCTAATACTTACAAAAACACATATAAATTATTTAAATCTACAAATTGAACTTTCACATTTGTTAATAATCTTAATGGTAATATAACAATAAAATATACTTCTGAACATAGTAAAATTCAACAATCAATTTCTTTCAAGGCAAGTGCAATCCAAAAAGCAAATCTAAATATAGATAACCAAAAACTTCTAGAAACAGTAAAAACCAAAATTGACAATAATGAAGCTAAACTCAAAAAAGAAAATATGAAAGAATCTATACTTATTGGTATAGAAGATGTAGAAGCAAAAGCATTTTCACCACTTATCCAAGAATATTTGGCTTCACAATGATGGATAACAGCTTGAGAAATAGATTTCCATAGTTGAATTCGAAGCTCTGGTATGGAAGTGAAATGAGACAAACTGCACATTACATATCCATGAAAAGGTAGTGGGTGAAAAAATTTAATAGTTGCTTATAAATTATCAGATATACAGACTAATAACCAATTTGATCAAGATAAATTTGTTAAATTAATTTCACAAAGATTAAATCCTCGATCAAAAGAACGAAAAAAATGAGTTTTGGAATCTGAATACAATAATCTAGCTAACAATAATATATCGTCTATCTCCAATTGAACTAGTATCTATTATTTTATAGGTAGATATAATACTCTAAAATCAAATATAGATAAATATACAAACCAATGAGTATCTGTAGATGATAAAATAAAAAAATATATTCCTGTAAAATTAGAAGCACTAACAAATCAAAAAAACTATTTAATAGCAAAAAATTGGATAGATGGTGATATAGAAGATTTTGAAGAAAGAAATAGTAAAAAGATGTCTAGAGCTGATATTTTAAAATTATGAAAAGACATAGAGTCTAGAGTATCTTCTTTAGAGAAATGAACTTTATATTTAAAAACATCTAAGATAAATATAAAAGATGCATTTACTAAAGCTAATAAAACAGTAGATTATACTAAATATTTGAATAGATATAAAGCACTTTTATAGTATTGTAAAAACAAAAAATAAAAAAAGGCTAGCTCAACAAAGCTAGCTTTTATTTTAATTCCAAGAGTTAATAATCATCAAGATTTGATTATTAAGTGTATGTAATATTATACACATAATAAGCGGAATAATCTGAACATATTTAAATATTTTTCTAGAATTTAGAAGAAATTTTAGATATGCAAATGATAATAATATTCCCATTCCTCCCTGTAATACTACATGTTGTAATTGTTCTATTAGTTCTGGTTTTGGTGAAAGTCCTATAATTATTCTGATATCACTATCCCATAATACATGTTCTAGTCCAAATAATATTTGTACATATACAATTGGAATTATAACCATAATAATTAGTACGAAATTGGGCATAATTTTTATACGAGATAACAAAATCCATATTAGAGTGACTATTGTGAATGGCATAAACCGAAATAATAACTCTTCTCCAAGTGCTATGAATGGTTGTTTCCAAATCTCTAATAATAGTGCATCATTTTGCTCTATATAAACATTTCCCCAAAATATATTTCCCCATATTGTAGACCACAGTATTCCAGATAAAAGAATCAGAAACATAAATATTCCAGGTGGGAATTTTTTCAAAAAATTTACAAAATTCTGTATCATATTTTTCTTTTTATTTTTACCTAATATATATATTCTATATAATATGTCAATCTAATATTGTGACAATATCATTGTAAAATAAATATTTAAGTCTAATAGATAGTATTTCGTTTTCGAAATATTCCCCAGAGAGGATTTACTGTGTACCCTAAAATACGCCTAAAATAAGCCAATTCAAACAACTATCCTTGGCCCTATATTATACAGTAATTTCCTCTCTTTTTTCTATTTTACAAAATGTAGAAATACTCATTCATATTTTTTTACGTCTATTACTTCTACTTCTTCTCAATCATCCAAAACAATTCGACCATTATCTCACATTTGTCATCCACTTTCTGCATAGAAAGGACTCTGATCAAAAACTAATATTCTTTGTCATCATATTTCGAAATCTTTGAGTAAGATTACCGCGTCATTTCATTTCTCGCAATTACTAATGTCATATCATATAAATTTTGTAGCTGATAATCATTTCACATATTTTCATCGATCAACATCAATTGTAAATTTATCTTTGGATCATTTACGAGATCTATCTTGCTGAGCTTCCATCTCTTTTGTAAATCAATCTTCATCTATTTCAAATCAATTATCTTTTGCTATTTCTTTGCTTAATTCCAATGGAAATCAGAATGTATCATAAAGCATAAAAGCATCTTTTCAATTTATTATTTTTGTTTTTTCAGATTTTTGTATTATCTCTTTCAAAAGCTTCTCTCATTTTTCTATAGTTTTTTGAAATTGCAAACATTCCTTGTTTATTATATCTGCTATCAGTTCTATGTTTTCTTTTAATCAAAAATTATTAGATATATTTACAAATATTCATTTTAAAAACAGATTAAAATCAGATTTATCTATATTTTTCAATGCCAATAAATTATAATACATCCTTCTGATTATTCTTCTGAGTACATATCATCTTCATTCATTAGATGGAGAGATTCAATCTTTGACCATAAAAAATGAAGTTCTAATATGATCTGCTACTATTCTAAATCTTTTTTGATTTCAATCATATTTTTTATCTACAAATTTTTCTATATCTTTGATTATATAATCAAAAACATCAGTTTCATAAACTGAATCTTTATTCTGCAAAACTTTACACATTCTTTCATATCACATTCATGTATCTACATTCTGATTTTCCAATTTAGTTAATTTACCACTATCATCACGATAGTATTCCATAAACACGTTATTCCATACTTCCAATCGATTATCTTCATCGTTTCATGGATTAGAGTTTTCTGGTGGATATTCATCGCTTCAAACTCGATAAAATATTTCACTATCAGGTCAACATGGTCATACTGGACCAGGACTCCATCGATTATTTTCAGCAGGTAAATAAGCAATCCTATTTTCTGTTAAATATTTTTTTCGATATCATACACTTTCATCATCTCTAGGGGTATCTTGATCTCATTCAAAAACAGTTACAGCTAATTTTTGATGGTCAAATCACAAAACATCTACCAAAAATTCTCGACTCCAGTCTATTGCATCTTTTTTGAAATAGTCTCATAGTGATCGATTTCACATCATTTCAAAAATTGTAAGATGACTAGCATCTCATACTTCATCTATATCAACAGTACGTAGACATTTCTGTATATTAAAAAGTCTCTTTCATAACTCATGTTTTTTTCCACTTAGATAGGGGATTAACTGTTGCATTCATGCTATATTAAACATAGCTGTGCTTTCTTTTCATCAAATAATAGAGGCTTCTGTCAAATATTTATGATTTTTAGAAGTTCGGAATTCGTTCCACTGGGATCTAAGTTCTAGTCAAGATATTTTTTTCATCTACACAAATACAATTAAAACTATATTCCATTTCATCGGAACTAATTAAAAATATTTATTTGATAGTTATTTTCAAGTAATATAAAAAAACTCCGAATATTCGGAGTTTTTTATCAAACTATTTATTGAAATTATTCCATCTTAGGTAAAGTATTATTATTTTTGATATTATCTATAAATTCATATAGATTAACTTTATTTACGCCATCATTTGAAAGCATATACAATTCAGGTCTATCTCATGTTCTTTCAGGGATATCAATATCTATTATTTTATTTCAATTTAAATCAAATGTGATTCTAAACATATAATACAGACTATATTGTGAGCTATATGCATCATTTGTTTTCAATGGACGAGATTCATATATAGTGAAAGTTTGATTTGTTCTATCAAACAGGTAAACATATTTTGATCATACTTTTGCTATTACTTTTACATCATTTGAATAGGAGCTTGTAGCTTTATCTCATCACATCAATGGAACTTCACGTATACTAAGCCAAGTAGAAGCAGGATCTCTCCATAGTTGATTTAATTTTCAATTAGATCGCGCTAAAAAGGTCGAATCAATCGCAAAACTACTAAAATTACCATATCAGCTATTTACAGTAGATCAACTTGCTAAAGCTAGAGAATAATTTTGTCAATCTTGAAATATTGATTGAGATCATAAAGTATTACGATATCTAGTTACAAACAAACCACCTATGCCCAAATTTTGAGGAAATACATATAAGTTTGCCTTACCATATACAGCTACTCATCATATACGAGCAGGAAATCAATCAGTAGAGCTTAACGGTTCTAAACCGGTTTTTGTAATTAAATAAATATTTCATTTATCAGTGAAACAGTATAATCAATTTCTGAGCAAACTAGATGAGCATCATTTCATGTTTTCATCTTTCATATATTCTACCAATGTTCATCTTATACTATCATTTACAGCTCACATAATAGCAGATTTACTTCATGCTATCATCATATCTTTTTCTACAGATATAAACTGAGGAAGACCAAATTTACTATTTTCGATTGGACTAAAATTAAATATTTTAGTTTTTTTATTCATAGCAGGATCATCTAATTTAGCTAGATCTGTTAGATATATTATATTAAATCATGCATAGTAGTCAGCTTGTAATATTTTTCTGAGTTGTATTATATCTTCTACTCGTCTTCATTTAGTTTCTAGATGAGAAAGTTTTTGTAAAATTTCATTATATTTTATTCATTTTTGATCTGAAGTAGGATCCATAGATTTAAATAAATAAATATCTTTTTTGATATCATCTATGGTTACATCTATTACTGTCCCAGATTGAGTAGTAAATGTACTTCATTTTTGTTCTAATAGTTGAGACAATACACTATACAATAAAAATAGTACGATAAGTGCTAATATCAAAACAGTAATATGATATTTATTTGAAAAAAATACATCTTTTATTTTCATTAATTTAGAGTTCTTCAATGAGTTTTTGAAATTTTCACCAATCGCTGATTTTTTTGGCATAGCTCAATGTATACGATAATAGGCCATAAATCATATATTTTCTTTTTGAATTCTAGTTAAAAGTAATTGTTCAATAAAATCCAATAAATCGGATTGTTCATTATCAAGTATATCTTCTACCTCCTTTAGATCTTGATCATCCAATACATCAGATATTTTTGTTCATACATATATTATTTCATCATTTTTTTCTATATCTCATTCTACAAAATCAGAAAATAAATCTGATTTAGCTCTATTGTCTATACCATTGTGTAGAGAATAATATACTTTGTTGTCTCTAAATATCATAATCGTTAGATCTCAAATCATAGATGCCATAAAAATATTGTCTACTATAATTTGAATATATCATTTTATGAAAAATCTTTCTACATCACGTACCTTATCTGCAAATAATCTTAGTTTAGTGTTTAATGCTTCTAATCCAGTTTCCAAACTAGATTTTATATCGTTTATATCATATATATCTTGGTTACATAATTCTATAAGTTCTGCAAAAAAGTCTTGTACCAGATCTTTTTGAAAATCAAGAAACTTTGTTTCTTCAAACAAAATGTTTGATCTAATTTGTATCCCATTAGACAGACTTTCTTTGAAAGAAAGCAGATTTTCATTTTCAAAATAGTTAATTTTTTTTTCCTTTATTTGCATTACAGGCGTTGAAACAGTAAAATTTTATGAGTTATTAAGCAGTATATTGTTTGTTAGTCTATTTTAAATCAACAAACAATACATACAATAAATTATAAATAATAAATTTTTGTATTTGTCTATAAGTACAAATTTTTAACTCTTTTTCAATACCAAGTACCTAAAAACATATCAAAAACAGGACAAAGAATTGTATACCTTTACAAAATTTCTTTTGGGGTCGGTCAAAAGCCTCCATAACCACTCCAGTTTAGCCTTTCTAAATACCAAAGGAGCTCTCTTTTGTTCTCATGCCCAAAAATCAAATAATCATCAAGTATTTATTACAAGTAGTCTATTTTCTTTTATAAATTGAATATTATCTGCTGTCCATAGTTCTTGTATTGGTATTTGAGGTGTAGATCTAGCTAATAACAAAATATTTATTGTATCCATATAATCATTCAAAGAGTTTTTAGCTTTTTGTCGATTGAATTCACTAAATCAATTTTGAGCATATACTACATTATATCATTTGTATGTTATATAGTCTTTAGCTTTTTCCAATAAATTATCATGTGTTCAATACATCAATAGACATATTTTTTGGTTACCAAATTTTGTTTTTATATAATCCAAAAAATATGGCACAAAATCGGTTCAATTTAAATTACTTAAAGTGTATGTTCATTCTTTTGTTACACCCAAAAGTCTTGCAAAGAAATAAAAAAATTGCAGTGCTATTCAATCAGGTAAAAGAAAATCAGATTTCAATATAAATTTTTTGTAATCCTTTTGTATAGTAGTTTTTTTGTGTGTATCAAAAAGTTTTTGTGCAACTACAACCGCAAAATAAATAAAATTAACAATACTAAATCATTCTTTTTGGTATTTATTCAGAATTTCTTCACTAGCTTGTCTATTATTTCATTTAAATAATTTTGCTAAAACGCTTTCCATTATTTATCAAAAAAATTAAAAACTCTCAATTTTAATTCATGGATAATAATATTTTAATATTTCTTCGTATGTCCAACCATTCTTTGCCCAATATTCTGCTCCTTTTCAGCTCATTCCCACTCCATGTCACAAGAAGCTACTACATTTAGTTATGTCCATATTGCTTATTAGATACGGAGTATCCCTCCATCACCGTTTTTCTTCAGCAGAATACGTAAATCACATAGAACAATTGAAATAGGGTAGTATAGGTATATATCAATCAAAAGTAATTATTTTATTTTCTGTTTTTTTCAAAGCCATAAACCATCTTTTCAAAGTTATTTCCAATCCAGCTCAAACATATTTTTGAAAAACGTCGGCATCATCTACGGCATTATAATCTGCTCAGATTGGTATGTTGGGATGAGTATTTTTCATATAAAATAAAGCATAAGTTTTTGATACTAGAGACATAACTATATTTTTTTCTATACTTTCTCAATCATTAGTTTCTACTATACCTTTCATATAGTCAGAAAATGGAAGATCATTTATTACAACAAATTTATTCAATTCATTTCATTTTTTATCTTTTACTTTATCTTTTTTTATAATAATATTTCATCTAAATATATTCCATGGTTTTTTAAAATAAGATTTTCTATCATAATTTTTGAATACAATCAAGTCTTTTGTAGTATTTATAATTAATTCATTTCAATTATATTTATTTCATCATATCTCTAATATTAAATTTGAGTCTCAATCTATAGATATGTTTCATCATCTATCAGAATATATTTTTCAATCTAACTGAAATTTACAAATTCATAGACATGAGATATCATATTTATTAAAATCAAAACTTAGTTCATATAATAATACTTTTATATTTTCTTTACTTAGACTTTTGGCTTCTTCTTTTGATATTTTGTATTCAATTTTATTTATGCTATTTTTACTTTTCTTAAATCAGTATTTTTCTTTCATTTCTTCTATAGAGTTTTTCATCTGTTCACGTAATGAAACTACTCATTCATATGTTAATTTTGATTTTACTTGTCATCTATTGCTAATATAATCTACTAGTTTATCAGAAATTTTTTTAACTTCACTTATATTAGTATTCAATAAATCATAGGTATTTAGTCATTTATAAACTTCATCTCTTATATATGGAAATATATTATATAAATTTTTTCCTGGGCATGCGGTGCTTCATGCGTCTTTATGTCAAGCTATACTAAATCATTTTTGACTTTCAATATACGGAAAATCTTTTATATCTTTATGATAAGTGGTCGTATATTTAGGATTTATTTTATATTTTTTAGCCAATACTGTAGATAATCTTATTAACGATTCAATAGCCTTTGCACTTGGTTTTTCTATTTCAAAATTTCCCATCAAAGATATACCTATACTAGGAGAATTATTCCATTTTGCATGAGCTCATATTACTCATTCTCATCAAGCTCTTCATTCATATATATTACCCATAGGATCTATCAAAAAATTGTATCATATATCTCACCATCATCTTTTTACTGTGTGATATTTATATATGTCTTGTATTTCTTTGATTGCGTCATCTTTTGTTAATATACCAGAAGAAATTTTAGCTGTATGATGTATTATTATTTTTGTTTTATTATTTTTGATACTTTCAGTCCATCTCAAAGAGTTTTCTCCAAAATATCTATTATACGAATCTATATTTACATCATTATAATAATAAGCCAATAAATAATTATTAGCAACTTCTTTTATATATTCACTTATTATAGCATTACTGTCTACCTCTTTTGTTTCATTTATATATTGTTCTTTATTTGTATCTGTAGGAGTATTGATTTTAACTGGAGATAGTCTCAATGATTCATCAGCTCCTCGTTGTGTACGAGATATAATATTTATTCATTGCAAGTTCCAATCTCAAGCAAATCAATAAGAAAAAAACAAAGCTCCCAATAAAATTACAAAAAAATACTTAACAAAATTCAGATTTAATTTCATATATAAATATTTATAATACAAAAAAACAATTCAACTATAACTTATATATAAATGTATATAAAATTCAAAGGATAAAAAAGTTGAAACTGATAAGCAGAAAACTAATAATAATTCTGTATATTTAATATTTAATCTTATATTATTCAATGTTTACTCACTTACACTGACATAGCACATTTTCTTTTCTTGATGCTATAGGTAAACCCAAACATATAGTATCAAGAGCAAAACAACTCTGAATGGAAGCTATAGCTATCACAGATTTTAATTGAATGTATGGTTCTATAAATTTTTATTTAACAGCAAATGAAGAAAATATCAAACCAATAATATGAGTAGAAATATGATTTGTCTTAGATGTTGAATCAGTATCCAACCCCAAGGCAATATGAAATATAGTGTTGATAGCAAAAAATAACGAATGATATCATTCACTTATGGAATTAACATCATTTGCAAACCAAGAATGAATAAAGAATAAACCAAAAATAGATATATCTATACTAAAACAAAAATCTGATTGATTGATAGCTATTATATGATGAGAAGATTCTTTTATTTGAAAAATGTTAACAAATTGAGAATCGGAAGATAGAGTAGTAGAGGTAATCAGAATTATAAAAGATATTTTATGAAAAGAAAATGTCTATCTAGAAATGATTGCTCAGGACGAAAATATTTTAAATGATACTCAAAAAATAAATCATAATATATTATCTTTTTCTAAAGAGTTATGATTAGATTGCGTTGTGAATAATAATTATTTTTATCCTAGTCAAGAAGAAAAAGCTGCTCGAGAAATGGCTCTAGCTATCAAAGATGGAAATAAAATGTATGAATCTAATAGAAGAAAACCAAAATGAGCTTATCATATAATGTCCCAAGAAGAAATAGAAAATGTTATGTTAGCAAATTGATACAAAGACTCTCAAATACAAGACTGGATTTTTAATAATGAAAAAATAGCAGAGTCTATAAATTATGAAATTAAACTTTGACAATATCTATTTCCAAATTATGAAACTCCAGAAGATATAAAAAACATCTATGAAGAAAATAAAGATCAATTAATTCAATAATTATTCTTCTTTTTTGATTTCCTCTGTTATACTTTTATATACTTTATATCGATAAGTCACAAAAAATGCTTCAATTATAGCGTTTATATAAGCCATTAAAATTAGCATTGCTATCACACTTATAGCTATTATATATCATACAATCTTACTTTCTATTACATTCAACCATATAGCTATATATACAATCAAAAATGGTACTCCCATTATTACTATGGCATTTATCAAAAATCTGATAGTTAAAAAAATTTGTATAAATACAAATTTTATAGTAGTTCAAAAATTTAGGAATGTTAAATATACACTGCGTTTTATAGCTCCAAAAACTTGATGTCATTCTATTACAATAGCAAATCTAGCATATGATCGTAGTATAGTTGCAAAAAGAACAGCCGCTCATCGTATTATTACCAATATTATTACAAAAGTATTGTCTAATATGTTTAACATAAACAACCTAAGTATAGTTATAATATACATAAAAAAACTGAACGTAGTAGCTAGAGCTTCAAATTCAAACATTACAAAAAAATCATTTATACCTTTACCCAAAGCTTTACCTGTTTTTTTTATTCAATCATTTAAATAATGGATCAATGATGATTCTCATACAGGATATAATAAAAAGTATCATAAAAAAACAAATGATACAAATATAATTACCCATAGTGTCATGTTATTGTCCTGAGATCGATTTATTATATATTCTAGCGCTTTTCATGTTGAAATACTTTTATCATATCTATATGTTAATAAATTATTTATATTCCATACCATTAAATAAACTATACTTATACAATGACAAAAGGTTACTAAAAAGCTTAATCTTATTAGTTTAGTATCTTCTGTTATTTTATTTATAGATTCTCTTAATATTTGTCTAAACATATTTAATAGCAATCAATTAATAACTGTTATTTGATACTTATCAACTAATTAATATTACTGATTATAATAATTTTAACAAGCTAATTTTTTAATTAATAAGTATTGCTTTCTTTAAAAAAATATCTAAAGTATGTTCATTTATATATTCAATTAAATTCCAAATGAGAGTATTAAGAAGAATTATTTTTATTTTGGTTTTATTATGACTAATTTTTGTTGTTTATCGTTTTTTTAATCCACAATGAGCAGATAGCTTTCTATCAAAGTTTAAGTGAAATTTAGATATATCTCAAACAACAACCCAACAAGAAGACGAAGAAGATGCTGAAGTTATGTCATGAGATGTGTTATCTCTTAAAGAAGATACAATTACACAAACATGAGAAAATTTAACTCAATCATGAGAAGATACAAATGAAATATTAGCTCTTACGTCCAATATGAGTTGATATAGAGAAATAGTTTCAGAAAATCAAGAAGTTATATCTAGCTGATGACCTTGATATAAAGATCCAGATTATGATTATTATATTAGATTTCCTAATTCACGAACAGATTATGATATGCAAAAAATTTTCTGAAAAGATATAAAATCTATAATTACATTTTGATATAGCGGTACCAATTATTTTAAAATATATACAATAGATCTAAAGTATTATATAGCTAAACAAAAAACAGAATTTTCTGGTTTACAATATTTAGATCAAGATGATAAAAATGCTTATCTATACAAATTATTTGATTATTCAAAATCAAAAGATCCTGAAATTATAAACAATTCAAAAACTGCAATATATATAATACAAACATTTAGATTATTAAATATAACACAGACTGAAACAACATCAACACAAACAACATCAACACAAACAACATCAACACAAACAACACCAAAACCCACTACATCAGCTCCAACTACGCCAGCTTCAAAGCCTACAACAACACAAACCACTACTACACCAAAACCAACTACAAATCAACAGGATCTAAATGATGCTAAATCACTCTTTGATAATTTTATAGAATAATATCTTTTACATATTTTTATTATAAACCGCTAATGCGGTTTTTTTTCTTGTTATTCTTTCCAAAATTTTTATATACAAAATACACTTAACAGTATTTACTGTTTTTTACTACATTTACAATATTTACATACAAAATGAACCTTACTCTCAAACAATACATTGACTGAGTCCAGTCTTGAAAACTAAATCCAAGTGAAATAATAAAATATTATTTTGATAAAGCACAAAAATTAAATTCTGAATATTTTTCGTTTATCAGATTTCATGAAGATTATATTTTAGATAATACTTCAAATTTTAGCTCAAGACCATTACATTGAGTGCCTATTTGAATAAAAGACATTATCCTTACCAAAAATTATATTTCATCTTGTTGATCTCATATGCTTAAAAATTATATTTCTCCATATTCTGCTACATGTTTTCTAAATCTTGAAAAAAATTGATGACTCATGATATGAAAAACCAATATGGATGAATTTGCAATGTGATGATCTACAGAAAATTCATATTTTGGAATTACCAAAAATAATCATTGAGTAGATCGTGTTCCATGATGATCTTCATGATGATCTGCTGTAGCTGTTGCCTCTGATTCATGTATAGCAGCATTATGAACTGATACCTGATGAAGCGTACGTCAGCCAGCATCATTTTGTGGTATAGTTTGACTCAAACCTACATATGGTAGAGTATCTAGATATGGAGTACAATCTATGGCATCTAGTTTGGATCAAGTTGGTACATTTACCAAAACAGTTGAAGATGCTAGGATTTTACTATCTTCAATTGCTTGATTCGATCCACAAGATTCTCAAAGTGACAAGAGAGCAGACAATATAGATTTCTTGGACTATTCAGATCCTAAAAATTTTAAAATTTGATTACCTACAGAAGTTTTGTGAGAAGGATTAGATCCAAAAGTAAAATCAAAATTTCTCGAAACCATAGAAAAACTTAAATCTGAATGATTTCAAATTGATGAAATATCTATTCCACCATTAACATATTCTGTACCTATGTATTATACACTTATGCCTGCTGAAGTTAGTACCAATCTAGCTAGATTAGATTGAATTAAATTTGGCTTACAAGAAGATACCACTAATTTTGATACTATGATGGACTATTATTCCAAGATTAGATCTTCATGATTTGGAGATGAAGCCAAAAGAAGAATATTGCTTGGGACATTTGTTCTTAGTAGTGCAAATTATGAATGATATTATATCAAAGCACAAAAAGCTAGAGATCAACTAAAATCAGATTTTGATAAAATATATTCATCCTACGATATTATTATTATGCCTACAGTTCCAGAAGTGGCTTGGAAAATTTGAGAAAGGTCAGATGATCCACTAAAAATGTATCTTGCTGATATGTATACTATACCTGCAAATATGTGATGATTGCCAGCAATATCAGTACCTATCTGAACAATAGAGGATAGATGAGAAGATATGCCAGTATGAATACAACTCATGGCAAATACATGGCAAGAAAAAAAGATTTTTGATTTATGAGAATGGATTGAAAAAAACAATTAATTTATTAATAAGACATCAATTTATTTATAAATTTTTATACAATGAAAAAAAATATTTTCTATGTTCTAATTCTTGCTTTTTTTGTTTCATTTTCTACTGTATCAGCTCAAGATTTAGAAGCCGAAACAGAAGTGATATCAAATCATACACAGACAGCTACTATTACATTAACTATAGAGGCTCCTACATCTATTATAGAGCAAAAAAGTTTATTGGAAACGGCTGTTATTTATTGAATAGATGCTAATACTCTTGTAAAAAGAGTTAAAGAACACTATTGAAATCAGTTTAATCTAAATGCAGATGATTTAATAAAAAATATGGAAAAAGAATATTGAGTAGATGTGGAAATTGTTAAAAATATAGCACAAGAGCTTCAAAGCACTAGTCCAGCACCAGCTAATCAAAAAGAAGAATTTATAGAAATGGTGACAAACAAAGAAATTATGAGTAAAAGGGAATTTGTTTTTCGATCGGTAATTATTATTTTATGTCTATACTTTTTGAGTTATTTCCTTACCAATCGAGAATTATTACATCACAGAATACACAAAAGTTTTTGGAATATATTGATAATTATTAGCTTTGTATGATATGCAATAATAGCCTGAGTATATTTAATCAACGAGATATACAATATTAAAGTTTATTTACCTATAGATGAATTCTATCAAAACTTACGAATATGACTTGTTATTATTTTCCTATGATTCTCTCATGCATTACGATATCTATTCTATTACAGAGTTATCAATAAAAAGGCAAGATCTCATAAAATACAACATCATCATAAAATACATCCTACACATATAGATCACAAAGCTTCAGAACATAAAACGACTCATAAACATAACAAAAAACCTGCTAAACACACAACTAAGAAAACAAAGAAATCTTAGTTTATAAATAATTTATCTTCAAAAGATCACATTTTAATGTGGTTTTTTGTTTTTATTTAGTATTTTCAATATTGTAGTTATTCTTAATTTATTATTGACAATCTCTTGAAAATAGGATTGAAAAGAATATAAACAAAATCAGTTTATTTAACTATTTCTAATACAAAATGACAGAACATATAATAGATGAATTTCAAGAAGAATTAGAAGAAGATTATCAAGAATCTTGATTTTCCAAAATATGGAAAATATTGAAATATATAATTATCATAGTGTTGATTATTATAGGTATTTCTGCTATTGTTCGTAAGTCTGGATGATCTACATCGCAAGATACAAATACTAGTAACAATATTTTTACACAAGAATATGTAGTAAGATGAGATTTAACTAGAGATGAAAAATTGTATTGATTGGTAATGTCAAATAATATTTTGAATATCATGAGCTCTGTATGATGAACTCTGTCTTATTCCAATTGTCAGCCTTGAAAAAATGTTTTTGCATGAGAAATGCTTTATCATATAACTCCATCAAGAGATATCTCTACACAAAATTATCAAATACAACTTTCCTATATATCCAAACAGATGGATAATTTGGAGGATATAATTTCATCTACACAAAAAAGTTTTGATATTCAATCTTCTTTGCTTCAAGATCAAAAATTGGTAAATGATCAGAACTATTCTTTATTTAAAAATAATTTGGAAAATATCAAAAAACAAAAAAATCTAAATTCTGATGATATGGATGTTTCATTGGACAATATGGATGAGCAATTGGATTTACTAAAAAAATCTCAAGATACGGATCAAGATAAATTAGATTCTAGTTTAGATAATTTTAGATTACAGGCACAAAATACAGTAATAGATGCTATGAGAAATCTAGATATGATTTTTGGTATATCGGACTCATCTAGCAATTCTAGTATTGAATCTGCATTGTCAGCCTCCAATACAAATCTAAAACAGAGAGTGAAATCAGAATTTAATAATTTAGATAATGATATTGATGATATATTAGATATGGATGAAGATGACCTTATAGATTATTTTCAAGATTTATGAGAATTATTTCAAGATGCGGCACAAGCAGTTGATGCTTCTATAGCTTCAGAAACTTTCCCACAATCATCTATATCATGACCATCTATAGAAACTTACTATTCTATTTTTTCAGCTTATTCTAATGCTATGTTTTCTTTAAAGTCAAACTTTGAAAACTTAGTCTTTGCATATGATGCTACCAAAAATAATTATAATACTCAAATTGATGTAATGGAAAATAATCTTGATTCTTTGGATGATAATAAAATCAAATCAACAGACCTTACATTTGATTCCAATATCAATTCTATGCAAACACAATTAAATTCCCTAAAATTATCTACAGATAGTTTACAAAAACAGATCCAAAGTCTTGATAATACTGAGAATATACAATTAGCTCAGCTCAAGAGTCAGTATATGACATTGCAACAAAATTATGAAGTATTGGCAAATAATTTATGATGAGAAATCATTAGATCTACTATAGATTGAATTATCAAAACTTCTCAAATATCTCAAGACAACAAAGTAGCTCCCAATACAATGCTTTGTCAGATAGTACCCAGAAAATCTACATCTACAAAGATTCAAATATATTCTTCTAATCAAATTGAGATATGAACTAGAGTAAAATTATTTGATTGAGATCAAGAGATTGGACAGGGGAGTATAGATTTTCAATTACCATATGTAGACGCTACTACGCAAAATTATATTTACGAAATCATATCTTCAAATTTGAATTTAATCGAATGAAAAAAACTTTTAATATTATTGGAAGATAAAGAAATCCAGGATTGAAATATATTAATACCTCTTGATTATGTTCAACCCAAACTTGATTGACATTATGTTTATATCAAAGTTCAAAACGATCAATGACAGTCAGCAGCATTTAATAAAAAAATACAAGTCTGAGATATAGATAACGGTTATATCCAGATCCTATCCTGACTACAGATTGGTAATATATTGTTAAAATAATATCATCACTAGTCATTCCGGCCTTATTTTTGCAGCCGGAATCTATTAATTAATTTATATTATAGTTAATCAAAATGCCTACAATTAATCTTTATAGAACATCAGAAACTGCATCTAAAATTAAAAAGGACACAATAGATGAACTTAGAAAATTTGTCGCAGATATACTTACTTGTAGTGAAATAAAACTTCTTCCAAATGAGGTAAGTATAAGACCTATAAATGTCGATAACGATAAAGATATGATAGCTCCAGTAGAATGTGATATAGCTGCTTACAATTTTCCAGCTCGTGCAGCCAAACAAGATTTAATATGTACAGAAGTTAGAAAATTTTTATTAGAAAATATAGATTGAATTAGTGATGCTAAAGTACGACTCCAATTATGTGAATTATGACACAGTATATAATTCTTCTCTACTGTGATTCCGGTCCAATACCTCAAGAGGTTTAGGATTGCAGCCGGAATCTACTATTTATCATTCTATAATTAATATATGAAGTTACTAGAACCTAATATAGAAGATAGAACATTTCTAATTCAATTTTGAGATATTGTATCTGAATTTTGACAAGAGATTCCTCGATTAAAAAAAATTGAAAATTTAAAATATTTCACAGATGCTAATGTTTTCAAATCAGAATTGTTTAATACGCTTTGAATAGATCATCAAGAAACAATATCTCCATATATTTTAACAAAAGATGATAGATGAAAGGAATATATATGATGATTACTTAGTTTCTCTCAATCACCAGAAATGTTTACTGATCCTAATAATGAACTTGTTAGACAAGAGCTAGAGTCAGCAAAATATGCATATATTACATGCTTACAAATCAGAGATGTTCTGAGATGAGGTAATTATGGGATAGAATTACTTTCAAAAGCATTTGAAAAAATATTAGATAGATTTGAAAAGGTTTGGTGAGTAGTATCCAAACAAGAACTTCTATCTTATTATGCATATTTCTGAGCAAAAATAGAAAATCAAATAGATAATAATGATAATCTATTTTTGATAACTATGGATAGACAATGATTCAAAAAAAGAAAATGATTATAAGATTTAAAATATAGACTATTAAAAAATGACAAATTTCCTTAAACAAAATAAACTAGTTATTGTTATACTTGCTATATTTCTAGGAGTGTATTGATTTTATAGTTTGATGACAATTACCAAAGAAGTTACCCCCAATATCAGTATTCCATTTTATAGTGTAGTAGTTACATATCCATGAGCTGACGCTCAAACTATAGAAGAACAAGTAACAAATAAACTTGAACAAAGATTCAAATCCATCACTTTTCTCAAAAAAATAACTTCTACTACTAGTTACAATTTTTCTGTCATTACATTAGAATTTCTAGCACAAAAAAAAGATAGTGATGCTATCAATGATCTAAAATCTGCTGTAGATCAAATATATTCTAGTTTACCATCAGATGTAAAATATCCTACAATCAAAAAAATAGATATTAATGATTATCCGGCATATGTTTTTTCCGTTGCTAGTAAAAATTCATTAGAAACTTTATATCCTATAATCAAACCATTAGAAGATCAAATAAAATGAATCAAGTGAGTATCAGAGGTTTCCATTATAGGTAAGCCATCTCAAATAATTAAAATAGATTTTAGTTTTGATAAATTAGCAGAATTAAATTTAGATATATGATATATAATTTCTCAGCTTAGATCATCTTTTATCAAACTACCAGCTGATAAAAAACAAATTCAGGGTTCTTTATATTCTTTTGAAATAGCTACATATCAGGATGATATACAGTCCATTATTCAACAGATCAAAGATTATGAAATACTATATCTTCAATCTAAAAATATAAAAATTAGTGATATAGCTAAAGTTACTTTCACATACAAATGAAGTCAAAAAAAATCTTTTCTTTATTATGACAAAGATACTGTCAGTGCTTTATCTTTTCAAGTGAGTAAAGTACCATGATATGATATAAACAATTTCACTATACAATTAAAAGAGCTAATAAAAGAATATTCCAATCAACATCCAGATTTAAAAGTTATAGAAATTCAATCTAGTGAAAAATCTATAAAAAAAATATATAATCTATTTTTCGAAAATTTTTTCCAAACCTGATTTTTGGTATTTCTAATTATACTAGTTTTTTTATGATTTAGATCATCAATTATTATTGTATCTTCATTTATATTGGTCTATCTAATTAATTTCCGAGTCTTTCAAGTTACATGAAACTCATTTAATAATATCATATCTTTTGGATTAATACTGATTCTGTGAATCATGGTTGATAATTTGATCGTGATATCTCAATGAATAACATCATCATACAATGAGAATTGAAATATACGAAAAGCTATAGCATCATCATTAAAAAATTATGCTAGACCAGTAGTGTTTGGAACACTTACTACTATAGTTATATTTTTGCCAATGTATTTTGGACTTAGTGGTATAGTATGAGAATTTATGAAACCATTTCCTTTCGTAGTTTCGACTAATTTAGCTATATCATTAGTGATTTCATTAATAGTATTGCCAGTCTTGTTCTGATATTTCTTATGAAAATCAAAAATCAAAGAAGCCAAAACAATTTGATTTCTAACCATGTTATGACAAAAAATGTGAAGGTTTTTTCACAAGACCAATCAAAAAAAGAGATGATCTCGATTGACTATGATAGTGTTTTGGTTTATGTTTTTATTTTCATTTGTTTTAATATGAATCTGACTGATTAAGATAGATTTTCTATGAGATTCAGATTCAGAAAATATTTGGATAAATATTAAATATGTTGCATGAATTTCTACAAGTGAAAATCAAGAATATACGAGTACTTTGCTCAAAGATATATCTACTCATCTAGATCAAAAATATGGAAATATTATAGAATATATAGAAATTAATTTATGAACACTGTGACTTCAGCAATGAATCAAAGATCCAAACAATATAGCAAATTTTTCAATTAAATTAGTATCAGAAGATGATAGAAATATCAAATCATATAAGATGAATGAAGAAATTCAGGAGTATCTAAAAACTCAAATCAAACCTAAATATAATTTCTTACAAGATATATCTAGTCTTACTCTGCAGTGATGACCATGAGGCGGTAGTAAACCGATATGATTTTATCTGATATGAGATGATTATAACCAGATATGAAAATATATAGCACATATTATGCCCTTAATCTCCAATATAAAATGAGTTTATAATTTGGAATCGTCTCTAGAATACACCAATTGAAGGTTTAAATATGTATTAGATTCCAATAAGTTGAAACAATTAAATACTAGTGCTTTGTCTATAGTTACAATGTTTGCTGGTATCAAAAATGGAGAATATGAGCCCAATTGAATATTAATCAAAGATTTTAATGAATTTGGTAACGATCCTATTTCTTTAATATGATTTGTAGATTATCAATGAGAAATAGATAATCAAAAAATCTGAAACATATACTTAGATCAGATAATTCAAAAAAAATATTTTCAACCAGAATTAATTAGTATAGATAAAATCAATTGATCAAAAGCTATTTTGATACAGTCAGACAAAACTTCAGATACTGCATTGTGAGATGTCACAGCACAAATAAATCAGATTATCAAAGAAAATCCTTTACCTCAATGAGTAAGATACGAAGCATCAGCAGATATTCAGGAACAACAAGCTGTAGGTCAAGATTTGGGTAGAAGTATGTTGATATGACTATTTCTAATGTATTTAGTTTTGATTATACAATTCAAAAATATTAAATATCCTACTATTATTATTTCTAGTATATTTTTATCTATAGCATGAGCTATATTTATTCTAGCTATCACTGGTATGACATTTAGTTTTCCAGCTCAAATATGAATATTTTGAGTATTGTGAGTATGAGTAAACCAAATGATTATCCTCATAGAAGAATTCAAAGAATTTTATGAAAAACAGTGAGAATCTAAAATTCCTAGTCTTCAAAAAAGTATAGCACTTAGATTTGTGCCGATATTTCTGACAAATTTTACTACTATATTGGGACTTACAATTTTAGCTATCAAAGATGAGCTTTTTGGGTCTATGGCAGTAGCATTTATATGATGATTACTATTCTCATTTTTCTTGACTATGCTTTATGTGCCATCATTATTGAGATTGAGTTCAAAAAACTATTATTGAAATTTAGAAAAATAGTTATTACTCAATTCTACCATATCTCGGAAAAAAACTATATACAATATTATAAAAAGATCATACGACCTTATCAAGTCACTTTTCTTGTTTAAACATTCTCTCAGTCAAAATTCATTCAAGCTTAAACATCTCTTGTTCTACTATTTTTCCAATTTTATGAAATTCTGGATTTTCTATATTTTCATCTTTTTCATTCAAATCTCTAAATTTCCAGAACATATCTGGATCTACTTCATAGAATCTTTTGAACAAAACTCATCATTTGGTTTTCAATGATTCCAATTTTTCCACTATATATTCATCTATCATTTTTTTGATTTCTTCTTTTTCTTTTACACTCAAAGATTTGAAAATTGGACCAAAAACTTCATGTGCTTCCAATTCACACAAATATGGTATATAAGTTTTTTTTTCTTCCAAGTTTTTTATAATACTAAGAATTTGTTGTTTTTCGCTTTCAGTCATATCAACTATAAACTTTCTAAAAGAAAAAAATCTGATTAGACTTATAAGTCAGATTTTTTGTTTGCGCCCGTTTTATAACAATTTCAGTAGAGTAGTCAAATGTATTTTCTCCGTTTGTCATTCCGGCGCTATTGTTGCAACTGGAATCTTAAACGTTTAATAATCGTTTTTCCTTAGATTTCGGTTGCATTCGTTCAGGAGAAAACAACCCTTTGACTTCGCAAAGGACAAGAACCGGAATGACAGTTTATCTCCAATCTACTCAATCCAAAAAATAACCTCCATTAAAGCTATCTTTTCTAGCTTTTCATACTAGATTAACTTTTTTCTTCTCAATTTTATCACATTCACTTCATTTTCATCGAAAAAGACTATTTATTTTTTTATCGTCCCATATTCAGTACATTTTCATATGCCCATTCCCATTTTTACCAACTTTTTCTATTTTATTTATTTGAAAATTTTCAATCAAAAATACTGGCTCTTTATTACCTTCTCCAAATGGTGCTAATTTTTCTATATCATTCAATGTTTCATTATTCCACTCATGAGAATATATCTTGGTATCAACTTTAAAAGATTTTTCTAGGTCAGAATCTTTTATATTTTCTCTACAATAATTCTCAAAAAAATCTTTCACTTCATCTAATTTATCCAAATCTACAGCCAATCATCAAGCATGTTTATGTCATCCAAAACGTAGTAGCTTATCTCAAATTTTTGATAGCATATCCATTATATCAAAATATCATGGTCATCTTAGGCTAGCTACAGCCATATTCTTTTCTTTATCTATTTTAAATATCACAGATGGTTTATTATATTTTTCTGCTATTCTACCAGCTACTATACCTACTATACCTTCATGAAATTCATCATTGGATACTATCAATATTTTTTCTTGATGTTTCAGTGCTTCTTCAGCTATTTTAAAAGCCGTTTCTTGTAGTTTTCTTCTTTCGGTATTTATTTCATCAATTTTTTCCAAATAGGCATGTTGTTCTTTTCAGCTATACAAAAGTATATTTAGGCTATCATAAGGAGATTGAATTCTTCCTCATGCATTTATTCTTGGTCATATAACAAATCATATATGAAATGTATCTACATTTTTTTTTAGATTTAAATAATTCAAGAATCAGCTAAGAGAACTTGGTATTTTATGTCTTTGATTGTTGATCAAATCTAATCAATTTTTTACTATTACTCTATTTTCATGAATAAGTGGAACAACATCAGCTACTGTTCATATAGCTACGATAGGTAAGAAATAATTAAAAATCTGATTTTTTTCATCTGCATTAAATTTTGATTTAGATAATATCGCATTAATCAATTTGAATGCTACTCCTACTCATGCAAGTCATTTAAATTCATAATTACTACTTATCTGAGGATTTACTACTGCAAAAGCTTGCGGTATTTCATCATGTTCTTTATGATGATCAGTTATGATTACATCTATTCATTTTTCTTTTGCGTACAGAACTTCATTAACACTAGCAATTCAGTTATCCACAGTAATTATCAAACTTACTCATTTATTTTTTATCTCATCGATATGATTATTTTTCATTCCATAACCATCTTTGATTCTATCAGGATATTGGACACTAACATTTCTATAATTTAAAAATTTAGTAATAAATTTATAAATAGCCCAGCTTGAGGTTACTCCATCTACATCATAATCTCAGAATATCATTATTTTTTCATTGTTTTTTAGTGCTCTAATTATTCTATCAACAGCTATTCACATATCATTCAACAAAAAAGGATCTAGCCAATAATCAGCTAGTTTAGGGTTTAAAAAATTTTCTACATTATCCTGGATTCACCTTACTTTGAATAGTCTCGTAAGTAGCGATTCATTTGGATTTTCATATTGAATATTGAAGTTCATGTACACATATTTGAGAAGATTTGAAACATAACTTAGTAACTAGTTATTGGTAATTAGTTTATTAGTCCCAATTACAAATAACAAATATACAAATAACTAATTAGGTTTCAATTACAAACCTAAAATTTAGATTGTTTTTTATATTTAATATTGACATAAATCATATAATCTTTATATATGAGATTCACATAAAAACAAAATATATATGAATAAACCAGAAATGTTAAATTGTCCCTATTGGGATGATGAACTAAGATTAGCTTCACAAGAGGCTTCAAATTTCGAAGATTTGGCTGTAGTTGCCGGTAAGATTCTTATTAAAATGTATAAAGAAAATAAGGATATTATTATGATTGCAGGCCCTATGTGGTCAGGTCCTCTCGGACCCAAAGAGAACCTCAAAAGATTTGAAGCTGCTACCAAAGCTTTCGTCAATGCCGGATATCATGTATTTCGTCAAATGCCTTTTCAGGAGGCAATGAAAAGAATTCAAAAAGAACATGGATATGAGTATCCGAATAAAGAACTTTTGGAGGAGTTTTATGGCGTAGTTTTCGCTACAGGACTCATTTCCAAAATTGCTTTTATTCCCGGATATTCTCATTCTTTTGGAGCTTTGTGGGAATATGACGAATGTCCAAAACATGGTATTGTACGAAAGGTTTTACCCAAAAATTATCTCAAAACCCTTGCTTCCGGCAAGAAGATCAGAGGTCTTTAATTCTCAAAAACTTTATCACAAAAATCCCACCGTTTCGGCGGGATTTTTTTTATTCTACCGTCATTCCGGCGAGATTATTTTGCAGCCGGAATCTAATTAAATAATTCCAATTGTTCATCGTCTTTTATACTTTCATTCTCTATTCTCTTGAATGCATTCCAATCTCAATATCTTTCTACAATATCTTTTCTATCTTCTTCATCCATATATTTTAACAAGTAATTCAAAATATTTTTAAAATTTTCTACATCAATATCTATTTGCCAGTAATCATAATCCCATATCATTTCAAATTTATCTGCCAACTCATTGTGTTCCAAATAATCTCTCAATGTGAAAAACACTTCACGAGCTCTTCTATCGCTATTTATTTCCATATTTCGTGATTGAGTTTTTTCTCATCTAATTTTTTCTTCTATATGTTCTATATCGCTTTGATTGATAGCGTCCAGCCACATCGGGTATTGTTCTTTACAAAAATCTACTCTGTATTGGATTTCTTTCATTATAGAATTTATCATCTCTTCTTTTAAATTTATTTCTACATTATTCTCTATTTCCAATATTTCTTTGATTTTTCTCTCTTCTATTTTCAAATCTCTGTAAATTTCCCAAATATAATCCCAAAATCAGATTTTATCATTAAATTTTTTTATAAGTTCATTTCTGAGTTTTTCATTAGTATTTTTATTCAAAATTATTCTAGATATTACAGTATCCATATATATAGCTTTCAAATTTCTAGGATCTTCTTCTTCATAATAATTTATTTTTTTTCAAAAAAATTCTTTTACATTGTCTCTTATATTTCTTTCCAATCATAGTTGAGTTCTTCATGTTTTTATATCATTAATCTGTTTCTCTATATTCATAAAATTACCTTTGTGACTAAGTTTTTTAGTTATACTATTTCTTTTATTTTTCAATAAAAATATACTATTTTTTTCCATCCATTCTTTTATTTTTTTATAATTTTCAGAATCCAAAAATCTGATTATCATATCTTCTCATATTTTGTAATTTTCAGGATTATTTATTTTCAGTGCTCATAAAAATTCTTCAAAATCACTAGGAGATGAACCAAATTCTTCAAATTTTTTATATATTGCTTCCCATTTTCTATCTCATTTATTCTCTTTTTTTAATTTATTTATCAATTGTTTTACTTCATTTAGTTTATCCATAATTTCTTTTTTCTGACTTTCCAATTCATCTTTTTCTTTCAATAAATTTTCCAATTCACCAGCTATGTAATCTTTCATATTTAGATTTCACAAATATTTAGATTCAGCTTCTTCAAAACATTTTTTCAATAATTCTTGATATTGATCTATAATTTCTCCAGCTCTAGAAAAATTTCCTTTTACAAATTCATCCATAGGTAGAGTATTATATATATGATTTATCAGCTTTGAATGAGAATATTTATTATACATTATTTCAGTTTTTAATTAAATTGTCAATAATATACTTTATTTAATATTAAAATCAATATTTTTGACAGATTTTCAAAAAAATTTATAATTAGGTGTATTATTTATTAATTAATAATATGGACAAAAAAGCTATTCTTATTTCTATTCTCAAAAAACTTGTTCCTTATCGAGACTTAGCAGAGTGAATTTTAGCGTTGATTGAAGAATCTGATATAAGTTCAGAAATGATAGATTGAATACTAAATCTTATTAACAAAGAGATAAACAAAAATAAAAAAGTAAAAAATATGTCTTTGTTTCAAGAATCTTTGAATTTAGTAAAAAAAATTCAAGAACAAGAAAATTTATCTAATACAGATAATTTAGATGAAATATTAAATAAAATTTAGTAAAAAAATACAAAATGTGAGAAATAGATAATATAAAATACAAACTTGATACCGACAACCAAAAATGAGTTATATCTGAAAAAGAGTTTAACGATAATTTTTCTAAATTAAATGAAGATGATTATAAAAATATTAGTGAATGATTAAAAAATAGTGAGAAAGAAATTTTTGAATTACTTCAAGCTCCATTGTTTGATTATATTCAGAGTAAAAATACATTAACAAAAAACACTTTAAATATAAAAGAATTACAAATAGCTAAGCTATTTTTTTTATCTTTCTGATATGATTGAAATAATTCTTCTGAACGAAAAAAAACAATAAAACAAAAAGAAATCGAAGATTATATGCGTTATAATAATATATTTTTTAAATTCTGACAAAACTGATGGGAAGAATTTAAAAAAACATTTAAAGGTTCTTTTTTAAATATTTCAAAAGAATGAAAAGATATAAGTTATCATTTATGACCTATAAATACTAATAATCCAGATCTCAAACGATTAAATACAGAATGATTAAAAACAACAATACAAGTGAAGGAAGAAATAAGAAATAAACAGGTAAAAATAAATAATAATATAAAAAATATTGAAAAAAATGAAGTAAAAACAAGAACACTTTCTCAAAAACTAGAAAAATTGAAAAACGATAATAGCATATATGCTTTGGATGAACTTACTTCGGCTCCAAATTGAATATTATACAATGATAATATCAAAGAAATGACAAACAATGAACAGCAAAAAATACAAAAAATTATCGAAAATGTATTTAGTAATCCAAGTATAAATTCAACTCAAGTAATGAATTATGTTTGGAAATTTCATTCATCCTTGTCTGATGAAAAATGGTCAAATAAAACATGAAAAAAAATAGAGTGAAGTAGTTTGTCGATATTGGTAGATAATCAAGTTGGTATGAGAATTGAAATTATCAATACTTGTTATCAACTTGCACAAGCAAAATGATTTGGAGAATTACAAACAAAACCAGAAACAGCGAAAAAAAATTTAGTAAAATTATGTAATATTCTAACATGAAGATTCAATAGTACAGGTAAAGGGAGAATGCTGCAAGAAGAAGATGATAAAAAGTTTAATAATCCAGAGTTAGCAAGAGGTATTTTGGAAAATTTGATGCAAATAAATGGAACAATAGATAAAATCAGTCCAGTTGATATACTCAAAGATAATCCTAGTCTAAAAAACCAAGAATGTGGAATTTTTGTTACAGAAATTAGTCAAAATATACCACGACCATTATCTTGAGAGTTTGGAATATTGGATCTTGTATCTGTTGATGAAACAACAAAAATATCACAATTATCGCCGACACTACAAGCAAGAGCTATCGTCCTAAAAAAGATTTCAGAAAAAATAAAATCTGACAATAAACAAATTCCATTTGAAAGTGACTATGTTCAAAAGCTTAAAAATTTTTGAACAAATCTTGCCAAAGAACAACAAGCAAAATTTGAAATTCAAAAAGAAAAATTCAATGAAGAAATCAAAAAAGCTGGTTGGTATACTACAAGTGGTTTTGAAAAATCAGCACAAGAATATGGATTGCAATGAGCAGATACAGATATTTTCAATCTGTATAGAGATTTTGCAGTTAATAGTTTTTGGGCTGGTCAGCTTTCTGATGAGGTAGATGATCAAGTTATGTGATATGCAAAAATGTGAGCTATGATATGATGAACGATTGTAACAATGATGATTTTCCCACCTGCTTGAGTTTGATATTTATGATCAGCAATAGCAGTTTGAGTTACATCAACAGTATTGACACAAGTACTATATCAAAAAATGAATTATAATAGTTTTTCAGAATGAGCTTTAGATATATGAAGTCAATTTGTTTTTGATACAGCTACAGCATTCCTAGGTATGAAAGTATTTTGACCAATTATCCAAAAAGTACCTTGATTTTTCAATAATGTAAAAAACATAACTTCCAATGTTTGAGTTACTCTTTTTGATGTAACGTTGTGATCAACAGCAGAAGGAATAAGGCAAATAGGAGTAAATGAACTATTTGATAGACAACAAGAGGTAGATATTTTTCAAATGATAAGAGCATGATGAGTTATGGCAACAGTTTTTTTGATGGTTTCTGGATGATTTCATGCTAAACTCCCAATAGATGATATGCTTAAACATCTTAGAGCAAACGATCCAAAAACCAATCCTACTTGATTCAAAAATCTTAATATTACAGAGTATAATTATAATCAAAGTTTAAATCTATTAGAACTAAAGAGTAAAAAATTATCCAATAATAAACCTGAAATCATACAAAATAAAAATTGAAAAAATTGAATTTGAAATCAAGATAATATACAAAATAAAACTGAATATAATGCTTACATACAAGATATATTCGATCAGAAATTTAAATTAGATCAAGTTCAAATACCAATAAAAAATGGTAAATGCGAATATCATTTTTTTGACGCAAATTGAAAAGAAATATATATAGATCCCAAAGCAGAATCTGGAAGTATATATCATGATATGACTATCCAAACTTTTAAAAAGTCTGTTAATGAAGATGTAGATATGTGGTGAAATAGCATTTATACGCTCAAAACGCCTTATTGATTTTCAAAAGATACAAAGATTCCTTGAGATATGGATTATGCTACTAATGCAAAATGAATGAAGAATTTCTTATATAATCTAAAACAAAAATCATGACAAATTAAAAATTTTGAACTTACAGGTAATATTGATCAAAAAATAAAAATTGAATGAATATCTAGTATAAATGATTTATTTACTTTAAATGGTAAAATCAAACCAGAGATAGAAAATATGATAGATAATTGAATGAGTAATGGTCAAAAAGTCAGAATAAGCTATGATTATTTGGTAGATATAGATGTGAGTAATCAAAATGTAAAATGAGCTATAAATAGAGAATTATTTGTAGAAGATTGAACTAAATTCTACGAAGTAGATCCTACAAAAAGTATTGAAATAAATGTAGGTTGATCATCTATCAAAATGCTAACTCCTGATTGATATATGAAATATTCAGAGGAATTATTTATGTCAGATTTCAAAAAAGATATTTGATCAGGGTTAGATAAATTTAAAATAGCTAAGAGAATAAGTGATTATACTGACGCATTTACCAAATTACCTAAATCAAAAAATTCAAATATATTTCAAAGAATGTTAGATTATATCAAGATACCTCTTGTAAAATTACAAGTAAATAAAGCTAAGAGAAATATTTGTCTAGAATGATTAGAAGAAACTATAAGGCAAAGGAAATTAAATAATCCAGATGATCCAGTAATTAAATGATTAGAAGATGTTCTGGAATTTACAAAAAGAGTTTCAAAAGAACACCAAGAAATATCCAAAGGTAAAAAAGAACTTCCTACCAACATATGAGATTTTATGTCAAAAACAGGTAAAGTAAAACAAACTGTTCTAAAATATAAAAAAGTTAAAGAAGTTTTGGATAACTCTGAGTTATTAAAAAACCAAGAATATAAAGAGAAATTTACAAGAGATCCTATTTTTACAGAATATGTTAAAAAAATAACTAAATTAAATGAAAATGATTTAACAAACATAGATAATAAACATTTAACACAAGTACAACAAAGAGAAAAACAAATTCAAATAGAAACGATAGAAGAAACAAAATTAATAATTATGTGAGATCCTATAAAATTAAAGAAATTTTCTGAAGATTTAGAAATTAATTATAAAAATAGTATGGAAGAACTAAATTCTTATGATTATTCTTGAGATCATGGATTTGCATATTATTTTGATTACTATATAATTAAAAATGCAGATAAATACAGAATTTAAAATATTTTATCTAAATAAAAATTTAAATGGAGAGCATAAACTACAAAGAAAAATCACCATATAGAATTAATCTTCAAAGAGATGTAGATCCAAATTTATCTAATAATATAATTTCAATTATATCTTCTATGGAAGATGATAATTATATTTTAAAAAATTCTGACTGAAGTAATTATGAGATCGTAGATTGAATTAAACGTTTTATAACGCCCAAAGTTATAAAATTTGATAAAGATAGAATAATTCATTTTATTGATGATGAAGTATTCCTTGTAATGTACAAAGATAAGTCAAAAAGAGATATAGATAAATGATTACATGAAAAAAATAATATAGATTTTTTTGATTACCAAAGTCCTCAAATTATTTGATCAGTGGATAGTGAAGAAAATTATTATTTGATATTAAAGACTAGAAAATCTCCAAACTGAGATACAAATGAAAAAACATACAGATGAATAATTCTAAATCCTACAATTTGAGTTAAAAATATAGAAGATCTTCATACAAGCCAAATAGAAGATATACTCAATAAATAAATTTAATATACAAATTTTAAAAGATGAGAAATAATCTTAATTTAAATATCAATATTATAGATATAAATGAACACAAGATAGAATTACCAACTTCAAAACTTTTTAGAGAAATCGAAAATAAAAAAAAATTATCATTTATATTGCAAAATACAGATATTACTCAATCTATAATTATCAAAGCACAAAAATTATCTAACAAAAACCCTTATCATAATTTTGGTCATCAATTATGAGTTACTGAATCTGCTATTCTTATAGCAAAGGCTCAATGATTACCCAAAAAAGATATTAATCTTTTATCCTTAGTATGACTTTTTCATGATGCATCACATACATGAATTTGTAGATTGAATGATGAAGAAATTGCTTATGAAGATATGATGAAATTAATCTCAAATGAAGAAATCAAACAACTATGATGTACAAAAAACGATATAAAAAGACTTATATTGTCCACAAAGTTTTCTTCTCGTGGTCAATCTGATTGAATACTAGAAAAAATAATCCAAGATTCTGATTTATGATCAATATGATATGGTCCATATTACATGTTGTATTCTACAATGTGAATCGTAGATGAGTATAAATTTTCAATATTAGATTATGTTAATCAAGAAAAACAATTTATATCATATTTAGAGAATATAAATTCTAAAATATTTTTGTCAGATTGAGCAAATCAAGTTTTTATGGATCCAAGGGAGAGTCTAAAACAAATTTCTCAATGGCCTCAAGAAGTAATTGATTATGCATATAGTAAAAAATATGAAGATATATCATTCGCTGATTTCAAAAAAAATATAGATTCTATAATAAATAGAAATTAATAAAAAAATCCCCATTTTCTGAGGATTACTTTTATATGTCATTCCGGCATTATTTTTGCAGCCGGAATCTTTTAATAATTTTAAGATATAATTTTATCTATCAATCAATATTTCAAAGCTTCTTCAGGATTCATCCATTTATTTCTATCCATATCCTTTTCTACGGTTGAAAGTTTCTGACCTGTATGATTTGATATAATTTGAGTAAACATTTTTTTAACTTTCAAAATCTCTTCAGCTTGGATAACTATATCACTAGCTTGTCATTCAGCTCATCATAGTGGTTGATGAATCATTATTTTACCATGAGGCAAAGCATATCTTTTTCATTTTGCTCATCCAGCTAATAAAACAGATCACATAGATGCTGCCAATCATACACATATAGTCTGTACGTCACATTTTATATATTGCATAGTGTCATAGATAGCCATACCACTATAAACCTCTCATCCAGGAGTATTTATATACATAATAATATCTTTATCTGGATCTTTTTTTTCTAAAAATAATAGCTGTGCTACTACAGAATTTACTAGATTGGGTTCAATTTGATTTCAAACAAAAATCACTCTATCTTCTAATAATCTAGAATAAATATCATAAACTCTTTCTCATTGTTTAGTTTTCTCTATTACGCTTGGTATTAGCATCTATCTATAATTTATAATTTAAAATTACAACAACTAAGTATAACCTTTCTTATACATATTTCAAACTCCAAATAACTACAAATAGCCTATTTAACTTTACATTTACTACTAAAAATATCTAGTTAGTTAAGTATTTGCCTTATTTACAATATATATTCTATTTATTTTTTACTTGAAATATTCTCTACAAAAAATATAAAAATACATAATTCTTGATTATTTATTCGTTAAAGCAAAATATGAAAAAAATAAAAATTTTAAGTCTGATTTTATTCTGATTTATCTTTTCTTTTTGACTTACGTCATGATCTGATGCCCAAGATTTAAATACTCTTTTGGAACAGGAAAAAACTACTGTTATGAATCTTTATAATTCTACTATAGATACTGTTGATGATGTATTTAAAGATACATGAAAGCCAGTTTCAGAGACTATAATATATAAGAGTTTACTATGTCTATGAGCTATATCTACTCCTATAGATTCTAGTTTCTTACAATCAGCCAAAACTGAACTTAAAAATGATATCTTGCAAGAATATATAAGACTTTATTGAAAAGTTAGATGATATGAATTATGACTTTATACTGATTATACGGGTGTAAAAGCTGAAATACATTATTTCGATACTATTTTTACTCCACTTATAAATCAATACAAAATAGATAATTTGCTATCAATATCATGAATGGTGCAAGAGGTTAGAGATTATACAAATCAAAACGCAGAGATGCTATCTACAATTAGTAATAATATTATCAAAATACAATGAGCTGTAGATGCATATAATAATTTAAATCAAGATATTAATAATTTTCAAGATTGATTAAGCTCATCTCAAGAGGATTTTTACGATAAATTACAAAATGCCAAAAAAGTTAGTATTCAGATTTTAGATTCAAATCTACAAAATAATATAGATAAATTTGTAAAGAGATACAAAAAATTGCCTTGATTACAGTGATATCTATTATCTCAAAAACAATTAAGTTTAGACTGATTTAGTGATTATGCTCAATCTGAAATAAATAAAATATTTGGTGTAACTTATGATCAAGATCAGTATTCACAAATAAGTGAATCTGTAAATCAACTAAAAGAACAGTTTTACAATTGAGATAGTTTGAATTGTACTAATATACTTTCACAATATTCCAATATTACAGATATCAAAACTTCTAATATTATTCGTGATATAAATTCTTTAAAGAACTGATTAAATGTTTGATCAGTATCTATTAGTACTTGATTATCTACTTCTGCTCAAAACACAGCTACTAATGCTATCAAGACTTTTTATGCTCAACGTTTAAGATCAGATTTAAATGATTTTAGATCTTTTATTTATCAAAAAATAAAGGAACTCTACGATCAATATATCAATATCCCAGTTCAATCTGAACCAGAAAATAATTCAGACACAACATCTACTATCAATCTAAATATTCCAGAATGATTTTCTTTTACCAAGCCATTTACGACTGATGAGGTCTCTGATTGAGTATCAGTTTTGCAACAAATGCTTACACAATTATGATTATATTCATGAACTATAAATTGAATATATGATTCTATCACCAAAAATGCTGTCTACAATATGCAATTACAAAACTGACTTTTGAAATGATATGAAAACAAACCAAACGTTCGATGACGAGTTTGACCAGCAACTAGAAATCTATTAAATAAACTTATTGGCAATTAATATTTTAATTTGTTAACGTTTTGATGTTATCAAAAACCAAATATCAATGATTTACATTGGTTGAAATGATTATAGCAATTGTATGATTTTTTATATTGATGGTAGTGGTACTAGCAGCTTATATGCAGATATTAAACGTAAGAGATAGTGTAGATGCTAGACAAAATCTTATACAAGAATCATATTATACTATGGAAAAGTTTAATATTTTTCTAAAAGATTTTAGAATAGATTACGAAGAATATTTCAATAGGGGAATATTATGATGCAATTCTTCATGAACAGATTTTTCTCGAGATGTATCAACAGGTTGATATTGTAATATATTTACAAATTATTGAAATTGAAATAATACAAACTGACCATCAGATGAATTTTCATTATATTATTGTAGTTCATCTTCCACTGCATCAGCTCCTATTTATGTATTTACTGGCTGAGAATGATGAGCATGGACTTGATGTGCTATATCATGATACCAGTCTTTTGGACAATATGAAAAAATGTTTCGAGATGTAAAAAATGATGTTGATACTATTACCAGTCCTGTTTGAGATGAAGATGACGAAAATATGGGTGAATGACCGGATGCAATATTAAATTCGACTTGAGTCCAAGAATTATATCTAATTTCTCAAGATAAAACTCAAAGAATTTTTCTCAGAAGGTTTTTAGTAGAATCATGAGATCGAAATTGAAACTGAGTCATATCTTGAGATACAGAATATCGATACAATATACAAATTCTTAGATTAAAATGATTAGATGCATGATCAAATCATAATTTTGATATAACTAATTCTGTATGAGTATATGATTGAGTTGTAGATACGCGGGTTTGTGATGCTGATTATTGATTTGTATGTAACTGATCTTGAGTATGACAATCTTATTCATGATTTAGTATGCCATTGGATTCCAATGATTGATGGGTAAATCTATTTCCAAAAAATGTAACAATTGCAGATCGAAATATATCAGTTTTTCCGACCAAAGATCCCAAATACGCTTGGAGAGAGGGGTTACAGATCAATCCTTATTTTACTATAAATTTCAATAGTAAATTATATGGAGAAATTCGACGAAAAAGAATAGGAGATTCAATAGAGGACTTCAATCTCAATTTACAAACCACATTCAATACAAAATCAGTTTATACCAAATAATATTTTAATTCATGTTTTAATTAGCAATGACAGATAATTATCAATCTGAACGCGATGTTCGTATATCCAAAATTCACAAAATGAAAGAAATGTGAGTTGTTCCATTTGCTCAAAGTTTTGATAAAAAAAACTTAATATCAGACATACACAAAGAATATGAACCCAAAGAACTTCGTGATATCAATGATATTATTTTATCTCCAGTCAATCAAGTATCTACAGCGGGTAGATTGATGCTTCATCGTTCTCACGGTAAATTAATTTTCGCAAAACTTTTGGATTCTACAGACAAAATACAATTAATGTTTCACAAAGATAATTGTAAAGTAGAGCAGTTCAAAGATTGATTGCATTCATATGTACCAAATATTACGACTCCACAATGAGAAGAAATATCAGCTTTCAAATTTTTTGAAAAAATGGTGGATGTCTGAGACTTTATATGAGTATCATGAGAGGTATTCAAAACTCATAAATGAGAACTTACTATATTTGTTTCTGAGTTTACATTCCTTTCCAAATGTGTTCGTTGATTACCAGAAAAATTTCATTGACTAAAAGACCAAGAAGATCTCTATAGAAAAAGATATCTAGATATGACAATGAATCCTGAAACATACCAAAGATTTTTATTCAAATCCAAATTTTATCAAACACTTAGAGAATTTTATACTAAAGAATGATTTATAGAAATACAAACATCAATATTGGGTAATTCAGCTTCATGAGCTGCTGCTAAACCATTCATTACTCATCACAATGATTTTGATACAGATCTATATTTGAGAATAGCGTTTGAAACGTCTCTAAAAAAAGCTACAGCTTGAAGATTTGAAAAGGTTTTTGAAATAGGTCAGGATTTTAGAAATGAGTGATCAGATCCGTCTCATCTACAAGAGTTTACTCAAGTAGAACATTATGCTGCATATCGAAACTATCAAGATAATATGGTTTTTATGGAAAAATTAATTGACTATGTTTTTGATACAATGAATATACCTAGAAAAATAAATGTGAAAGACAAGGAATGAATAACCAAAGAAATAGATTTTACTACACCATGGGAAAGAGTAGATTATGTGAAATGAGTAAATGAAGCAAGCTGATTGGATATTACTCAATACACTATGGACGATGCAGATAAATTGAGAGCAGATATTAGATCTAAATGAATAGAATTTGAATGAATGAATGAAATGTGAACTACTACATTGATAGATTATCTTTACAAAAAAGTCCTCAGACCAAAAATAATTTGACCAACATTCATATACAATTACCCTGTGATTATGCAGCCATTAGCTAGAATATCTGATATAAATCCAAATATAGTAGAGCAGTTTCAACTTATAGTAAATGGTCGAGAAATGTGTAAAGCATATTCAGAGTTGGTAGATCCTTTATTACAACAGGCTAATTTTGATTTACAAGCTCAAGCAGCTGCACAGTGAGATGAAGAGGCTACAGCTTCTGACGATGATTTTGTAACTGCTATGGAATATGGTATGCCACCACAATCATGATTTGGTATGTGATTGGAAAGAATATTAGCTATCCTTACTCAGCAAGATAATCTTAGAGACGTCGTAATGTTCCCAGTTATGAAACCAGAAATTTCTGTGTCCTCCTTTGGAAAAGTGGAACAAAGTGAAATACAGCAAGGCGGTAGAGGTGCCTGAAAGGCGGAGGATTTATCTGACCTTTCTGCCTACTGACCATTGCCATCTCTAGAACAAGCTCAATTACTCGTAGATAAATACCTTACAGAAACTAAAAAACATTGTGAAGACGTTGCTAAGGTTATGAAATATTTCGCCCATAAACTCTGACAAGATCCTAATCTTCGATATATGGCTTGATTATTACATGATATAGATCGAGATCATATAGGCAAAAATGCTGATCAACATTTATGAGAAGAATTTGATAAAATAATGTGAGAAATTAATTTTCCACAACAATTTATAGATGATCTTAAGTCTCATTATACAATCAAAACTTGAGTGCCGGTAGATTCACTACTTCGTAAATACTTAATCTCAGTAGATGAATTAGCAAGTTTTGTAGTTACAGTTTCACTTATGAGACCTACTTGAATGGAGTGAATGGAATTCTCTTCAGTCAAAAAGAAACTCAAAGACAAAAAATTTGCTGCATGAGTAGATAGAACAGAAGTCCAAAACTGCGAAAAATATTTAGGTATTCCAATTGAAGAATTTACGACAGATGTAATCAAAGCACTCCAATCCTAATTTTTTATTCTGTTATCAAATAAATGATTTATATAATCATTTCATTACAAATTATTTGTGTTGTTGTAATGGTTTTTTTATGGAAAACGATATCTTCTTCAAAGAAAGAAATGGTAGCTATGTTAGATAATAAAAATTTTGATAAAATAAATTTACATGAACAAATTCTTGTTAAATCAATCAAAAAATATAATTTACAAAACTATGCTATAGCTACTTCAATAAGTCTTATAAATCCATTTTGAGTCTTACTGTATTTAAAAATAGCAAAAATAGTAACTTTAATTTCTGTAATATCAATAATATTGAGTGCTATAATAGCATATTATGTATTAATACCAATCGGTTTATTATTACTATTTTTTTCTTTCAATGTTTGAGCTGACTATAATAAAGATATAATGCGAACAGAGAAAAATCCTTATTTTTTAAAATACCCTGGTAAAAAAATAGTAGTTAAAGAATTCCGAGAATATTACTACAAATTACTAAATAATAAAAAAAATATTTAAATATCCCTACTCCCTAAATTTTCCCTATGCCCCAACTCTTCGCAAACAAATATCGCACCCAATCCATTAGACTTCCAGAGCGAGATTATTCATCTTGATGATGATATTTTTGCACCATCTGCGTAGATAAACATCAACGTTTATTGTGAGAGATTATAGATTGAAAAATAAATTTAAGTGAGATATGAAAAATAGTAGAGCAGTGTCGATTTGATATTACAAACCATTTTCCCAATATTGAATTAGATGAATACGTCATCATGCCAAATCATATTCATGGTATTTTGTTTTTACATGAAAAAAATAATCAACCCGTAGAGACACACTACAGTGTGTCTCCAAATAATGAGACACGCCATGGCATGTCTCTACACAAAATAAACCAATTTTGAAAAATGCATAAAAATTCGATTTCCCTTATCATTAATCAATTCAAATGATCCGTCACAAGACAAACAAATAAATTAAATTTAAATTTCCATCGACAATCCTGATTCTACGAACACGTGATCCGTAACAATCAAGACTTGCAAAGAATTCAAGAATATATACAAAATAATACATGTAAACGACAAAATGATGAATACTATATATCCTAAAAATTCTTAATTTTAAATTATTAATTCTTAATTCAAAAATGCCCCTATCAAATACCCCTCCAAAATGAACAAGCGATCGATTCCCCAAAGAATTTACCGTCCGTAAATATATTTTTGATACACGAAGAAATGTATGTGAAAAATTTTGATATGAAGAATATTTGTGACCATTAGTAGAAAATGCTGATATTCGGAGAGCAAAATCTTGAGAAGATGTATGATGAAGTGAACTGACATTGATCACAGATAGAACTGGTAAGGTTAGTGATTTAGCACTTAGACCAGAGATGACACCAAGCGTTACTCGTATGGTAAGTAGAATATATGCAGAGACTCCCAAACCAATCAGATTTTTTTCCATAGCAAATTTTTATCGTAACGAAAAACCTCAGAGATGAAGAAATAGAGAGTTTTGGCAACTAAATATAGATATGTTTGGTAGTGAGTCTCTATATGCAGACACAGAAATATTACAAGTAGCTATAGAAATTATGTTATCATTTCAAGCTCCCAAAAATTCTCGACGTTTGTATCTAAATTCTCGTCAGATTATAGATTATATTATTGACCAAGAGTTATGATTAGTCGCAGATAAGAAAACTGAAATAGTAAGGCTGATGGATAAGCGAGAAAAATTAAAAAAAGAAGATTTTGTCTTGATGCTAAAAGATCATTGATTAATTGAAGATCAAATAAACAAAATCATTACTTATCTATGAATAAATAATGTTAATGAACTTGTTAAACACTTTCCAAATATAAACACTAATAAATGATATACTGATTTAGTTAATATATTTACTAAATTATCTTCTTTGTGATACGATTGATGCTTTGAGTTTAAATGAAGCCTTATTAGATGATTTGATTATTATGATGGTGTTGTTTTTGAAGTTTTTGATATGCATCCAGAAAATAGACGCGCAATGTTTGGAGGTTGACGTTACAATTGATTAGCTGAAATATTTGGTTCCAAATCTTTTCCTGCAGTATGATTTGCACCATGAGACGAAGCAATGAAATTATTTTTGGAAAGTCGATGAATGATAGAAAATATAGTTGATGATCAAAAAAAAGAATTATATTACATACCAATGCTTTCAGAATTATATTATGATATATATTATAAATTAGCAAAGACATTGAGAGATTCTTGATCTCTAGTCCAACAATGATTAGATGTTCAGGGACTTGGTAAAGCATTACAATATGCAGATAAAAAATGAATACCATATGTTGTTATTTTTTGAGAATGAGAAAAACAAGCTGGAATCTACAAAATCAAAAATATGAAAACATGAGAAGAGCAATCTATTTCAATCTAGTCTTTATTTTTAACCAAAAATAAAAATGGAAAATGCAATCGTTATAGCAAAAATTCTTGCTCCATTATTACTAGTTTTTTGACTATCTATGTTTTTGAATGCAAACTGGTATAAAAAAATTATTACAGAACTGCCAAAAAATCTTTTATTAAATTTTTTTATGGCAACTTTTAAATTTATGTTTGGAGTGTTGATACTGACATTCTATAGTTCATGGACATTCTCTTGGGCTTTGATTATTACTATCATGTGACGATTGAGTGTTGTTATGACATGAATATATCTCATATACCCAAAATTTCTAAACAATATTATGAAAGTTTATACAAAAAAATCTGTACCTGTGATAGTTTGAATTATAATTTTCATACTATGAGTAATATTTATGTATTATTGATTTCTAGCAGCTTAATAAAAAATATTTTCTAGAAAAGCCTGATAGATAAACTTCAGGCTTTTATTCTATATTAATGATTACAGATAGCGTAAAGCATTAGCGCCGCCATAAATACTACTACAGCACCTATAGCAATTCTCCAAAACCATTTTTCTCCATTTTTGGAGATTGGAACATTCTCATCGTTCCATGGCTTCTTTTCTTGTTTTTCCATATATATAATTTTTATTGTGGGTGAATAGTGTATAAATATATAAAGCTAAAAAGCAATATTTTTTTATAAAAAAGTCAAGTATTATTAAATTGATTTTAATATCCGACTAAGTATAATTCACGCTTGAATTTAATGCTTTTTTTATAAAATGGAAAAATTAAAAATACTTATAACCTGATGACTTGGTTATATATGATCTCATACCGCTGTGGAATTTATACAGGCATGATATGATGTTATTATAGTAGACAATCTATCCAATAGTCATATGTGAGTCTTAGATAATATCAAAAAATTGGTTTGAAAAAAAATCAAATTCTATGAAAATGATATTAGAAATTATAATGCTCTAGAAAAAATATTTATAGAAAATCCTGATATAGATTGAGTTATACATTTTGCTGCCAAGAAGGCTGTCTGAGAATCGTGTCAAGATCCATTTTTGTATTATGAGAATAATATAAGCTGAACAATAAATTTGATAGAAAATATGTTGAATCATAATATCAAAAATATCGTTTTTTCTTCTACTGCTGTTGTATATGATGCACTTAAACTTATTCCACCATTCTCTGAAAATGACCGTCTAAATACTACTAACCCATATGGTACCACCAAACTTACTATGGAATATTTGCTCAAAGATATGTCTACACACAAAAATTTTAATTCAGTGATTCTTAGATATTTCAATCCAATATGAGCTCATGAATCTGGTTTGATATGAGAAAACCCAAAATGAATACCAAGTAATTTAGTGCCATTTATTTACAAAGTTGCAAATCAAGAAATAGAAAAATTACAAATACGATGAGATGATTATAATACAGAGGATGGTACAGGAGTTAGAGATTATATCCATGTAGTAGATGTTGCTCAAGCTCATTTGTCAGCTTATGATCATATCAAACAATATATCAAATCACAAGAAGTTGCTGAAGAACAAAAATGACTATATGATTATTTCAATATAGGTACATGAAATGGTAAAACAGTAAAAGAAATGATAGAAATAGCCTCCAAAGTTACAGAAAAAGATATTCCTTATGAAGTTGCTCCTAGAAGATCATGAGATGTAGATGTTTTGATAGCAAATCCACTAAAGGCAAAACAAGTTCTAAACCGAGAGCCACAAAAAACTGTATTCCAAGCTATGGAAGATGGTCGAAATTTCATAAACAAACACAAAGAAACTCTTGAAGATAGTCCCCAAAACATTACCAAGTAATTAGTTAAAAGATTTTATTTTCAAATCCTTTTTCTATGCCTTGAATATCATTATTACAGTTTATATTGATTATTTCAGCTGTTATCTTTTTCTTGTTTTGATTAGATTTATACAAACGCAAAAAGATGAATGTTTTACATATGATAGTCTTTTTTGGGTGATCAGTTTTTGTAGTATTATCAGCTTTAAATCAAAATATATTAGATCAATTTTGACAAATATTTGGTGTGGCTAGATGAGCGGATTTATTGGTTTATATATCACTTATCGTGTTATTTTATTTTTATATAAATTTACTTAATAATCATACCAAAGATAAACATAACCTTACTAGATTAGTTTCTCGGCATGCTATATTAGATACTTATGAAACCGAAAAAGAAAATATCAAAAATTTTAAAAATACAGATTACAAAGATGAATTCGTTTTGAATATTAGAGTTTATAATGAAGCAGAGGCAGTTTGATCTGTAATAGATGAAATCCTAGCAGCATGATTTCGCAAGCTAGTTCTTATCAATGATTGATCCCAAGACAATACTCTTCAAGTTCTCCAAGAAAAAAAGAAACAATACCCCCATGCTTTACTTATTATACTTTCACATACAATCAATAGAGGAGGCTGAGCCGCTAATCAAACTTGATATAATTTTATCAAAAAATATTGAGACGAACTAAAAATCAAACGATTTGTAGGTTTTGATTCAGATGGTCAGATGGACATCAAGGATATGGAAGTTTTTATAGATAGAATTAGAAACGAGGAAGTTAGAGTAGCTCATTTGATAGAAAAAAAAGCAGATATGTCTGTTTACAAAAATAGACCAAATGATCTATATATATGATCAAGATTTGTGTATTGATGAAAGGCAAAAAATATTCCTAAGTCTAGAAAAATAATTCTTTTTATATCCAAAATAGTTACTAGAATATTTTATTGAACCAAAGTCTCTGATCCACATAACGGATATAGAGTAGTTAGTTTACCATCTCTTAGAAAAATAAATTTAACAGCAGATGGTATGCATTACGCAAATGAATTAAATGAACAAATCAAAAAGTTAAAATTTAAATATGAAGAAGTTCCGGTTCATATACGTTATACTGATTATAGTCTGACTAAATGACAAAAAAATTCCAATAGTATCAAATTAGCTATGGAAATGATTTATAGAAAAGTATTTTTCAGATAAATTTACTAGTCATCTCGAGCGTAGTCGAGAGATCTCTTAAATTTATAAGTTGAAGAAAGTCTACAACACTTAATTTCCTATAATTAAAAAATATAATTGACTTACATATAAAAATACATATAAAATATAACGTAATAAAATAAATTTAAAACAAACATTATGTCAGAAATTAGAATTAGAAAATCAATTGTTGAAAAGTACATCCAAAAGTTTGCTAAAAAAATTCAACATATGGATGGAAAAGTATTGCCGGCTGTAATGCTAGAATTACAAGCAGAAGAGGGAAGTCTTCGAAATGTCAATAATTATAAAAAAATTATCAAGTTTTCTGAAGTGACGCTTCAAAGTGTTTTCTTTTGTTGGTTTTCGAATGGATCCGGAAACACTTGGTTTCGAAGAATGAAAGCCGAAGAAGAAAAACTTCGACTAAGTGTTAAAAAGTAAGTTATTATTTACAATTGAGGAAGTTTTACTTCCTCTTTTTTTATAATTTTTTTAAAAGTACTAAGACCTCATACTTTTAATATCTCTATCCATCTGCTTTTTAATGTCCTTTTCTTTCAATATTTGTTTCTTTTCTACTTTTCTCATCAACTTTCCTATTCATATTTTTAATTTCACTAATCATCTTTTATCTAGATATACTTCTAGTGGAATTGCTACATTTCATGACTTATCTAGCATTGCAGATATTTTTGCCAATTCTTTTTTTGTTATCAATAATTTTCTTTTTCATTTAGCTACGTATCATCAAATCTGAGCAATAGATGCTTTTTCATACAAAGGTATATCCATATTTATAATTCGTAATTCTTTATTATCTATTCTTATTATTGCATCTTTAATATTCACATGACCATATTTAATAGATTTTACTTCATGTCATTTCAAAACTATTCCGACATTATAATCTTTGTCGAAACTATAGTCGTGGTAAGCATATCTATTTTTTGTAATTATTTTCATAAATTTAATCAGAATAAATAATCTTTATTTTTCTATACTAATATCATGTAACCATATTTTATCTGGTCTAGTTAAGATATATCAAATAACATCAGCTATATCAGCAGGATTAGTAAAGCTTTCAGTCGAAAAATCTTCGCCAGCTTTTTGAAACATATTAGTATTAGTCCCACTTTGATAAACTCAGGCAACTTTTATATTTGTATTTTTAAGATCAATTTTGAGGGTATCAGTAAATCATCTAACACCATATTTACTTGCCGTATAAACTGATTGCCCTTCTTGTGCAATAAGTCCTGATTTAGATATTATATTTATAATCGCAGCTTCATCTCTTGTGCGAAGTGATGGAAGAAAGAAACGCGTAATATGAATTAGTGCTAGTAAATTAGCACCTATTACTTCATCAATAATTTCTTTTGAAATTTTATCAAGATGCATAAGTTTTTGTCGGATTCAAGCATTGTTAATTAAAATATCAACAGCACCAAAATCAGAAATAATAGATTTTACAACAATTTCTAATTCATTAGTTTTAGTAATATCACAAGTATAAAACTTGGAATCCAAAGCTCCAATATTCTTTACTTCTTGAGTTACTTCAATTAGTTTCTTTTCGTTTCTAGCGATAAGGATTAATTTAGTATTTTCTTTTGCTAATCTAAAAGCTATTTGTTTACCAATTCCATCACTTGCTCCAGTTATTACAATTACTTTATTTTTTAATTCCATGATATTGTATTATAATATATTTAAAATATTATCTTACATTTACAAATATCTTTTAGTAATTTACAATTAGTAATATTTTAATCTTTTAATTGATCCTGTAACCATTCCACAAATGGAGATATCTTTTTAAAATCTTTTACCAACTCTTTTTCAAAATCTTCTCATTTAATTTCTTTATCACTTACTGGTCTTTCTACTATCCAATGTTTTAATTTTAATAATTCAATATTTGGATTATCTTTTTTATATCATCTAGGAGCAGTTTTTACTGATTCATCATAAAGAATATATAATTCTGATTTTAAAATTTTATCAATTATTTTTTTCAAATCTTTTCATTTTTTATCTATTCATCCTCTTATTATTCCAGTAGTTCTGGAGTCTGGCATATAAAGTCATCCCGCTATAAATGATTGATTCCCCGGTTGAATATGTAGATAGAAGCAGGGTAGTCAACCTCTTTTTCAAGTAGGAGTAATTTCTATTCCAAAATTTGTTTTATATGGTGTTTTATCTTTTGAAAATCTAGTATCTCTGTTTATACGAAAAATACAATTATTAGCTTTGAGATCATATCCTAGATCATAAAATTTAGAGACTTCTTTTATCAATCTACCCGCCAAAGCCAATACTTCTTTTCTAATTGATTGATATCTTTCTCTATTTATATCAAACCATTCGCGATTATTATTTACTTCCAATTCTTCCAGAAATTTCAATATCTCTTTCATTACCAAAATCTAAAACCTAAAACCATTAACCGTCATTCCGGCGCTTGTCCTGTAAGGGTTAAGTTTTGCAGCCGAAATCTAATTATATTCCCAATATGCTAATTACTGATAATAAATAAAAAACTTTAGAATCTGATTTCATCTGCTTTTATTCTCCATTGTTTCATACTATCTCTATCTCTTATAGTTACAGTTCCGTCTTGTATACTTTGATTGTCTATGGTGATACAGTACGGAGTTCAGATTTCATCCTGTCTGCGATAACATTTTCATATATTACCACTATCGTCAAACTCACACATATAATCCTGACTTAATTTATCAAAAATTTCTTTAGCCATATTTACTTGTTCTTCATCTTTTTTAACCAAGGGTATTACAGCAAATTTTATTGGTGCAATATTTTTATTGAATCTAGCAACTACTCTTGTTTGTTCATTTCAGTTTGCATCGCTATATTTTTCTTCATCATAAGCATCTATCATAGCTGTAAGTATTGCTCTAGTCAAACCCCGGCTTGGTTCTATACAATGTGGTACATATCTTTTGCCAGATTGAGGATCAGAATATTGTAAATCTTTTCAGCTAAATTTTATATGTTGATTGAGATCATAGTCTGTTCTATATGCAATACCTTGTAATTCTCATCGTCCTCGTGGAAATTTATATTCTACATCACATGTTCACTTACTATAAAAACTTAGTTCATCTTTATCATGATCTCTAAATCTTAGTTTTTGCTCTTTGATTCATATTTCGTTTATCCATCGTTCTTTACTTTGTTTTTTCCATTCTTCAAAACACTCTAATCAAATCTTTTCATCATTTTCTACGAAATATTCTATCTCCATCTGATAAAATTCCCTCACTCTAAACATAAAATTTCCTGGAGTGATTTCATTTCTAAAAGCTTTTCATATCTGGGCAATACCAAATGGTATCCTAGATCTAGTAGTATCCAATATATTTTTGAAATTTACAAATATTCCTTGTGCAGTTTCAGGTCTAAGATAGATATCAGTACCTTGTCATTCGATAGTTCCTTGTTCGGTTTTAAACATTAGATTAAATTGCTTTGGTTCTGTCCAATCAAAAGATCAACATTTTGGACATTTGATTTTAAATTGATTTATAAATTCTGTCTGTTGCTCAAAAGATCGTGCTCATACTGCTATATTATCAACTTTGATTCTTTCATTTATTTGTTCCAGATTTAAGTTATTTTTTTCTATATATTCTTCTATTAGTTGATCTGCTCTCAATCTACTTTTACATTTTTTACAATCTATCAAAGGATCTGAAAATCATCAAACATGACCTGAAGCTTCCCGTACTTTGGGATTCATAAGTATCTGTGAATCTAGTCAAATTATATCATTTCTTTTTTGTACAAAAAACTTCCATCGATTATTTTCGATATTTTTTTTAACTTCTACACCATATGGTCATAAATCTCGGGCATTAGCCAATCATCCATAAATATCACTACCAGGATATGCAAATCATCTTCTTTTTGCCCACGCAACAATATTATCCAAACTAAACGTCATAAATCTATAATTAAAAAATTAAAAGCCTTTTTCCCCGTCATTCCGGCGAGATTATTTTGCAGCCGGAATCCAAACTAAGTGAGTCCCGCTTCAGCGGGATAAAAAAATCAATTACAAATATATACTAATAATAAAATTCTCTCCACTTTCAATTCGTTTTAACCTTTTAACGCTTCAATGTTTTAAAATCTAATAAAAAAGCTTAATAAAATTTGACAAATAGACTTAGCTAGATTATAATAGTTAAATAGATCTTTCTCCAATAATATTAAACAGTATAGATTGTTTAATGCTATAGGAAGACGGTCATTGTAAAAACAACTCACCATTGCAATTTTGCATTAGAGTTTATGTTAAACAGTATATTGGATAAAATATCGCTGTCTGGCTTTTATCGTATACAACAAATGCTACAAAAACAAAAAATAAAATGAGCCTAATCTATTTATTATTTAATTAGCATACAAATTGTTGTTTATGATCAGATTGATTATATTTTGTTTTAACGTATTTGTTGTAGCATAGGTAAGTATATTTACAAGCCGACAATATACCGTTTTAGGCTTACGGATCCCTATTGTTCCAAATTGATACAAAATTTATCTTTTGGTATGGTAAAAAGGTATACTAGTGTGTTGTCTCTCTGACCTCTTCCGAACCCTAAAAAAAGTATTGACAAATATTGATTTGTGGTTATACTATCGACGTCATCTTCTCTCAATAAAATATATTAGAATTTTAAAAATCTAACATATATTATAGGAAGAAGGTATCCTAGCTTTGTACAGATTGTTTACAATCTATCTGGTAATCCACTCCAAAGGATTATAAAGTTCATCACCAGCTTGGTTTTGGCACCAGTATTACAGCGCTAGCCTCTTCCTTTTTTTGTGCCTTTATTTTTGGCCTTCTATTCATAAGTTTTTATATCTTAATAAATAGTATATTCTAAAACACTTATAAAAACAGACTCTCCTTTTACAAAAGGAGAGTTTTCTTATTGAAAATTTTTTTCAAAACCTTAGATATAATTTATGATTTATAATTTACGATAATTTAAATGTCTGATTGTATCTTTTGTAAAATTACAACATGAGAAATTCCATCAATAAAGTTGCGAGAAGATGATAATTTCTTAGCAATATTAGATGTGTTTCCAAATACTAAATGAATGACATTGGTTATGCCAAAAAATCATTATGATTCAGATTTATTTGAAATAGATGATCAAGAATTTTATACCAAATATCTACTAGCTAGCAAAAAGGTAGTTGAAATACTCAAAAAATGATTATGAGTAAATAGAGTAGCTATGGTAATGGAATGAATGTGAGTAGATCATGCTCATATCAAATTATATCCATTACATTGAGTTTGACCAGAATGGGAAGCTCATCGAGCGAAACAAGAAATATATTTTGATCAATATGAATGATATGTTTCTACTCAATTATGACCAAAAGCAAGTCCAGAAGATTTACAAAAAATTGCTGATGAAATTAAATCCAAAAACTGACTATAATTTTTAAATTTTAATAATATAGATGTTGCGTACACATACATGTTGAGAATTAACTTCAAAAAATGATTGATCAAATGTTACATTATCATGATGGGTAAATAAAACTAGAAATTTATGATGAATGCTATTTGTAGATCTTAGGGATAGATACGGTATAACTCAGATAGTATTTGATCCTGCAAACAAAGATTTATTTTCACAAGCAGAAAATATTAAATCAGAATATGTAATCAAAGTTGATTGAAAAGTTAGTCTTAGACCATCAGATCAGACAAATAAAGATATGACTACATGAGAGATAGAAATACATCCACTATCACTAGAAATACTTTCAAAATCTGATGTATTACCTTTTCCTATAGTAGATAACCCAAATACAAGTGAAGAAAATAGATTTAAATATAGATTTTTGGACCTTAGAAGAAGACCAGTATTGAAAAATATAGAATTTAGAACAAAAATGCTAAGTTTTACCAGAGAGTGGTTTTCCAAAAGATGATTTTTTGATATACAGACTCCAATTTTTACTGTATCTTCTCCAGAGTGAGCTAGAGATTATCTAATTCCATCTAGGGTCAATCCATGAAAATTTTATGCTTTACCACAGGCTCCTCAACAATACAAACAATTACTTATGGTTTGATGAATAGATAAATATTTTCAGATAGCTCCATGTTTTCGTGATGAAGATCCTAGAGCTGATAGACATAGTTGTGAATTCTACCAAGTAGATTGTGAAATGTCTTTTGTAGATCAGGAAGACATTTATACTACTGTAGAATGATTTATGAGAGATATAACTAGAGATTTAGTGCCTCATAAAAAAATCACAACAGATTTTGTTAGAATGAAGTATGTAGATGCTATAGATAAATATTGAACAGATAAACCTGATCTTAGATTTGGTATGGAATTTGTAGATCTTACAAATATTTTCAAGGATTCGGGTTTTTCAGTTTTCAAAGATGTCTCCAATTCAAATAAATGAACAATCAAAGCAATAAATCTAAAAAATAAAAATCTATCTAGAAAAGAGATAGATGAACTTACAAAAGTTGCACAAGAAGCAAAAGCAAAATGATTGGCCTATATTTCTTATACAGATGAATGACCACAAAGTAGTATCGTGAAATTTTTTAATGAACAAGAATTATCAAATATAAAAGATATTATGAATGCAGAGATTTGAGATACAGTACTTATAATAGCCGATCAATATGATACAGCCACCAAAGCATTAAATAAAGTTAGATTAGCTATTAGAGATAAATATAATTTGGTAAACAAAGATGATTTGTGTTTTGTTTGGATAGAAGATTTTCCTATGTTCGAAAAAAATGAAGAAACTTGAAAATTAGATTTTGCACATAATCCATTCTCTTTTATCAAATGATGAGTAGAAGCTTTTGATACTCTAGATCCTATGGAATTGGAAACTACTCAATATGATCTAATTATAAATTGATATGAATCTTTATCTTGATCTATTCGTAATCATAGTCCAGAAATTTTATTAAGAGTTTTTGAAGCAGTATGAATGTGAGAAAAAGAAATCAAAGATAAATTTGGAGCAATGTATGATGCATTCAAATATTGACCACCTCCACATGGATGATTTGCAATCTGATTTGATAGATTTATGATGATATTATTAGATGAAGAAAATATACGTGAATGTTATGCTTTCCCAAAATCCGGTAGAGCAGAAGATGTAATGATGTGAGCTCCAGGCACTATAGATCTAGAACAATTAAATGAATTATTTATAAAAGTAGATTTACCCAAAGATAAATAGCTTTTTATGAATATAAACAAAAAGATAAAAAGAATATACAAAAAAATTATCAACTACATAAAATATTTTTTCCTATTATTTAAATTCAGATTACATCCTGCAGCAATAGCTTTTCTTTTTGCTATATTTTTGATTATCAAACAATTTGTATTTTTTCATGCATATCAGGCTACGATTAGATGATTTTACAATTATTTCTTATTTTTCATAAACGACTTATTACTTTTGTCATTTGTATTTCTATTGTGATATATCACTCTTAGCAGCAAGAAATTAATTATAAAAATTATATCTAATCTTGTAAATATTTTTATAATGATCACATTTTTAATAGATATTTTTACTACTAAATTTTTTCAAAGTAGATTGTCATTGTTTGAACTTAGTTGATTCTTGGATATAGTAAATTCTTGAGTAACATGATCTTATATGTGATTTACTCTAGTATCTATATTATTATTTATCTTGATAAATCATGTTTTACTTAGATATTTCAAGTTCCCCAAAAATAGAAAATTAATTCTATCTGTGATCATACTCTTCATATCTATATCTTTTACTATTAGTAAGTTTTCTAGTTATAATAACATCAGACTTCAAAAAAATATTATAGCATTCAATATAACTAATATAGCTTCAAACAATACTGATAATTTACAAACAGTATCAAAAGATAGGGAAAAATATGAAGATTATTTTCATATTGTTAAATGAAAAAATAAAAACCTGAACCTAATCCTACTTTTTGCAGAATCATTTTCTGCTGCTGATTCACTTAGAGCTGGATGAATAAAAGATAACTTTCCATATTTTGACAAAATACAATCTCAATGAATCACATTTACAAATTTTATTTCCAATTGATGTACATCTGACAATGCTCATATAGCTGTATTCCAATGAATAGAGCCATTATATTGTCCAGATAACAAAGATCTAAAAGCCTATTTTAAATACAAAAGCTACACAGATCCACTTCCTGTATTTTTCAATAATTTGTGATACAAAACCATTTTTCTTAGCTCAGCTGGTCTAGGATTTTTGGATCAGAGATGATATCTCTTATGATTAAATTTTCAGGAAGTTATATGAGAAGAACTATTCAAAGATAAAAAGAAATATACTTTTGATTCAGCTCCTGATTACTATTTATACGAAGAAGCTATCAAAACTGTATCCAATCAAACTTGAAATTTCTTTTTGTGACTACAAACTATTTCATCACATACACCATATTACACACCCTATGGAGATTCATCACAGGATATGTTTCAGTACGTTGATAGAAATTTATATGCATTCTACCAAAAGCTCAAAAGAATCTGATTTTTTGATAATGGAATTTTGATTATAGTATCTGATCATAGAAAAATGCAACCACTTACAAAAGATGAAATAGATGTATTTGGAAAGATAGCATACGCTAAAATATTAGCAACTGTAGTAGGTTCGTGAATCAAACCCAATACTTTCAATAATAATATTGTTCAACATGTAGATTTTTTTAGTTCTATCAAAAACTATCGATGAAGTGGAAATATTACTATATCATCGATATACAATGATCCAATATTAAATACAGTCAATAGAGATCGATGAATTACATATTGTGCGTATTTTGATAATAAGTACTGAGCTATTACTCAGTCGTGAGATTTTTATAAATTTAGAAATAATTCACAGAGCTTATCATGAAGTGAATTTCAAAAATATATAAATGCATTCCAAATATTTCAGTCAGATTTGTTTTCATGAAATTTGGATATATTAAAAGATACAGTAATACTTTGACATAGATGAGCATCAGCTCAGGCTCCAGAGAATACATTTCAAGCTTTTCAATTAGCAAAAGATTATTGAGCAGATTGAGTAGAGTTTGATATATCTTATACCCAAGACAATGTAAATATCATAGAACATTGACCAAATCTAGTAAATACAAACTGTGGTGCAGACAAACAGATCAAAGATTATACTTTGGATTATATCAAAAAAAATTGTAGATTCAAAAACTGAGAAAAACCAATGACATTAGAAGAAATACTAAGTATTATCAAAGATATGTTTGATTATTATTATCTTGAAATAAAAGTTTATGACACGTCCAAAGCAGCTCAACAAACATTAGATGCTATTCAAACAGTAGAAAAACTCTGACTTCAAGACAAGGTAATATTTATTTCATATGATCCTACTGCTAATCATATCATATGATCTTACAACTGAATTATCGCTTGATGGGATGACTACAATACATGATCAATAAATATAATCAAAAATTTTCCTCATCCATATTATTTATTAGAGAAGTGATATATCAACCAAGAAGTAGTAGATAGAATTGATTTAATTTGAAAAAAATTAGTAACTTATACAGTCAATGACCCATTAGAATTTGAAAAATTATACAAACTGTGAGTTAGGGTTTTTATGACGGACAATATACCATTAATAAAAAATAAACTTTTGGAAATTATAAAAGAATAGATTTTAAATATTTTCTAATTATGTTAAATAAACTAAAATCTGACTTAAAAAAACTCTCTGTTAATAAAAAGGTGGAAGTGTTTTCAAGGTTTTTCAAAACATGAAAAGGGGAGTATGGCCAGTGAGATAAATTTCTATGAATTTCTGTCCCATTACAAAGGCAGTTAGCAAAACAGTATTTATGATTAGATTTTGATGATTTACAAAATTTACTAAATTCAGATATTCATGAATATAGATTGGTAGCATTACTTATACTAGTCCAAAAATATTCTAAATGAGACGATAAGCTAAAATCAAAAGTTTTTAAATTCTATCTAAAAAACACCAAAAGAGTTAATAATCGAGATTTAGTAGATTTATCATCTTATCATATAGTTTGAAATCATTTATTAGAGTCAGATAAATCTATTCTTTATAAATTAGCTAAATCAAACAATCTTCGAGAAAAAAGAATATCAATAGTCTCTACATATACATTCATCAAAAATCATCAATTTCAAGATACTTTTCAAATTGCAGAAATTTTATTAAATGATACTCATGATCTAATTCACAAAGCTGTTTGATGGATGCTTAGAGAAGCGGGTAATAGAGATCAAATAGCAGAAGAAAAATTTCTAAAAATTCATTATAAAAATATGCCTAGAACTATGCTTAGATATGCAATAGAAAAATTTGAAGAATCCAAAAGACAAAAATATCTCAAATGATTAATTTAGATATATCTTATTTATAGCAATATATACGTTTTTATTTAGCTACAAAGATTATACACATAATAAATCAAGTCAAAATGAAATGGCGGATCATTTTGACTAGAGTTTTTGAATACTTTTGGGTCGATGCCAAAAGTATTTTGTCGTCTGGGGACAAAACCCCAGTAAACGTTAAATATTAAAATAGATTCTCCATATGGACAAATTCCAATAATAAGGAGACAAGATTGCTTTGCTATTCTCAATGATTTTATAAAAAATTTATTAGCAATTTAAATCTAAATTTATAAAGTAAAATCAGATTTATTTTTTATGTATTTCAATGAAAAAAATATTATTTATATTGGTAATATTTTCAGTATTATTTCTATCTGCATGTAATAAACAATCTACCACCAATATACAAAGTTCAGAAGAATGAGCTACATGTAGTCTAAATGATCCAGAACCAACATGTTCTACTGATACAGTCCTAGATAATTCAAACTTTAAAATAACAACTACAGCATTTCAAAGTGGATGAAAAATTCCTGGAACATATTCTTGTATGTGAAAAAATATAAATCCTGATTTAGAAATATCTTGAGCTCCAAAATGAACACAAAGCTTCGCTCTCATAGTTCACGATCCAGATGCATCTAAATGAGATCGAATACATCGAATGCTACGAAATATTCCAGCTTGATCTACAAAAATAGAACAATGAAATACTCCAGCTTGATCAACAATATGAGAAAATTCTCGATGAAAAGCTGAATATCGTTGACCATGTCCACCTAGTTGAACTCATAGATATTATTTCAAATTATATTCTCTAGATACTAATTATTGAGATTTACCATCACAGATGACATTAGAGGAGTTTGAAAATATTACCAAACCACACATACTTTGAACTACAGAAATTATGTGAACTTATAGCTCAGTTAAATAGTTTTTTATTTATTATATATACCCAGATACAATGGCTAAACAAAACAAAGTTATGAAACTAATTATTATTATCACATTCGCTGTATTTATATTATCTACGCTACTTATGTGAGCATTACAGTTTTTTGATATGCAAGAAAAAATCGACACTACTCAAACATGAGAAAATCTAACTTGAGTTAGTATAGAAACATGAATAAATCTTAGTTGAGATATCTTGGATTCTACTTGAACTGAATTAACTTGAGAATCTAACTAATATTTTAATTTATTAATCATTTATATGAAATTAATAGTTGATCATAGTTCTAGATTTGCAAAAATGCGTGCTCATACAGCCACACATTTGCTACATTCTCAGTTAGTAAAAATTTTTCCAAATACCAAACAGGAATGAAGTCAGGTTGATAGCGATTATTTGAGATTTGATTTTAGTTCAGATAGATTACTTAGTCCAGACGAAATATCTGAAATAGAGAAGAATATAAATCAGATTATTTATCTAGCTTGTGATATTGATGTACAAGAGATGACTATCGATGAAGCATCCAAACTAGGGGCTAAAATGTTTTTTGAAGATAAATACGGTGATACCGTTCGTGTAGTTCAGATTACTAGTCATTCAGAGCATAGCGAAGAATCTAGTTTAAAATGAAGTATCTCTATAGAACTTTGCTGATGAACCCATGTAGCTAATACCAAAGATATCTGATGTTTTACTATTATCTGACAAGAAGCAGTAGCTTCTGGTATCAAGAGAATTACAGCTCTTACATGACCAAAAGTATTAGAAAAAATCCAAGAAGTTCAGTCTATTTTAGATATGACAGTCAATAAATTATGAATCAAAACAGCTACTCAGCTCCAAGATAAATTAGACAAAACTCTTAGAGAATATGAAGAAATGCAATCCAAGATAGAATCTTTAGAAACACAAATGATTGTTAGTACACTCAAAACTATTGAATCAAAATCAGATAAAAATTTCGATAAAATAATCCAATTAAATTCTGATTTAGAATTCAAAAATATATCCTTTCATGCAAAATCAATTTTCTCAACATGAAATATTTTAATTTTCAATAATCAGTGAAATTTTCTTATTCTGTCAGACTCTAAACAGGCAAAAGAACTAACAACTAAAGTTTGACTCAAATGATGATGAAACGAAAATATGGTGCAGGGTAGAGACCAAAAAGTTTTAGAAATTTATGCATAAATATGATTAAATGTAACTATATAATTCTATCAGAATGAATTACTCTAGATCAAATTACATGACTAGCTTCAGTTCATAATGCTTTAGAAAAAATTTCAACATCTAATTTTCCTTTTGTAGTAAATAAAATTGCTATGCTATCATTTTTCGAGAGAAAACCAAATGATCCATATACTTATGAAATAGAGCGAAAATTATTCAATAATGATACGTTATTAAAAAATGAAAAAGTTAATGTAGATTTCAAAGATAAATTAAAACATAAATGGATAAATATTTTTCAATGAATCGAATTAAAAGAAGATTGAGAACTTAGACTATCCGTATATCATGATTGAAAAGAAATAAATAGATATTCTATAGAGGTAGAAAAGAAATAATTTAGAAATTATTTTGATTATATATGAAAATCGCTTCACGAAACGTAAATTGAATTAGAGCAGTACTTGCTAAATGATTTTATGATCGAGTCAAAAAAAATGATCGAGATATAATCTGTCTTCAAGAGACCAAAGCTTTTGAGTCCCAATTACCTGCAGAATTTCGTTTTCATATGAATGATTACAACCGAGTACGACATGCTGGTACCAAGCCTTGATATGCTGGTACAGCGACATTATATAAAAAATCCTTAAATCTGATTTCATCCAAATCTCATTTCGCAGATTTAGAACATTTCCATGAAGACGGCAGAGTAGTAGAGACTAAATTTTCTTTTTCTAGTCATTGCGAGGAGCATAGCGACGCGGCAATCTTAGAAAAAGAAAATAATAAGATTGCTTCGCATAGCTCGCAATGACAGTGATTCACTCTTCTAAATATCTATTTTCCCAATTGAAACAATAGATCTGACTGAACAGAAATGCTTAGCTACAAGCTTAAATTTTACGAACATTTCATTCATTATATAAATACTCTTAGATCCAATTGAGAAGATATAATTACAACATGAGATTTCAATATTTGTCATCGTCCTATCGATATCGCTAGACCCAAAGAAAATGAAAATTCAATCTGATTTCTTCCTATCGAAAGAGCTGAAATGGATAAATTATTGGAAAACTGATATACTGATGTATTTCGTCATTTTAACCCTGATTTAAGTGATCAATATACTCGATGGTCTTATCGTGCATGAGCTAGACCTAGAAACGTATGACGGAGACTAGACTATTTTCGAGTATCTCAAAATATTATTCCAATGATAAAAAATATAATTCACCAAACTTCAGTAGAATGATCCGATCATTGTCCTATTAGTTTAGAATTAAGCTTATAAAAAAAGTGCTAGCTAATAAAGCTGCACTCTGTCTTAATAAATTTCTACAATTTAATCGCTTTTTTACCTTTGCCTGTTTGAAGAAAAGCAAACTGTGGTGGCTTTGAATCATCACCATTTGGATATTGAAATCCAATAACCTTTACATTGGATATTCTTTCGATATCATTTTCAATATCAATATATTTACCTCCCCAGTTATCAAAACTTCCACTCGGATTTTTAATTTCTTTTGCAAGATTGTTCCATGTAGTATTCATAGGAACAAAATTTCCTTGCATGAGAACAAAATTTTTTCCAAAAGCCTTTTTAATTTTTCTTTTTTCCATTGTTCATAAGTTTTTGTGTTTTAATTTTCAGATCTTTTAATCAAAGCAAATACCGAATAATTTATTATATCCTGATATCCAGCTTCTACTCCTTCAGAAACGGATGTCTTACCATTATTATTTTCAATTTGCTTGATCCTGAGTAGTTTCATCAATATAAGATCAGTAAATGACATTTCTCTCATCTGTCTCCAAGCTTCGCCATAGTCATGATTTTTTGCTTCCAAAAGATCAGAAACTTTTTTAGCTTCTTGATGATAGAGTTGTACAATATCATTTTTACTAACATCAGTTTTTAGATCAGGATTTGAAATTTTGATCAAAGCCATGATACAGTAATTGATTATACCGATATATTCACTATCGACACCATCATCAATTTTCTGTTCCTTTAACTCCTGAATAGTTCTTATCCGATTTGCTTTTATAAAGATCTGATCTGTCATAGATGGAAGTCTCATAATTAGCCAAGGACTGCCATAATCTTTGATTTTTTCAATAAAGATTGATAAGCATCTGGTATTTATTATCTCCCACCATTGTTCATAAGTTTTTGTTGCCATAATTTTTTATTTTTTGTTGTTGATGTATAACTACACATTTTATATAAAAAGTCAATAATAACTTGAATTTTACTTTCGATTTATTATATTGACAAAGTATAATTTATATATTTAAATATGAGATATGAATAATAGATTTTATGTAGATTATTTGATAAAATATTTTTGATCAGAAAATTCAGATTTTGATATTCAAAAATATAAGACTGAAGTAGATAATCAGCTTTTGAAAATTTGACTTGATATAAATAATTTAACGGCAACCCTTGTTTTAAAAAAACAAGATTTTGAGAATTTAAATTCTCAAATAACAGAGAAAAATATTCAAATATCAAAATTAAAAGATTTTATAGATCAAAAATCTTGAATAGATTCTCTAAAAGATCAAATTTCAAAACTTTCTGAGAATCTAAATAAAATAGAAGAAGAAACTAAAGTTTTGGAAACTAATAAATGAAAATTAAATGATGAGATATTAGAAATAGAAAAATCTATCCAAAAATTAGAAAATCAAAAATCTGATCTAGAGCTATCATTAGAACCTATGTTTGAGCTATGATTACAAAATTATATAAATCAAAAAAAAGAACAAATACATAGAATCTTAACACAAAACGAAATAAAAAGAGAGACACAAAAAAATAAGTTTTCAAAAGAATTTGATATAAACTCAAAAGATCAATATCCTTTGGATGATTTCAAAGATATGCCAGAAATATTAGAAACCTTAAAATCTACTTTTGAAACAGAGAAAAATAATTATATCCAAACTAAGCTCGATGATCATAAATTTGAATATTCTCAAAATATTATTGATAATTTTACTAAGATTATAAAAAACTATGAAGATTATAAATTATCAGCTGAAGAATGATTAATTTTTGAAGATATAGATTACAAACATCTAGATAGTATTTTCAAATCTACATTACATCGAAATAAATCTTTTTTCCCTTATATGAAAGAAATTAAGGAGTTGATATCTCATCCTTTATTTAAAAGACAATGACAGCTAGCTTTAGATGATCTCAAAAGTTATTCATCAAAAATAAGTAAAACTCAAGATCGTAAAAAATTCCAAAAATTTAGTACAACACTAAATACACTAATGTTTGATTATAATATACCCATTGTTACAATTTCAGATGAAATTATAAATCAAAAATCAAAAGAGGAGCGAGATTTTATTATCAAAGATCCTCAAAAAGCTGATAATTATTCTAAATATATAATAATAGATAAAGAAGCTATAATCAAACTACAAAAAATAGTAAATTTATTCAATGAAACTAGACCAATAAGTTTTAAGTGATTTGAAGGAAATATAGTTTTATTAAATAATTTACTTATACAACTTGCTAATTTGTTAGTCGAAGATGAAGAATCCCTATATACTTCATTAAATAAAATAACTAAATCTAATATAGATAATTTAAATAAAATAGTTGATGATTTATTGGATATAGTTGAAAAAAATAATATTTGAAGAGATGTATCACAACAAATAGTTATGTTTCAAAATATTATTTGGACTATATATACTTATTTTGAAGAAATTTATTGATCAGATAATATAGAAAAGATAAAAGCAATATTGGATAAATTGGTATGGCATATTATAGAAAAAATGTATATTGAAACATTTAGTCAAACAATAATAGATGATAATGTACAAAAAAATAATTTATTCAGCCTCTATACAGATATAGGAGTTCTAATGAGATCTGCTTTGGAAGATAATCTTTTGTTAAATCAAATGAAGGAGAGTATAAAATTTAGAAAACCATTATCCCCAAATGAAAATAGAAATAGTAGATTAATGTGTTTATTTGATATAGAAAAAAAATTAACACACTTTATAATTTGTAAAAATATTTATGATATATCCAAAAATTTATTTTTAGATAATGAAATCGAAGAATGAGATCGACAAGCTTGAGCAGAGCTATATATATCTTCTCCAGATTTTAAAGTACCTCCTATAGATCCTATATTAATTTCGCCAGACAAATTTGGTACATGAAGTCATGAATATATGTTTGAATCATATGATATATCAGATTCATCAAATTATTTAGCATATGTAAGGTTTTTTAATATTTCAGATTTCAAAAAATATGAGACACTAAAAAAATCAATATGCAAAAATTGATGAGAATGATCGGAACAAGAAAAATTAAAAAATTTATTAAATATGTTATCACACAAAGATAAAGATCTAATGAGTACTACTTTTGTATTTCAAGAATTTACACCTATTTTTGTTCATAAAAGTTTTGAAATTTCAATAGATTGAGTAAATTCTGATTGATTAAAGTATATTATATGAGATAAAAACTATGAGATGTTTAGAACATATTTGTTTTATAATTTTATGGAAGCTAATAGAGATCATGATTCTATTATTACAACTCCTCAAGATTTGGTAAGTCCATCAGTATCTAAGCCATCTCCTGATTTAGATACTATTAGAGTAATTACTATTAATCCTGATATGCCTAGAACTATAGCAATACCTAGAAATAGCTGATGAACTAAAAATTTTGAATACAAGAGAGAGACTATAGTTATACAAAATCCTAAATGTACTACATGACCATCTTGATTTAATGAAGCTAAAAAACGTTGAAAAAAACTTTATGCATATGCTCATCTTATAAATGATTTTCCTACAAGAAAAAATTCAATAGAAAAAATTAGATTAGATACTTGCAAAGATTATGAAGAATTTTTGGAAAAATTAGAAGAATTTAGATCAAAATATGCAGATTCTGTTAATTTAGTAGTTAGAGTAGAGACATATAGATCAGAATTTGAAAAATATGATTGAGCAAAAGAAAAAGTAGTTTATAAGATAGCAAAGACAAAAAATGCTCCTCAAAATATTATAGAATGAGGAAAAAAGAAAAGGTGAAGACCACCAAAAAACAAAGAGAATATTTAATTTAATAAAATATAATTATGTACAAACAAGCTAAGATCAAAAATCAATCCGAAGGTATTAAAAACTGACATATATTTCCTATTAAATGAGTTTTTAAACGAACTCAAAGCAAAGAAATCTTAACTTCACAATTATATCAAAACTTGCAAAGATCCTTATCTCCAAATGAATACTTCTTCAAATGAAATAATGGTTTATTTCAAAAAAACAATCCTCAACACAATAAAGAAATTTATAATTTATTTCAGTCTTATATAGTTATAGATCCAGATAAATTACCAGCGAATTTTACTAAATTATTTGAATTAGATATAAATTCTGAAGATATTCAATCTCAAGTAGAATCTATATTTAAAAAAGCTAGGTTGTTAGATAAAAATTCTGCTAGAATAATTTTTGTAGAAGATAAAATAGTTATATTTAGAAATGAAGAGAGGTTGGTTCATAAGTGATCAAAACTTACTAAATGAGAAAAAAAACGCTCAGAAATTACAACAACATTCAATACTTTTTCGAATATTTATGATGCTGTTAGAAGTCAGTATCATACAATTCAGTCATCTCAAGAGAAACAAGATGATTATAAATTTTTACAACAAGATATTCTCAAATTAGCTCAAGAAATTCAGACTTTATGATATTGAGTAAAAGATTGAGAATTTAAAAGAAAATTAAACTGAATTATCTGAGATATAGAAAATGCTACAAATTTTAAAATTCTATGAGCTAAGTTACAAAATTTACAAGAACTTACATTTACAAATAGATCTATAGATTCAAAGTTATTAGAATGAGCAAAAAATAAATTTTCCAAAAGATTCAAAGATTTACAAAGTATTATATGAATAGTTACAAATCAATTACTTGATTTAGAAAACATCCTTACAGAATATCAAAATTCATTAGAATTATTTTTAGCACAAATACAATTTACTGATAAATGATTAAGCTGGGAAAATTACAATAATTGATATCTTAGATTAGAGCAGAAATACTGAATAATATCTCCTTTTGATATTTTTTATAAATGGATTGAAAAATATAAGGATAATAAAGAATTATTCCCCAAAGTTTTACATTATATTCAAACTTTCTTTGAAGTATACAAAGATGAACATCAGAAAAAACTCTCTTGAATTGATGTAAACCCAAAAGAATTTAAAGATTTTGAAGAAATTAAAGATAATCTTAAAAATCTAGAAAATATAATTATTAAAACATAATTTTTATTGAATCCAGTATAAATATAGATTATTTTTATCAAGTATTTTAGCTATATCTTTTATATCATTTATAGTCAGATTTTTATATTTCTGTAATATTTGATCCAAAGATTCAATCTTATTATAAATTAGATATTGTCATCATACAAAACTAGCCATTTCATTGGAACTTTCTATTCACATTTGTATTTGTCCTATATTATATCATATCGCATTATCAAATTCTTCTTGTCAAAATTCTCAATTGGCAATTTTTTGTATTTCTTCATATATTTTTTCGATTCCAAAATCAAATCTTCATTTATCTATACCAGCTCTTATCAAAAATGTACCAAAATCTTGATTACTACCATGCATTGCCTTGATATAATAACACAATCCTTGTTTCTCTCTTATATTCTGAAACAATCTAGATGACATATTTCATCACATTATAGTAGCCAGTACATTTGCTGCATATCTCTCATCATGATCTCCGCTAAATCCAACAGAAGATATTACAAGATGGTTTTGTTCTGTCTTTTTATCCCAAAATCATTTATTACTTTGTGGTAAAATACGTTCAAATTTTGGTTTATCTAATTTTTTATTCTCTGCCAATCATCCAAATATATCAGATATTTGATGTTTAATTCATTCCATATCTTCTATTTTACCAGCTACAATTATTATCAGATTATCTTTTGTATATAGATCAGCTTTATGTTTAAACAACATATCTTGAGTAAATGATGATATATTTTCTATTGTTCATATTATAGGTCGTCAATAGCTGTTGTCTCCATAGAAAAAAGTTTGCCATTTTTCCATTACTAGAGCCATAGGATTATCTTCATACATTTTTAATTCTTGTATTACTACTCATTTTTCTCTCTCCAATTCTTCTTTGGGAAATTGAGGATTTATCATCATATCTCATAGTACATCTATAGCTTGAGATATAAAATTAGGAGCACATTTTACATAATATCAGGCATATTCTTCTCCTGTATATGCATTAAATTCTCCTCCAAATTTATCTACAGCTTCAGCTACTGATTGAGGAGTAGGGTATTTTTTTCCTCATTTAAAAAATAGATGTTCAAGAAAATGACTTATTCAATTATTTTCTTTATTTTCATATATACTTCATGCTTTACACATTATTTCTACAGTAACAGAATTGATATCTTCCATTGGAACAAAAATACATTCAATTCAATTAATTTTCTCTATACTATACTTCATAAAAATTATACATTTAATAACTAAAAATTAAGTACCAATAACTAATAATTAATAGCACGCAACTATCAACAGTATTTTTATTTTAGAATATGTAAGAATACGAAAAAGTATTGACAAATATTAAATATGGGTTATACTACTCTAGTTTTAGGATATAACCAATGTGTGTATGGAAGTAGGACCAAAAACACAAAAAAACATTATCAAGGCATTATTTATTATTCCACTGTTTATAGTGTCTTTTACAACAATTTCTTGTGTTACCCAAGCTTATGAATTGGGGACAAACCAGGAAAACTCAAAAACTTTTAATACAATTCTCAAGCCTCAGGCTCCTAGTAAATTATCATCTTTTATAAATAAGGTAGTTGATTTTGTCTCTCAGACAACAAAATCTTCTGAAGAAATTAGTATTGTATGACAATCAAATGAAAATAATAATGATAATCTTTGTAAATTAGGTGAATTAAACAATAATCTTACAGATATTTCAAACAATAAATACAAAGATTATATAAATACTCTATATCAAAGATGAATAGTGATATGATCCAATAATAAATTTATGCCTGATGATGATTTACGTTTTTATTGTATGATCAAGATAATCGTAGATTCATATCGTTCAAAAATTTGATATGATATAAATACACAAATCTGACTTTCTCAAAAAAATTATTTACCTTATGTATTTTCTTGAGTAGATAAAACATCTCTAAAATATCTAAATACGGCATATGAATTATGATTTTTGCATTGAATAAGTGAACATTACATATTGGATGAAGACGACTATCTAAAACAAAATGTAGATTTTACAACAGTCAAAAAACTATTAGAAAATGTAAATAAACAATTTCCTTTATTGGTAAATAATGATGTTATAAATCAGCTTCCATTAAATTCTAATTTTGTAAAAAGATGAGAATATACTAAATATATAGTAGATTTATTTGAATTTCCTATAGAAACTTGAATAAACTCATGTTCAGGTTACAATTCAACTTTATGAGAAAATAATTTTTCAGATATAATGGATAATGATTATAAAGAAGATATAGAAGTTCTTGCTGAGTTATGAATAATAAATTCTCAAGCTCATAAATTTTATCCTGATAATTATCTTCGTAATTATGAATTTATTATAATGTTAACAAAAACAATACTTTACAAAGAAAATCAAGAGCTAAATATATATACATTAGATCATACATCAAATATATCAGATTTAGATTCTAATGCTTCTTATATAAAATATTTTGAATATGCTTATCACAACTGATTTATTAATTATTGATTTGATCCTAATACATGAAAACCTATGGTTTATCCAAATAAATTTGTAACAATTCAAGAAATAAACAATATATTATCTAAATTGGTTGGTGAAGAAATTAATTTCAAAGCTAAATCTTTTGATGGTTTAGTTACTAGATGAGAATTTGCTGATATGCTTGTAGACTGATTTGCTTTAAATGACTTATATAAGAATTCTGATACTAATAATATTAATCATATAGAATCATCTATTTCAGATAATCTATTAATAAAAGAGATTTGATGACGATTGAAATCAGCAAAATTAATATCAAAATTATAAAAAATATATTAGATAATAAATACTATCGACACAGATGTTTTATCTACGATAGTATTTTTTAAAAAAGTATAATAAAATTTGACAAAGTCAATTTATGTGGATATAATGTAGTGTATAATATTTTTATTATCAGATTAACTAAAATGCCAAGTGTAAAAGAGCATATCAAGACACATTCAAAGAATGTTGCTTATCATTTCAAAAAACACCATAAAAAATATCTTTTTGGTGTTATATGATGAACTTTAGCTGTTAAGTTATTTTTGACTTTGATTACTAGTTTATGACTTTATGAATCATTGCCAGCATTTGCTCAAGAGGCTTTTGATAATCAAGAAATTATACAAGAAGAGTTGATCCAAGATACCAAAATTTTTGTTGAAGAAAATACTATGGGTAATTTTGAATATACATGAGATACATTAACATGAGATACATTAACATGAGATACATTAACATGAGATACATTAACATGAGATACATTAACATGAGATACATTAACATGAGATACATTAACATGAGATACATTAACATGAGATACATTAACATGAGATACACTAACATGAGATACACTAACATGAGATACACTAACATGAGATACACTAACATGAGATACATTAACATGAGATACATTAACATGAGATACACTAACATGAGATACATTAACATGAGATACACTAACATGATGATTTGTTGCTGATCCAGAAAATACCAGTAATTTATGTGAAGTTTCAGATTTTAATTTTATCAATCCTCTGAGTTGAAGTAAGGTAAAATGAAATATAAATATATCTCGAACATACAATTCTACAGATTGTACTTGAAAAAACTTCGATATATATCTATGGGATCATAATAATCAACGAATATTAATTTGAACATCATCATATTTAAATACTCGATATCAATTTGATTCTACTAAATTATATTCAGGATTTTATAATATATTATCAACTACTTGAATAACTATTTATACATGAGAATATTCAGGATTAAACTCATATTTTTATACTTGATATACTCTTAAATTTGTAGATCAAGACAATGATATAGTCTATACTTGAGATTATTTTACTATAGATAATCAGTTACCAATCCTATCATGAATAAATTTAACTTTTACAGGTAATTATAATATATGATATATATGACTTAGCTGAATAGTAAATATTTCATTCAATTCAAATGAAGAGCTTACGGGTGTTATTGTAAATATACTTTGAACTAATTCAGATTTTATTAGTAAGGTTTGATTAGCATATAATTATAGCAGAACTCTAACAAATCAAAATTCTGGTACAAATGTTTACTATAATATAAGTTTTCAAGATTTAGCTGGTAATACTTGAAGTGTATATTGAACTTCTACTGTTTTATTTGATAAAGTTATACCAGTTTTAGATGATTTAATATTTTCTTGAACAAATGAAGATATTTTAATATCTCGATCTGGAAATGAATTAACCAAAACTGATTTTATTTATGCTCTTACTTGAAATCAAACTTGAGAATTAATATCTATTTCTGATTACTCACAAACATGAAATATCAATCTTACATGATTGGATATAGATGAAGTTTATAATTATAATGTTACATTTACAGATCCAGTAAATAATAAACTTACCATTTGATGAAGTTTTCATTTTTCAACATGATGAAATGTTGTTTTTATTTATAATACTATATCTACATCAACCAATAGTTGAACTATGTTAAATTTTGATGTATCTACATGATCTACTGGAAATATAAATAGTATGGCAAATATTATAAAAAAAGAAGTCTCAAAATTTAATGAGTGTAAAGATTGAGTAGATATAACAAAAATAAATATAAAAATAAACGATGAAAATATATGATTGAATATGCCAAACTTTGAAAAGAGTTATGTTAGAACTATTGTTAATTCATTTACTATAGTAGTAATGGATAAATTACAACAAAAAACGCTCGATACTGATGATCTTGAACGCATAATAAAGAGATTTGATGATTTCTTGGTTATTCTAAAACTTATAAGAGATGATGAAAATCAATGTAAACAAAATATGTCAAATTATCATATAAGACTATTTCAAAAAGCTCTTTCAGAATATAATATTTCAATAGAATAATATTAAACTTTTATAATATTTACTTCCCTGATATTCACAGATTTTTTGATTATTTCAATATTTAGATAATTTATTAATCATAATTTATCTATAAATTTTGGTCGTTCTATAACTATATATTCATATTGGTGAATCTGATCTAATATTCATTTTTCTACCAAATCACTATAATGTTCTATTCTATACATATCTATGTGTAATAATTTATCTTCATAGATATTTATATATGCATAAGTTGGGCTTTGTACTATATTTTCATCTATTCACAATCATTTAGCAAATCATTTTGTTAACAATGTCTTACCAGCTCATAAATCTCATCTCAATAATAAAACTTTAGCTTCTTTAGCTAATTTATTTCATAATTTTAACATCTCTATCGGTGAATTTACAATCATATATATAACTTATATATAAAATCTTGAATCTAGTAAATTAAATCTTATAAAAAACAGTATACAGATTCGATATTTAATTTAAACTAAAATTATGAAATTTTTTATAATAGATTGATCCGGCTTTCTTTATAGAGCATATTATGCATATCCACAAATATCAGATAAGGATTGACACAATATAAATGTGGTTTATTGATTTTTTCGTATGTTGTTGAAAATTATATGAGAAAATCCAGATTATTTTGTGATTGCTCGAGATTCTCCAGTAAAAACTATTAGACATGAATCATTCCCAGAATACAAAGCAAATCGTAAAAAAATGGAAGATGATTTCAAAAGACAAATTCCCTTAACTCAGGAACTTACAAATGCTCTTTGAATACCAAATTTAGTAGTAGATACTTACGAAGCTGATGATATAATAGCAACATTAACAAAAAAATATAAGTCAGATCAAGATTTGATTATAGATATATATTCTTCAGATAAAGACCTTAAACAGCTCTTGGATAGAAATGTATTTTGTATAGATCCATTGAAGTGAATCAGAACTGATACTAAACTTTTTTTGCAAGAATTTATGTTTGATCCTAAGTATATACTTGATTATTTAGCTCTTACATGAGATAGTGCCGATAATATAAAATGAGTAGCTTGAATCTGACCAAAAAAAGCATCTGAACTTATAAAAAAATATAATGATATTGATTGAATTTATTCTCATATAGATGAAATATCTTGAGATATCAAAGATAAATTAATACAAAATAAGGAAGAAGCTTATACCAGTAGAGATTTGATTCAACTTCATGATATAGAAACTTTAAATGAAGAAACTATATCAAATTTTAAATTAGACCTAGATTTTAATAAGTATAAGAAAATATTAATAGAGGAGTATTGATTCAATTCATTCGAAAAACCACTAAATGAATTAAAAAAGAAATTTGAAACTCCAACTCAAAATTCATTATTTTAACATTACACAGTCATTCCGGCTTTATTCATTGCAGCCGGAATCTTAGCATAATAAAAAAAGACGCGATTAAGCGTCTTTTTTAACTTATAAATTATTAATCTATTAACTCAAATACAATTAATTGACTACCACCTCCAAGGCTTTGTCATAATAGATTATTTAATAATTCTCAGTATTTCTGTTGATCTCAAGATTTCAAAATATTGTATATTCATAAATATTGTCATAAAACAGATTTTTCATCCTGACTTAGTTCTTTCATTTGCTCTTCTAATTCTTGTATATTGCCTTGATATTCTATATATAATTTAGCTACATCTAATAGTTTATTTTCATCTAAATCTTTTCACATTATATCTGCTATATCTCATATAGCTTGACCATCTATTATTCTCTGAGAAAATACATCAGCTATAAATTGAACTAATTGATTAGCATCAGGGAAGAATCTAGCAACAGCCAATTTAGCTCTCAAGAATAACATTTCATCTTCACTCAAATTACCAAAGCTTTCTCTTATCAAACTATCGTCTATACTATAAGCATATTTTGCTCATATATTATTTGAATAAATAAACTTGATATATCATTCTCTAAACATTTTTGTCATCATACTCAAAGCTCAATGATCTTGTATAGTTCAGTTGATTGGATCTCTTTTAGCAAAAAATCTATCAAATAAAGACTGATTTCATTCTCACATTACTACTGTTGCTATATTTGGATCTATTACAAAATATTTCATATTTTCATTTTTAAGTCTATGATAAGTCTTACATGAATCATTATCAGATGCTTCCTCCCAAAATCGACTTAACATTCAATCTAATTTCAGATTTCTTTGATTTTTTAAGAAATATTGGATATATGTTCATGCTATCAATACTCAATTACTGTCTTCTCTATCTTCAGTTAGATTAATAAATTTATTATAGTGTGGGAACTGTAGATCAAAAACATCTTTCCATCAGTATCAGTATTTTAATACTTCTTGTCATTGGAGAACATCATTATATTCAACAGATTGTCAGACATTCATCCTATATCGTAAAAATGGTCATCCTGCTCATTGTGATGAGATTCTAATAAAGTTTAAAACAAATTGTAAACTTATCCATAGTCACAATATAATTATAACTAATCGTAACATTATATTATCATTTTCATCTTTTGAATGATCTCGTAAATTTTTCATAAATACAGCAAACACCATAGTGCTCCACATTATAAGTCATATACCATACCATACTATACCTCATCCTATTAACCATCGTATTCATCGTCATACTATAGCTACAACAGATAAACTTACTAGGTTTTTATTATATCTCAAAAATCCGTATATTAAAGCTAATATAATAGATATAAACATAAACATCCAAACAAATCATATATCAGTATAGTAACTACTTAAATTTTGAAGAGATCGGTTAAATGTTACATTGAATGGTACTAAATATCTATAAGGAATATTAATTTTGGAATATTCAGTTTTGATGCTATGATCTTGATAGTATTGTCTAATTGGAACTATTTCGTTTTTAAATTCCTGTGGATTGTATTCAGAATCTTTTGTATATCATTTACTATAAAATATATCTAATGAAGATTTTACTAGATTATGAGCTTCACCGTCAATAGATAATTTTGTGATTATATCTTCAAGATTTTTTACATCAAAATTATCCACATCATATTTATTATCACATAATATTTTTGCATCATTATTTAAGCCATAGCAAGTATTATTCTTTGGATATATTAATCTAAGTATATTATATCATAAGCTTAATCATTTTCATTTAGTTATTTCTTTTCGACCATATCAAACATATCTTCAAACATCTTCATTACTACTAACAGCTTTTCTTAAGTCTTTTTTTAGTTCATCTTCTGTATAGTTTATATTCAAACATTGATCTACTGATGTATCTTGAAGTGAAACTAAATCAATCATATTTTGTTCTTCCAATGTTTGTACATCTTCAGTTAACGCTAATTTATTTAATATTGAATCTTTTGTCTTTATTGTATCTACTTGCCCCATCAATAATCATTTACCAAAATTTCAAATTCAAAAATCTCAATTTAAAATCTGTTTATATGCTAATGTTGGTCATTTTAATATCAATAGACTAATACCAAATGATAATACTCGTAAAATAAATCTTCATATATATCACTTTTTATCTTTTAATCATTTAACTAATACAAACACTATTCATATAATAAATATGACAGCTCATATTAAAATCAATATTTTACCTAATGCTGGATCTATAAAATCTATAGCATTAAATGGTTGTAAAACTCACATAAATCACATAGCTATGATACCAGCTCAAACTCAAACTATCCAATTAAACCATAGTCCCAATAATAATAATGCAAATAATAATATATCCAAAAATGCAGTTTGCTTTGACATACTAGCAAAAGTAAAAAATATTCATGAAATTATAATATATTTAGATGTTTCAGATCAGAGTTTTAATCATTTTTCTTTATTATCTTTGATATGATTTATAAATATTATTCATGATAATATAGCTAATAATGTCATTGCCATTACTCATAGATCAGTTTTATTATCTACAAATACAAGGAAAGCTCACATTCAACTAGTTAACCAAAGTAATAACCAAATTCGTCATGAATAGAAAGATATATTTTTAATTAAATTTCACTCTTTCATGTCATTTATTTTCTTTTCAAAAAAATTCAAAGTTTCTTTTACTACTCATAAACCAAAAAACAAAACAAATATTCAGCTTAAAAAATTCATAGATACTGCTATATTGTCAGGAGATAACCAAAACCATCACTTAATAGGTTGAGTCAAACTAAACCAAAAAGTTATAAATGCATGTCGTAATTGTGGAGCTGAATTAGCTATTCATATGTTTCATCGCATCACACCAAAACTCTCAGCTAATATTTTTGTTTCGTACATATATGCATGATTTGCATCCCAAGCAGTAGAATATGGTATAAATGATAGTTCAAAACCATAAAAATAATACATTATAGATATTATCATCAACACTAATCATATCCATTTCCATCGATTAGTTTTTAATTCAGTATTTTTAAATTCTTGTATTATGTCAGATAATATAATCTTATAATTAGCTAATTTCTTTTTTTGTACGTATATCATAAATCCTAGTCATAGAAATATTATCCAAGTTAAAATAGGATACAAGATGCTAAATGATGCTAATATATAAACTAATAATACTACAATTCATATTCACATACCAAAATTCAAAAACATTTCTTGCCATCTAGTTTCCTTAAATTTTAGTATTTTATCTGATATCCATGTCCCAAGAGACAATATTCACACTATAAAATAAGCTCATAATGCAAATATCAGTAATGTATTGATCAATAATATTACAAATCCTCATCACAAAATCTGATCTTTGAATGATACGTGTAAGACAGAAAAAAGTAACACACCTATCAATAACCAAATACTAAATTTTTTTATAGAAAATTTCTTGGTCTTCAAAATATAAAATATCGGTATCATACTAGATACAATAGCAGATACTAGAATTTTCCAGTTCACTCAAGCATTTAACATATCATTATAATATGTATGATTTACTCGATATTCATTAAAAATTTCAGTTCAAAAGAAAACCAGAATCAAAATCATAATTGCAAGAAAGATTTTTTGCTTCATTATTTCAAAAAACATATAAAAACCCTGATTATTTTCAGGAAGATCTCAATCAAGTTAATAATATGCTAATCATTTTCAAGTTCTATTTAATATTTTATGATGACTTTGGCACTGTCATTGCGAGGAATATAGTGACGCGGCAATCTACTATTTTTCTAAATCTTAAGATTGCTTCGTGCCTCACAATGACTTTAGCACTGTCATTCCGGCCTTAATTGTTGCAACCGGAATACGAACGAAGTGAGTCCCGCTTTAGCGGGATAATCTACTTAATTCAAAATATTATTTATTTTTATCCTTGAATAAATTATCAATAAAAATATTTATACACATATTTATATACTAACAGAAGTTATTATGAAAACAATAGTTATTACTTCAGGATATTTTAATCCAATTCATCCAGGACATATAGAATGTTTGGAATTATGCAAAGAACTCGGAGTTGAACTGCGAGTAATAGTAAATAATAATAAACAAGTAAGAGATAAAACATGAAAATCTGAAGTATTTCAAGATCAAGACTTTAGAATTAGAATAGTCTCTGCATTGAAAGTTGTAGATCAAGTAATTTTATCAATAGATCAAGATGGATCAGTATGTGAAAGTATCAAATATATATCAAACTTGATCAGAAAAAAATATTGAGAAGATACAAAAATTATTTTTGGTAAATGATGAGATAGATTTGCTAATAATATTCCTGAAGTACAAATATGTAAAGATTATAATATAGAAATTAAAGATGGTTTATGATCTAAAATACATAATAGTAGCGACTATAGAAAGAAATAAAAAACTTGATTTTTATTGTATATTATATAATCATTGAATAATTTTATGTTTACATTGAAATTATGAAGAAAACAATTATAGCCGTTCTTTTTTTATCTTTTTTTATATCATTTTCTTTTGCGTATCAACAGCAATGATTTGATAATTATAATGAAGCTAATTGATCTATAAACTTTAAATGTACAAATCAATGCTTTCTATTGATATGACCTGTAGTAGAAAATGATTTCATAAATATAAATTGAGATATTCAATGAAATGGAGTAATTTGATATTGATTTTTGGTTTGAGAACAAATATATCCCGGTGAAACATTGCAAATTAATTGATGAAATATAGATAAGAATTTTGTTTTAGCGGGTTCTCAAATATATTCCCAAATCCCATGAGAATCTCAATTAGTCCTACTTTTTCAATGAAGTTTACAATGAAATAATATTTGAATAAATTGATGAATTATGTGAGTGTTTGATAAGTTTTTTAACTGATTTAATCAATCATTAGAATATAAACCATATAATCCTAGAACAATAAATTTTCTTGAATGACCAATGCGAAATTGAAAGTATATAAACCAAGCATTCTTTAAAACTATATTAATCTTAATTCTATTATCTTTTATATCATATATTTTTTCTTCTAAAAAGGATAATAAAAGAAAATCAATTTATTTTTGAATTTGAATATTAGTTTTTTTTCGAATCTTTTTTGATTTTTTTTCTACAGTTAATGAAATTAAAATCTATAAAGATGTGATGGATGCACCAAATATTATGGAAAATTGAAGAGTGGGTAAAGATTCTGATTTTTATCAATTCTTAGATTTTATAAAAACTAAAGTACCAAATTGAGAAAAATGAGCTTTTATAGCTCCTTATCCATTTTATTTTGAGTGAAAATATCATATCTATCCAGATGTGAAATTCGATTTAATTACATGAGTAAATTACATTTTTTACTTTAATTCTTATTGATTACAGGCACCATTTGATTTTAAAGATCCTATATATAGTGATTGAATCCTTTTTCGAGAAAAATTAGAGTTTAAAGTTGATCAAGAGATTATCCGAAATCCACATGCAAAAATTTATATCTTGAAAAAATAAACAATGATTTTGATACCAATATTATTATGCTTTTTTACATGACTTCTAATTTTATGGTTATGTAATCAACATAAATATCTAAATATTTTTGAACAATTGGTTCTATGATTTGTTTCTGCATTATCTTTATTTGTACTAGAATTGTTTTTTCAATGAATAATATTTGATAAATTATCTTTAATCTTACCTATAATAACATTTATAATTTGTTTACTATTATTTATTTACAAAAACAATAAACATAAATGATTAATTAGAGAAATTCTAGAAAATATATGAAAAGATTTCGATAAAATAAAATCTCAATTTAAATGATTAAGAAATCGAAAACAATATTTAACTATATTAGTTTTGATATATGCTATTTTTAAGATATTTATGGTTTTTTCTATAAATATTAATATGCCTACATTTGATGAAGATGCTGTTGCTTGACGGGATATGAAAACTAAAATATTTTCTAGTAATAAAAGTTTAGTATTAGATAATACAAATTCTGAATATTTTTGAACTGATTATGGAAGATATCCATTTGCTTGAATTACTGATACATATTTTCTATTACCATATAATACTTTTATAAACGGACTTTGAAATGTTATAGCACCTTTTATATATCTATTATCAATTATTCTTTTGTTAGGTATTTTTTTAAGAAAGACGAATTTGTTTTTTGTAATATTGAGCTTATATATTTTCACATCCTTACCTTTTGTTTTTATTCACGGATTTTGATCTTATCGAAATTTTCCTGCTGGGGTCTTTTTATTTATATTTATTTTCTATTTAATTGATCAGATACTAAATATAGAAAAAACTGATATATGTAATAAATGAATACTTTTACCGTTAATATTGGTATGATTTATTTCTAGTTTTGTGAGAAATGAATGAGTTATGCTAACGTGAATAACTTTATTATTTTCAATTTTTCTATACCATATTTTTAGAAGGTGAAAAATAAAAGAAATTAAATATCAAATATTTACAATTATACCCATAATCTCTATTTATATTATAAATAAGGTTGTCTTTAGTTTGTATCCTGCAGGAAATGTTTTGAATACATGATGAACAGAAATAAATTCAAATTTATTTAATTCATTCTTTTCTAATATAGCTAAATCTGATATTTTTCTTGCTCCATTTCAGCAAATGTTTTATCATCCAGACTATATTTTACTATTCGTGTTATTTGCTGTGTCATTAATATTATTTTCAATTAATTACAAGAAAATAAAAAGCTTGTGGATATTTAATATTATTACAGTTTTAATACTACTATTATTTATGTTTGTATTATATGCTAATGTTGAATCATTATGATTATTAAGTCATTTCGCTTTTATTAGATATCCAGTAAGTATTATATTGTTTTTGATATACTTTATATGATCGACACTTTATCTTTGAATAAATGAAAATGAAAATTGATTATAATGAACGATGGAATAAACAAAAAAACTCACATTCTCACCACCCTTCAGTAAGATTGAGAAATAGATTTATTTTAAAACAATTGAATAATATATCATTTAATAATTTAATAGATATTTGATGTGGTGATTGATATTTACTTTCTTTAATTAAAAATAATTATCCACAAAAAAAGTATTCAGGTATTGATATATCTGATCAAACTATTTTAGAAAATGAAAATAAATATAAAAATTTATGAATTTCTTGGTATCAATGAGATTTAGGAAAAAAAATAGACATTTCTAATACTTATGATATTGTGCTATGTAGTGAGGTAATAGAACATATAGATGATTGGAAACAAGTTATTGATAATTTATCTAAATTAACCTCACATAAATGATATTGTATATTAACCACTCAATCATGAAAAAGATATAATAGTGATATTAATATATGACATATAAAACATTTTAGTCTAATTGAGTTAGAGAAAGAATTTTATAATAATTGATTAATACCAATAAAATCATACAAAAAAGGTTTTCCTTTTTATAATTTACAGAAATGGCTATATGATAGAATTCAAAATAAAGCAGAAAAAATACAACAATCTGAATTAACATTTTTTAGTAAAATATTGTTCAATATTACTTATTTCTTTTTTTTATTGTCAATTAAGTCAAAGATATTATGACCACAAATATTTATGATTTTACAAAAAAAATAATTAGATTTTATTTAATTTGATGAATTGCTTTAGTTTGAAATGTGATAATTACTTTTTTTATAACAGATGTATTTAAATATTCATATGATATTTCACTTTTTTTTGTATTTATTTTTAATATAACAATTGTGTTTTATTTACAAAAATATTTTACATTTAAAAACACTAAAAAACAACAAACAACTAAACAAATAATTTCGTTTATCATATTGGTTGTTGCTATTATGATTTCATTGAAATTATTAGTCCCATTTTTTAATTTATATATTAATAATTATTCATTAAGTACTTTTGTAGTAGCATGAATAGTTACAATTATAAACTTTTTAATTCAGAATTATTTAATTTTTAATCAAAAATATGACATCTAAATTTATTACTGTAGTGATACCAGCTCTTAATGAAGGAAAAGTGATCAGATATCCTATTAATAGGGTTTTTGAAGCTTTTGAAAAATATAACTTAAAATGAGAATGTTTGATTATGGATAGCTCAAATGATAATTGAATAACAAAAAATGAAGCTGAAAAACTTTGAGCTAGAGTTATATCTATACCTAGACAATGACTTGGTAAAGCATACATAGATAGTATACCTCATATAAAATGAGATTATATAATAATGTGAGATGCTGACTGAACATATGATTTTATTGAAATGGACTGATTTATCAAAAAACTTGATGCATGATACGATTTTGTGATGTGAACTAGATTAAAATGAAATATTCACAAGGGCGCTATGCCATGGAAAAATAGACATATATGAACACCATTACTTACGTTTTTTATTAATCTATTTTTTAAAGCATGAATTTCTGATTGTAATAGTTGACTTAGAGCTTTAACTAAAAATGCTTTTGATAAAATGCAGATGGAGTCACGATGACGAGAATACGCTTCAGAAATGGTTGTAAAGGCAAGACTTACTCATATGAAAATGTGTGAAATTCCAGTAAGTTTATTGGCTGATCGTGATTGAAGAAAACCACATCTTCCTGCATATGCTGCTGGGCGAGCTAATTTAAAGTATATAATGTTGTTAGCTTCAGAATTTATATTTATGAAATTATGATCAATTATTTGAGTTATTTGAATAATAATATTATTATCTCAACTTTTTGGTCCAATAAATATATTATGAAAATCTTTTTGAACATTTTATCTCTTTTTGTGAGTTTTATTGCGAAATATATGATTCTCTATATTTCAAATGTGAGTTCTAACACAAAATTTTTCATATTTAAATAAATTTAGAATAACCAAGATAAGTAAAAAAATAGCAAAGATTTTTACATTTGAAAGGGGATTGTTGGTATGATGAATATTAGGATTAATTTGATTTGTAATGGATTTTATAGTTCTTTTAAATCGATTAAAAATATGAACTATAGATGTTGTTTCTTTTAGAATATGACTATATGCTTTGTTTTTTATTATTACATGAATACAAATTATATATTTTAGTTTCCTCTTTTATCTTTTTAATAAGAAAAAAAACTAATGAAAATACTTATAACATGATGAGCATGATTTGTCGCATCCAATATAACAAAAGTTCTCTTATGACAATGACACTCTATAGTTGCTATAGATAACTTTATTTTATGAAAAAAAGAATATGTCGAAAAATTTACAAATAATACAAATTATAACTTTATAGAGGAGAACTTATTAAATTTAGAAAAAATAAAACCCTATTTTGAATGAATTGATTTAGTTATACATCTAGCTGCTAATAGCGATATTTCTAAATGAGCAGAAATAACAGACATCGATCTAAAAATTTGAACAATAGCGACATATAATGTTCTTGAATCTATGAGAATACATCAACTCAAACAAATTATTTTTGCTTCAACAAGTGCTGTTTATGGAGTAGCCAAAAAAGTACCAACATGAGAAGATGATGGTCCATTATTACCGATATCTCTTTATGGTGCCAGTAAGCTTGCTTGTGAATCATTAGTATCGTCATTTTGACATAATTATAATATACAGTCATGGATATTCAGATTTTGAAATGTTATAGGTAGGAATTCTACACACTGAGCTGCCTATGATTTTGTAAATAAACTTAAAAAGGATCCCAGTCAATTAACTGTATTATGAAATTGAAAACAAGCCAAACCCTATATTTATATTGATGATTTGGTAGATTGAATGTTGTTTGGATATGAAAATTCAAAAGATGAATTAAATTATTTTAATCTTACTCCTAAATGAAAAACTTCAGTTACTTTTATAGCAGAATCAATTATTAATCATATATGATTAGAGAATGTAACAATTAACTATACTTGATGAGAACAATGACGAAGATGAGATGTTCCACAAGTTGAATTAGATAATTCAAAACTCCATCAATTATGATGGAGTACTAAGTATAACAGCGAAAATGCAGTTATACAAGGTACAAAAGATATTGTTGATCAGATTTATTTTTGAAAAGAAATATAACATGAAAGTTGTTATTATAGCAGGTGGTAAATGAACAAGACTTTGACTTACTGATATTCCAAAACCTATGGTTAATGTAGCTGGTAAGCCAATTTTACAGTGGCAAATAGAATTAGCTAAAAAATATAATCTAAAAGATATAATAATCCTTTCATGACACTTAGGTAATGTAATAGTTGATTATTTTTGAGATTGATCAAAGTTTGGTGTAAATATTCAACATATAATAGAAAAAATTCCATTGGGCACCGCAGGAGCTGTTAAACAATTAGAATATTTATTAAAAGAAAAGTTTTTTGTGTTCTATGGTGACACAATAATGGATATTAATTTACAAAGTATGATAGATTTTGATAATGATGATAAAAATAGTTTATGAACACTATTAGTTCATCCAAATAATCATCCCTATGATAGTGATCTTGTAGAATCTGATAAAAAATGATTAATAAAAGCTTTTCATTCCAAGCCACATCCAGAATGAATATATTATCATAATTTAGTAAATGCTGCTTTATATATATTAGATCCTAAAGTTTTTACTTATATTCAGCCAAATATATCATCTGATTTTGGGAAGCATATTTTTCCTAAAATAATACAAGATAATCAATTATTAAAAGCATATAAAACGCATGAATATATCAAAGATATGTGAACTTTGGATAGATTGCAACAAGTAGAAAATGATATAATTTCTTGAAAGGTTGCTGGGTTAAATATAGAAAATAAACAAAAAGCTATATTTATAGATAGAGATTGAGTTATCAATGAAGAAGTAGATAATTTATCTGATATAAATGATTTAAATATTTTACCATGAGTTTGAGAATGATTAAAAAATATAAATAAATCTGAATATCTTTCTATTGTTGTCACAAATCAACCTATGATAGCTAAATGATTTTTGAAAGAATCAGAATTAGACGAAATTCATAAAAAATTAGAGTGGGAGATAGGTAAAGAATGATCTTATATTGATGATATTTATTATTGTCCACATCATCCAGATAAATGATTTGAATGAGAAATACCTGAATTAAAAATTGAGTGTGAGTGTAGAAAACCCAAAACTTGAATGATAAAAGAAGCTATTGAAAAATATAATATAAATCCAGATAAATCATTTATAATCTGAGACAGTACTACAGATATACAAACTGGAATAAATACATGATTAAAGACTATATTAGTTAGAACGTGATATGCTTGAGATGATTGAAAATATAAATGTGAACCTGATTTTATATTTACAGATTTTAAGGAAGCTTCAGATTTTGTAATATATGAATATGAAAATTTATTATCAAAAGCTGAAGAAATTATAAAAAACCTACAAGTAGATTCGGATAGATATATTATTTTAATATGATGATTGTCTCGTTCTTGAAAAACTACATTTACAAATATATTAACTAATCTTTTAACTAAAACTAATTTTAAATTTAAAAATATAAACTTAGATAATCGACTAATACCCAAAGAAAAACGTAATGATGATATGGATGTAAAAGCTAGATATCAATATGATAAAATAACTAATGATATAAAACAGTTTTTGGAGTGAAAAGAAATAGAAATTAATAAATATAATATAAAAGATAGAACTATAATAGAGAATCATAGTAAAATAAGTTTTGATAAAAAAGATATTTTAGTAATAGATTGAGTAATTTCTCTGGATATAGAATACCTAAGAAAGATTTCAAATATAAAAGTTTATTGTGATATAGAAGAGAATAAAAGAAAAGAAAGATTATATAATTTTTATGATTATAAATGATTAACTAGAAGTGATATTGATGATCTATACAATAAAAGACAAAAAGATGAGTTTCCAATAATAACAAAAACTAAAAGTTATGCAGATGTTATTATTGATTAATAACATATTGTTTTTTTAAAAAAAATCGATATAAGAATAACATAAAATGCTTTAATTTAACATAAACGTATAAATATGTTTATTTCTCGTACGCCACTTAGAGTAAGTTTTACGTGATGAGGTAGTGATATCGCTAGTTTTTATAGAAAAAATTGATGAGCTGTATTAAGTACATCTATAGATAAGTGAGTAACTGTTTTGGTTAATAAAAAATTTGATAATAATATAAGATTAGGTTATTCAGAAACTGAAAATGTTGGTCATGCAAGTGAATTAAAACATGAATATGCTAAACAAATATTAAATTATTTAGATATAGACTGATGATTAGAAATTGTTTCTGTAGCTGATATTCCATCTAAATGATCAGGATTATGATCTTCATCTTCTTTTACAGTTGCAATGTTACACGCCTTACATGCTCATAAATGAGAATATGTGTCTGCTGAAAAATTAGCACAAGAAGCTTGTATGATAGAAATAGAAAGATGTTGACAGCCAATCTGAAAACAAGATCAATATGCAGCAGCACATTGATGATTGAATTTTATAGAATTTAATCCGGATGATAGTGTCTCAGTAAAAAAAATCATCTGTCTAAAAGAGACTAAAGAAAGATTACAAGATAATCTATTGATGATGTTTACCTGAATAACAAGAAGTGCTTCAAATATATTATCAGATCAAAATAAAAATATGGTTTCTGATCAAAAGAAAGTAGAAATAATGAAAAGAATGGTTTGACTCACATATAATCTAAAAGAGGAACTTGAAAATAATAATTTAAATAATTTTGGGGAGATTCTCCATGAAAATCGAGAATTAAAAAAAGAAATGGCTGGTGGTATATCAAATCCTCAAATAGACGATCGATATCACAAAGCAAGAAGAGCTTGAGCTTCTTGAGGTAAACTACTTTGAGCTGGTTGATGATGATTTCTTTTGTTTTATGCTCCCAAAGAAAAGCATCAAGACATAATACAATCTCTGCCAGAACTTAGAAATATAGATTTTAATTTTGAAAATGAATGAAGTAAAATAATTTTTACATATTAATTTATAGAAATGAAAAATAATCTTTCTAAAAGATTTGAATATGCCCAAACAACATCAGAACAAAAAGAGGCATTTATAAATCAATATATAGATGATTTAAGTAGAACTCTTAAAACATTAAAAACAGATGATATAATCAAAACTATAGATATTATAGAAGAAAAATTATTAAGCTGAAAGAAAATATTTATAGCATGAAATTGATGAAGTGCAGCTACTTCAAGTCACATGGTTTCTGATTTACAAAAAACTACACTTGGGAAAAATCCTCAAGAAAAAAATGAATCAATAAAATTTAAAGCAATTTCATTAAATGATAATATGCCAGTTATTACTGCTTGGGCTAACGATGAATGATTTGATTATATTTTTTCTGAACAACTTGAAACATTATGAGAAAATTGAGATTTGTTAATAATAATTACATGAAGTTGAAATTCAAAAAATATTATAATGGCATTGGAAAAAGCAAAACAAATGTGAATAGATACAGTCTGATTTTTATGATTTCAATGAGGTAAAGCTAAAGAATTACTAGATCATCATATATTAGTTGAATCTGATAAATATTGACCAATAGAGGATATTCATTGAATATTAAATCATCTTATGACTGCCCATTTTCAGAAACAGGTTAAAGAAGTTAAATAAATAGTATATATTTAAATAAAAATAAAACATATGAAAATATTGTTTATATTAGAATTATTCCAACCACATATTTGATGAGTCGAAATACTTTTTGATAATTTAATAAAATGACTTATATCAAAATGAAATTCAGTTACTGTATTGACTAGTAAATTTAAGAAAGATTTACCTTCTTATGAAAAAATTTCAGACAAGTTAGAAATATATAGAGTATGACACAATAGATATGATTTTATGTTTTATTGTATATCTAAGTGAATAAAATTAGCAAAAAAATGTGATATAATACATACAACAACATACAATGCAGCTATACCAGCTAGTATTATTTCAAAAATAACTAACAAAAAGATTGTTATTACAGTACATGAAATATTTGGTAAACTTCGATATAGATTTCTATGATGGAAATGATTTTTTTTCAAACTTTATGAAAGTCTGATTTTTAAATTTAATTTTGATAAATTTATATGTGTATCAAATTACACAAAAAATAGTCTCAGAATTTACTGTTGATTAGAAGATAATAAACTTATTACAGTCTATAATTGATTAGATTATGATAATCGAAATTTAGATAATTTCAAACAAGAAGATATAGAAAAAATTATAAAAAAATATAATTTAAAAGATAACTATATCTGACTTTTTTTCTGAAGATCATGAATATCAAAATGATTGAAATATTTTATACAAGCAATTCCTGATATAATAAAAAAAATACCAAAATTTAAAGCAATATTAATAGTATCAGAAAGTAGTAATAATAAAGCAGATTATGAAAGAAAACTAATAAACAAATTAAATATTAAAAATAATATTATTCGAGTCCCATGAGTGAAATATAAAGAATTATGAAACTATATCTTAGCATCAGATTTTGTTATAGTACCATCTTTAGTAGAATGATTTGGCTTTTCAGCTGCAGAGACATGTACTTTGAATAAAAATTTAATTGTTTCTAATATAGCATCTCTTCCAGAAGTAGTAAGTGGAAAAATAAATTTTGTAGAACCGGCAAATTCAGAAGATATATCCAATAAAGTAGTAAATTTCTACAATAATAAATATCAAATAATACAAAAAAAAGAATTTTTATGGTCGTCAAATGTAAATCAAACTTTAGATATATACAAAGAAATATTATGAAAATAGCAATGTTAAGCGAAGGGTGGGAGCCTTTGATATGATGATGACAATTATATGCAAAATATCTTTCAGAAAATTTAATAAGCAAGCATGATTGTTATGTAGATATATTTACAAGAAGTTTTGTTTGAGAAGATAATAAAATTTATAAAGAAAAAAAAAATCAATTATCAAAACAGAGAATATTTAGAATAGGACCTATAACAAAATTTTTTAATTTATTTTGAAGATTGGGTCGACTAATGAATGTATCATTTTCTTTATATAGATTAGCAAAAAAAGAAAAATATGACATAATCCACGCACATGCTCTTTCACCATGACTACCTGCAAAAATCATAGGTGGTATGCTAAAGATTCCAGTTGTATATACTGTTCATTGAACTATGCATATGGATACAGATAAAAAGGGCCTATTGTATTGGTGAGAAAAATTTTTTGTAACAAAATTAAAATATGATCTTGAAATATCTGTTTCTAGTAAAATATTAAATTATAAAAATATAAACAAAAATATACAGATTATATATCCAGGTTTGAATATAGATAAATTCAAAGCAGTAAATTGAGTAAAAAAATATAAATGAAAACAATTTTTATTTGTAGGTAGATTGGATTGGCAAAAATGATTAGAATACCTCATAGAGGCATTAAAAATTATTTGAAAAGAAACTTTAGAAAAAAATGAATTTATTCTAAATATAGTATGAATATGAGAACTTATGAATGATTTAAAACAATTAATAAAAAAATACTGACTTGAAAAATTTATAATTTTTAAAGGTAAATTATTAGATAAAGAATTAGTAGAAGAGTATGAGAAAAATAGTTTTTTTGTTTTACCATCATTAGCAGAATGACAACCAATTGTTGTTTTTGAAGCTTTTGCATCCAAAATGCCAGTTATTGTAACTAATGTATGAGATAATAGTAATTTTGTAAAAAATAATAAAAATGGTTTTATTGTAAACCCATTAGATTCATCGGAACTAGCTAAGGCAATTCTAAATATGCTTAGTTTAAAAGAAGATAATATTAATAATATGATTGAAAACTGATATAATCTTGTACAAGAGTATGATCGAGATAAAGTAACAAATAGAATTTATGAACAATATAAACTTTTATTAAATAATAAATATTAATGTTATTTACATGAGAAAGAGCACATTGAGAATCATTTTGGGGAAATAAAAGATTTGCAGATCATTACGAAAGATATGATTTTGCAAAGAATTATTGTAAAGATAAAGTAGTTTTAGATATAGCATCTTGAAGTTGATATTGAAGTTTTATCTTATCTAAAAGAGCCAAAAAAGTAATTTGAGTTGATATTAGTCAGGAAAGTATAGATTATTGTAAAAAAAATATAAAAAATTGAAATTTAGAATTCGTTACATGAAATGGTAAAAATATTCCATTAGAAGATAATTCGTGTGATCTAATTGTGTCTTTTGAAACAATAGAGCATATATTAGAATATGATAATTTTCTTTCTGAACTTAAAAGGGTTCTACAGCATTGATGAAAGCTAATTATTTCTACTCCAAATTTTAGGTGAGAAATAATAAAAAATAAGTATCATGTTTCAAACTTTACCACGGATTTATTTATAAAAACAGTATCAAATTTTTTTAATATAGAAAATATATATTATCAATGAAAACACTTTTATCCATTTCCAGGAAGATGAATTTTAGAATCATTGTTTGGTATAAGTAGAAATATTAAAATACATAGTGATAAACCAGATTATAATCATCATGTAACTATCATAGAAGCAAGTAAATAAAAATTATATTTATTTATTTCTCATTAGTGATATTATTATTTTATTATAATAGTTACTCATAGTAAAATATTTCTCATAAACACTTCTAATATTTCTTTGAATTTCTGGTAAGTTTCATTTATTTTTATTTTAAAAAGCATCTATATATTTGTATATATATTTTCTTTTACTAAAAGGTATTATAATAAATAAATCTTTGTAATTTATTTCATCAATAAATGGTAAATTTGCTCATGTATCTATATATATTAATATTCTACCCAAACTCATTGCTTCATACATTCTAAAAGAATAATTTCAAAATCCTCTCATCACTAAGGCAAAATCATTGGAATTTAAATTATCAATATATTCTTTTCTCCTTTTTTTTAATAATAAACACTATAGTCTTTTTATTAGATTTTTTGTTTTTAAATATATTATATGAATTCTTCTGACTTAAAAAGATATCTTTTATTCGTTGAATTATTGAAAATACGTATAAACAATTTACCTCTGATTATATGATTACATTAAAAAATTCAAAAAAATAATTTTATATATAATCTAAAAATATAATTAGCTGTTTTTATTAGAAGTAGTTTAATTCTATTAAATTTCACATAAAATATATTATCACTAAGTTTATGTGATAATATATATATCATATTTTTATCTGATAATATTCTATCTTTTTGTATTAGATTTTTCAAAGATGTAATTTTTTTTCTATTATTAAAAATCCATATCCAGGATTTAATTTTTGCTTTTATTCTTTTCAAAGGTACATCTAAAAATAAATGGGACATTTGATTTATAATAAATAATGGAAATAATTTTATAATTGTAGTTATTTTATAAAATACAAGAAAATTTATAATTTGATTTCTATTTCAATAAAATAATTTAAGGTCTGATGGTTTTTTCCCAAAACTTCAAGATCAGAAATGATTCACTATTGATTTAGGACATATAGCTAACTTATATCAAGTTATTAATAGATATAATCACAACCATATATCTTCTCAATATCCAAAATAAAATTCCGGGAATGGCTTTTTAATTATATTTTTTTTATACAAAACACAACATCATGATATTACATTAGTATACATAATTCAATTTTTAATTATAGACTTTTCAATTGCATTCTCTCATAGTATAGTAGAAACAAAGACATCCTTATTTTTAAAGTGAGTGTTTTTAATTTCTTCTTCATATCATTTATCTAATATTACACTACCAACTGCTCATAATTCTCCATCTGATTCTATACCCTTTATAAGTTCTTCCAACCAATTTTTTGGAACAGTAGTATCATTATTTAAAAGACAAATATATTCTGATTTTTTACTAGCATATTTTACTCATAGATTGTTTCATCCTGTGAATCATGTGTTTTCTTTATTTTTAATAATTATAATTTTTTTAATTTTTATTTCTTCCTCATAAGTTTTTTCAACTTCTTCTAATGATCAATCTGTAGATACATTATCTACAAAAATAATCTCAAAATCTTGATAACTTTGTAACAAAATTGAATCAATACATTTTTTATTAAATTGTTTTCAATTGTAATTTAATAATATTATTGAAATTTTTTTGTTCATTATTTTTTACCTATAATATCTAAATTATTATTTAATTTTTCTATTATTTTTGATCGAATAAAAAAATCAGTACTATACTTTTTTGCTTTTATATATTTATCTTTTAATAAATTAGGATTATCTATATAATTTTGAAGAATTTTACTAAATTTATCGCTATCATTTAATCATACAATATCTCATATTTTTCAATTTTTAGTTATGTCTTTTGCTCATGAAACATTAGTTGTTATTATGTTATTACCAAAATATAATGCCTCTGGAAATATATTTGCAAATCATTCATATCTTGATGTTAATACGAATATTTTTGCCTTGTTGTAATAGTCATATACTTATTTTTTAGTTTTAGGTCAAGTAAATTCTACTATTGTTTTAAAATGAGGATACTCTTTAAAAAACTTTTTAATTTTTTCAATAAAAACATTATCTATAGATCATATTATTTTTATTTTCCAGTTTTTTAAATTTGTATTACTTATTATATTCAATAACATCTCAGTATTTTTTTGATATGTTCAATTTCTTCAAACGGTTATTATAAGATTTTCTTTTTCCTGAAAAGAATTAATATGACCAATGGCGTTTTTGATATTTATATCATCTGCTCAATTTGGCATACATATAAGATTTTTTTCAAACCTTTTATTATAATTCTTTAATAAGTTTTCTCATTCTTCTGCCTCTACAGAAATAATATTACATATGTTTATTAATAGATTTTCAAATGGAGTCGATATAACATTAATTATTGGATTTATATTATATATCTTATATCCATTATCTTTAAATAGATTGATATTGTAATCTAATTTAAGATAAATAAATCATCTTTTATTTAACAATTTATATATTAATCAGTAGAATAATGACGGTAGTGAAAAATGAAATAAATTTAATATATCTGTTTTTTTACTATTTTTCAATAGATATCCTATTAATCAAAAATGTATTAATCATATTTTAAATCATTTTTTTGAGACTATTTCTACTCAGTTTATAAATTTAGCTTCTGGATATTCTTCTCATTTTATCTCTGGTGTTATTATCTTTGATTTATATCCAAATCTTTTATACATATAATATCATATTAATCATGTTTCTTTTGTTAAATGTTGATTTGTTAATCATAAATAAAATAGAGTTGTAAAGGTTTTCATTATTAATTTAATAAAATAATAAATTAGACTATTTTATTTTAATGGTTAAATGAATATTATCTCCAAATCATAATTTATTTATTATCCAATCAATAGGATAAAACACTATATGAAGTCAGATATTATTTAGAAATCAAATATTCAATCAAAATTTACATTTTAAATATTGATATAAACTTGTAAAAAATCATCATGCCGATAAATGATTTATTTCTTTTATTTTAAATCATTGTTGAGTAAATAATATTTTTAAAGCTGTCGGATTATAATTGAAAATATGTCTCGGAATGTCTCTATTAAATCGATATGGTCAAAAGATTTTTGCATATACACTATTGTTATTTGGAACAAAAATATGTAATTCTCAAGAATTTTTAAGTATTTTTTTTATTGTTTCGATATATCCTATAGGGTCCAATAAATGTTCAAATACCGCCCATAAAGAAATGAAATCAAATTTTTTATTTCATCGATCAACATATTTTATATGGGTATTATATATTATTTTTTCTATTTTATTTTTTACCCCTATTTCAAAGCCATAGCTATTCCATCAGTATTTTTCTATTATTTTTAGATGTTTACCAGCACCACATCAAATGTCCAAATAATTTCATTCTGGTTTTTTTTTAAGTGGGAATTTTCCGATTCTATTTTTGAATACTAATGAGAAAAAACTTATTTTCTTATTAATAATATCATCTAAAGTACGATATATGATTCTTTCCATGTATCATTGTTTCTCTTTTGTATCATATGAATAATAATTTTTAGGATAGTATTCTAATAGTTTTTCTTGACTAAGGAGTGGATATATTTGTTCTAGTCAACATTTTTTACATCTACATATATCAAAGCTTTTGCCTGTTGCTGTATAATTAATATCTATTCATTTCATTAAAAATCTCATATCTCCTTTACAAACATAACAATGATTATTTATTATTTTCTTCCCCATTTATTTAATCATATAGATAAAATAATTATGATATTTACGATAATGATTGTGATTAAAGAAGCAATTAAACTTATTATAAATGCAATGATGTTTTTAGCTCTATAATTATTTTTATATTCCTGTATAGATATCGTGTTGTTAATTAAATTAAACTCATTTATACAGAGAATTTTAGGCGCTAAAAAAAATAGAGGAGTAAATACAGTAGAACTTGACGATATTAGTATTCCATGCGTGAATATATTCAAAATCTTATTTGAATATTCTAATTTTTCTATATCAATTCCTGTTATCGATAATATTTTTTTATTCCCGTAAAGATATTGTGTTTTTTGTATTAATTTATTACTATCTATTCGTTCTTCTTTTATTTTTTTTTGTGTATCTTGAATAAATAATCATATATTGTAAGTATTATTTTTGAAAGAATAATTATTTTTTATAAAATCTATTATTGCGTTGCTATAGGATTTTAGGATTATAGTATCTCAGTAAATAATCCATTTTATGATTGCTGTCCATAAATAAAGAAATAAAGTTAGGAAAAATAATATATTTTTACTAATATTCTTTTTTAATGACAATAGTTGGTTTCTTATCGAAAAGTAAAATCGAGCATAATTTCAGTTTACAGATTTTAGATAAGGGTGAATATAGTTTTTATCTATTATACAAGTTAGATATCAGAATTTACTTATTCATTTTTCAATTCTTGATCACCATTCTAAATCTTCTCATCTAAAAAAATATCTAGGATCTATTATTCATATCTTTTCTATAAAATTAACAGGATATCAAGCTATTTGTACCCGCCAAGATTTTCATTTATCTATAGCGTTTGAAGATGATCGTGTGTTTTTACAATTATTAATAAAAGTTAAAGTTTTATTATCTATGTGTTCTATCATCGAACTAAATATGTTATTTTCCAAAAAAATAACATCATCTTCGACTATAAAAAAATATTCATAATTCTGACTAATTATGTATTCCATTCCCAAAGCATAACCTCACGCAGATCATAGATTACCTATAGGATTAATTATAGTTATATAATTTTTATTTTTACAATATGTTTTTAATAAATTTATTTCTTCCTGTTTAGTACTGTTTTCTACAACAATAATATCAAACTTTTTATTATATTCATTTTCTAAATAGTTTAATAGTTTTTTGATGTTATTTATATTGTTAAAATGTATGGTTATTATTGCTATTTTGTGTCTTTTCTCTCCTTTTATATTATTAATAAAATCTTTTCGATTTTCTCGTCTGATATTGCTATATTTGTTTTTTACTTCATAATTTAATTGTCTCATATATTATTAATATAAATAAATTATTCCTTTTTTAATTGTTTGATTTCTTTTAAGACATATTGTATGTTTTTATAATTTACACTTCCGATAATAATATAATATCAAATACCAGTCAATACAAAATACATTAAGTTTTTGTATCTATACATATCTTCCAATACAAATATATTATTTTTGTAGATAATTATAATTGTAGATAATATAATTATTACTACTAAATTTTTTATTAAATATCATCGATTAAAACTAATTTCTTTGCGTTTATCTATAAGTTTATAACTCATAATAAATAACATAATCCGTGATATCATTGTTGCAGATATTACTCAAATAACTCCTCGTAAGTAAATAAAAATCAGATTAAATATAATATTAGTGATAAGTGTAATGAATATTATTTTTGCCCTCTGTTTTACTTTTCCCATACCAGCCAAAAAACTCAAGTTTATATTAAAAAGAACATAGAAAATAAGAAAACCTGCTGAATAGGTAAGGAGTTTTCATGAATAGAGAAATTTTTTTCAAAAGAGTATTGTTGCTATTTCTGGTCAAAATGCTATAAATAATCCTGATATACTTATAGCAAATAGAGAAAATAATTTATAGAGAATATTTTTTAGCTTTCTTATTTTTTCATATTCCTTTTTTTCTAATAATTCTGTTGTAAGAGGGAAAAGATATCAAAGTAAAGGTGCTGTAAATATACTGAATGATAATATTAAGCTAAGATAATTTGCATAATATCATGCTTTTTCTGCTCAAAGAAAGTATATGATGAATTGTTGGTCTATTTGACTAAGTAAGTAGATTACATTAATTCATATAAATATTCGGAACGCGTATTGTATTTGTTTTTTTATTAGTGATTTTTCTAGTTGTATTTTTCATTTTTGTAATGTATATCAATATTTTTTTCGAAAAATTATACCTGAAATTATAAGTGATATTCATAATCATAAAATCCACGCTCGAGTAAAATTTGTTATATTTAAACTTCATAAGAAAAAGAATAGTATCGTAAATATAAGTGTTGTATATCATCTTATACCCTCTATTATTTTATATTGTATGACGTCTTGAAATGATATATATATAGAATAGAGTATATTATAGAAGTTCATACCTAGAAAGTAGAGACAGAATATCTTGATAATGTGTACTGATTCAGGTGAATGAAAATAATATACTCCTAAATAGTTTGCTCCAAAAAATAGTATAAAAGCTATGATTAGTCCTGTTATTGTTTGGATGACCATAGTAAAATATATACTTGTTTTGAAAGCATTATATTTTTTCTGGATTCGGTATTTCGGAAGATGATATTGAAGTGCTTCGGTGAGTCCAAGATCATGATAAGCTGATAGAATTCATATAAATCACATAATACTGTATATAATTCATACATCTGCTACGCTTACACTATTAGATACTATTACTCTAATAAAATATCATGTTGGAGCTATTAAAATAGTAAAAAAATACAACCAAAATCACTTCTTGATTAATTTCTCTCCCAAGGGTTGATCAGCCAATAACTCTCAATTCATAATTAAATAAATTTTCTAAAATATTCAATTGTCTTCACTAGCCCTTCTTCCAATCAAATTTTAGGTTCCCATCATAATTTTTCTTTTGCTAATCTATTATCAGCTCTTCTTTGTTTAGGGTCATCTATTGGTAAATCTTCATAAATTATTTTACTTGTACTTTCTGGAATTAATTTCAAAACTAATTCTGCTAATTCTTTCATACTAAATTCAAATTCTGTTCATATATTTACTGGTCATATAAATCAATTGGTGTTTTCCATCATAGCTACCATTCCATTTATTAAATCATCAATATATTGGAAACTTCTAGTCTGTAATCAATCTCAATAAATTGTTATATTTTGGTTTCTTAAAGCTTGCATAATAAAATTACTAATCACACGTCAGTCTTCTGGATTCATGTTGGGACCATAAGTATTGAATATTCTAATAATTTTAATCTTAGTCTCAAACTCTCTATAATAATCCATAAACAATGTCTCAGAAGCTCTCTTTCATTCATCATAGCACGACCTTGGTCATATTATATTTACATTTCATCGATACGATTCTGGTTGTGGATGTATATTTGGATCTCCATAAACCTCAGAAGTAGAGGATTGTAATATTTTTGCTTTTACTTTTGTAGCTAATTCCAACATATTTATTGCTCCAAGTAGTGATGTCTTTATTGTTTCTACTGGATTTTTTTGATAATGTACTGGTGATGCAGGACAGGCTAAATTATAAATTTCATCTACTTGGGCCCAAAAAGGCTGAGTAATATCATGTAATATAAATGTAAATTTAGGATTTTTTTCTAGTTCATATATATTAGATTTATTTCCAGTAAATAGATTATCCAAGCATATTACTTCATTTCATTCATCTAATAATCTTTTACACAAATGAGATCAAATAAATCATGCTCATCAAGTAATTAATATTTTTTTCATAAAAAAATTTATAAACTAAAAAATCTCCAATTCACTCTACAAAAGCAAATCAAATTTTCAATACAAATAATGAGAAACGTAAAAATTATTATTACTGATTTGCAATTAGCCCAAAAGCAAAAAAATATTTGTTCAAAAAATTCGGATCTAAATCGTATTCATTTTCTCACCATAGATAGCTACATATACCTTCTCTAAGTCTAGCTGTTTCTTTTCTCTGAGAGGAAGTACATTTTGGATTACTGAGTGTAAGATCAAAAAGCTCTAGCATTCTATCGCTAGCTTGCTCAAATCTTTCTGGATATTTTTCTTTTGCTTGTAAACTACGATATATCTCACTACCAATATTTCACATTTGTTGAGCAAATGTTAGTTTATACCATCTTCAGTTGGCTAAATCTTTATGATAAACTATCTTCATATTATGGTACAATAAATAAATTTACAATTTTTCTTATTTTCTTCTGAATATTAATATCTTGGATACCTCTTGTACGATTATTTAATCTTGGTCTGATATTGATCATAGAATCAAATTCTATAAAAGAATCTTGACCAAAATGCTGAGGATAAATATTTATTCCTCGTAAATGTTCTTGCTGTGATCATTTATCCAAAAGCAAAGATTCTTGATCAGCGTGAAGTTCTCATCCTATAGCTATAATAACATTTTCTATATCTACTACTGCTTTTACAAAATCACCAAATTGTTTTTTGGCTAATGTCTCTATTTCTTCAAATTTTATCGGTTCCCTTATGATTTTTGTGACAAATGGCATAATAAAATAGTATAAATAAATATATTACAATATATCTAGATATATAATAAAAAAATACAAGTAAATTTTTATATAAACATATAATAAATGTTACATGACTCTAGTCCTTATTCTTCAAATTTAGTTTGTTCTATAGTCTCTTTGAAATGAAGAACTCTTTTGTCTTCATCTCTAAAAATAAATGGCTCTACATCTTTTTGTAACTGTTCAAAATCATAGTCTTTAATCTTTTCTAATATGCTATTTTTTAATTTAATTGAATCCTTTATTCATTGTTTTGCTTGTAAATATCAGTAATCAGGGGTTTGTGTAAGATTCAATAAAAAAGATATATCAAAAAGGTCTCTTCCTTTGTATCTATCAAATAAAGTATTAATCTTGTGAGCTAATAATAAATTAACGCTAGCAACATTACAATAAAAATCAAAATTAAATCTATTTAATTGTTTTTTATCAGGAACAAAATTATAACCCTGACCAAATGTATCTATTTTTATTAAAATTTTTTCTGTTTTCATATTGGTGATATTGTTTTGATATAGTATACTAGGTATCTTGATATTACAATGATATGCTCATTTATACAATACCCTCATTTCTATTTCATATCAATTTTTTTCTAGATGTTTTTTCAAATCTTCCATCATAATTTCAAATTCTTCTTTTTTTAGGTCAAAATTATCAAAATCCAAATCTTCTGAAAATCTAGAATTATTGTAAATTAGTCTTAGAGATGTTCATCATATGAAACATATTTTATTAGCAAATTTATGTGAAAATAGATAACTCAATATTTCACATTGAATATATTCTCTCAAGATATGTCTAGTCTTACCATGTAATATTGGAGGATAGAATTGTTGAATATCTTTTATATTAAGCATTTTTTTGAATTGTAGTAAATAAAAGTTGTGCTCTTTGGGTTAAAGTCTTTTTATTAAATTGTTTCAAATATAATTCTCGTCTAGAATAATCAAAACCATCAAAAAATTCATCAGAATCAATCCTCAGATCCAAAAAGTCTTTTTCAGTTTTTAGTTGAGATTTAAGATACAAAAAATCTAATATTGCTTTTTCTTTGTATGCTATTTTAAATTTTCAATTGATTCAATTTACCAATTTAAACCCAAATAATAGTCTTGCTGATATCTTATTATAACGAAACTTGCCAATATCTGTTTGATAGTCTATGGTTTTTTTGCTTGTAATTGATGTAGTCATAAAGACTCATTCAGGTATTAAATTATAATAATACAATGCTGACTCACAAGAAATATATGATGGTTGATTAATAATATTTGCTATAATAAAATAATCTTCATCTCATAAAGTCTTTTCAGAAAAAGTATATCGTCATTTACTTACAGATTTTATATATCACTTTTTCTTCCATTCAGATATTCTTCTTTTATCAAAATTTGGTTCTATGATATATATCTCTTGAATAGAAAAAACAGTTTTGTTTTTGAATAAGTTATACAATTCTATATATTTCATTACAATTCTTATAGATGTTAAAAATAACATTTATAAGAAATATAATACTCTTTTTTTTTCAAAAAGCAAATCAAATTTTCAATACAAATTTTCCATTGAATCCGAAAATAATAACACTAAAAATAATCAACCGTCATTGCGAGGCACGAAGCAATCTTGTCTTTTGTTGTTTATTTATAAGATCGCCACGCCTACGACTCGCGATGACTTAGACTTTTTTTATTATTTTACTCATACTATGTTTCAAATATCCTATTCTCCCAATCTTAAGTGAGAGGTATCTATATCATGAAGTAAAAATGCAGCACTACCAATAGTAGTAGCAAATTATCTTATTTGAAATAAAGTTAAATTACTAAATAAACCAAATATAGTAGATATAGCTAACATGGAAAAACTTGCCGATGAAGCATTAGAGAAATCACAAGATTTCTTTGATCTTACTTCAGAACTTGCTACCAAATTTAGAGCATCTATATTACTTATACCATTATGACTTCATAGATATGGGAAAGTAAAATTTGTCGGTACTTGATGATGCAAAATAGGTAAAAGACCATTAGACTCTTTTGATGATGCTCTTACAAAGGCGTGAATAACTATCACAAACGATGAATTCAAAACATATCAAGTTACATGAAAGCCAAAAAAAAATATAATGCTACAAGAATTTTCTGTAACGACTATAGAAGCTTTGATTACATATCTGGCATTTTTACCTGATGTAGAATATGAAATTAATATTTATATGGTAGCTACAGAACCTCACGTAAAAAATCTGATTTGATTTTTGAATAATGCTTGAGCTAATATCAAATTATGAATAGATCATACAATCACTATTAGACCGACAAAAATTAATATACAAAATTCTGAATTTAAAATAATTTCAGATTATATAGAAGCTGGTACTTATTTTGCTATCTGAGCTTGAGCTGATAATAGTGAATTAATCATAAAAGATTTTGATGTAGATGATTTATCATCTATATATAGTGTGTCAGACAAAATTTGAATAAATTTCAAAATATTAGATAAACATTCTATTAGGGTAAATTCAAACAATAAAGCAAATTACAAAGCTATAAAATTTGAAACCAGAATTTATCCATGATTTGCTACTGATTTACAGTCAATATTTGGTACATTGCTTACACAAGCAAACTGAATATCAAAAATATTTGAGACTTTATATGAATGAAGATTTGGATATTTAACTGAGCTTGAAAATTTATGAGCAAAAGTAGAAATTTTAAATCCTCATGAAGCAATAGTTATTTGACCTAGTAAATTACATTGATGATATGTAACTAGTACAGATCTTAGATGATGATGAGCTATGGTTCTAGCATGAATTATGGCTAAATGAATTACCAATATTATGAGTGAAGAAATTATAGCTAGATGATATGCTGATATAGTTGCTAAATTAAAATCAATTTGAGTAAATATAGAACAAGTAACCTAGTCATTGCGAGGTACGAAGCAATCTTCTTCTCATCGTCATTGCTAGGTACGAAGCAATCTTATATAATACAGTAAGATAGCTTCGTCGTTTTACTTCTCGCTATGACAGTTTGTTAGTCATTGCGAGGCACGAAGCAATCTTCTTCTGATAGTCATTGCGAAGTATGAAGCAATCTTATATATTAATTAAATATATGTTTAAAACTTGATATATTTATATATTAGCAAGTAAAAAAGACTGAGTTTTATATGTTTGAGTTACTAGTAATTTAGAAAGAAGAATTTACGAACACAAAGAATGATTGGTTGACTGATTTACTAAAAAATATTTTGTTAAGAATTTGGTGTATTTTGAAGAATGTTCCAATATGGAATCGGCAATATTAAGAGAAAAACAAATTAAATGATGAAATAGAGAAAATAAAATACAATTAATAGAATCTATAAATCCAGAACGAAATGATTTATATAATGATCTTATTTAAGATTGCTTTGTCGTTCGCCTAAGCGAACTCCTCGCAATGACTTTTAGAACATAATTAAACTAAATGAAAGTAAGTATAGCATTCTCTTGACCAGCATGAACATGAGTAAATACAGCATGATTGTTGCTTTGAAACCTTCTATCTTCTAAATGATATCATATCCTCGGAGACAAAGAATATGCATCTATTATCAAATGAGATAATAATGACTTTATTATTTATGTTTCTGATGAAAATTTATTCATTTCCAAAAAATTGGATTATTTTTTTGCACAAGATGATTATTCTGTTTCCAAAAACGAAAAAATATACGATCTAAAAAATATCTATAATCTCAAATCATGTGATTGTAAATACAAAAATACTTTCTCTTTTGGTGCTAGTCTAAAAGTCCTTTGAATAGATATCCAAGAATGAATAGATCTAATAAACAAAACTTTTGAGTGAAAACCAAGTCTAGATCAGAATTTAATTGATTTACAAAAATGATACGATTATATTGATACTAGTACCTTCGACCTTTCATCTAACATATGAAATCCCAAAGAATTTAAATTTTGAAATCAAATAATAGGGGAGTGAGCAATTGCAAGTGGACTAGAATGGTATAGTGCATATCCCATGACTCCTGCATCATCCTTAATTGACGTAATTGTTCAAGATAAGAATGTTATTTTTTTTCAATGAGAAGATGAAATAGCAGTTGCAATGTCTATGCTCGGATCTAAATTTGCATGAAAAAGAGCTATGTGTGGAACTAGTTGATGATGATTTGCTTTGATGAGTGAGAGTATCTCATTTTCAAATCAGACAGAAATATGATGAGTTTACATACTATCACAACGTGATTGACCAAGTACATGAACTCCGACTTTTACATGACAATGAGATTTTAAATTTTCTTTGACTCCAACATTTGGTGAAACATCTCCGATAGTTATAGCTCCTTCATCATATGAAGATTGATACACATTAATCTGAAAAGCACTCAATCGATCAGATATATATCAACATCCAGTGATATTTTTATTGGACAAACAATATTCAGAATCTTACATGTCTATTGATAATTCTAAATTTAAAGCAGAAGTAATAAATAGGGGAGAACTAGTAAAGTGAAAAGAATGATATAAAAGATATGAATTTACTAAATCATGAATATCTCCATATACCATTCCTGGTACAGAAAACGGCGAGTTTATAGCAAGTTCTTATGAGCACGATGAATATTGAGCTACTAATGAAGAACCAGATATGAAAAAAAAGATGATGGAAAAAAGATTCAAAAAAATGGAAACTTTTATTCAAAAAGAATTTAATTCTGATTTTTATGGATACGAAATTATCAATCCAGAAGCTTCAAGTTTCTTTGTAACTTTCGGCTTCAATTCATACGTCCTAAAGTCATTCTGAGCGTCAGCGAAGAATCTAGGCGATTATTGAATTATTATTATAAAAATCATGCAACCATTCGATATGAGATTAAAAACCCGATTAGAAAATAATAAAAAAAATATTCAAAGTCTGACTTTTGTAGAAATGAATTATACCTGACAATTACAAGAATTAGTCACAAATATTTGTTTACTAAATACACCAGATCGAAATCCCAAAATCAAAAACATTAGGAAATATGATTTATATCCTATCTTTGAAGAAGATATTATTTAACCTACAGTCATTCCGGCGTCAAGTATTGCAGCCGGAATCTAAAGAAAAGATAATAATAGTAGATTCCCGCTTCCAAACAATAATCCGGGAATGACAGTTTAATCCCTTATATAAAACATGAGAACATGACTTAATAAATTCCAGCGATGTCCTTGATGTTGAGATTACCTCATACATCTGGCAGTCAAACAAGCTATACAAGAATTAAATATTCCAAAACATAAAGTAGTTTATGTTACATGAATTTGATGTAATAGCAAAATGAGTCAGTATTTAGATTGATATTGATCTGAGACTTTACATGGTAGAGGACTGCCTTTTGCCACTGGAATAAAATTATCAAATCCTGATCTAACAGTTATTTCAATTGCATGAGATTGAGATTCTTATGGAATCTGACTTTGACATCTTCTTCATTCTGCAAGAAGAAATATAAATCTTGTACATATAGTATGCGATAATGAAAATTATTGACTCACTACAGGACAGGCTTCACCTACTACTCCTTTGGATATAGAAACCAAATCTACTCCAGATGGTAATCAAACCAGACCATTTGACCCTATATGATTGCTCCAATCTGCTTGATGTGGATTTACTTATTCGATGATAGACAAAGATATGAAATGATTAAAAGAAAAAATCAAGGAGGCTATACAATATCCATGATTCGCTCACATAGATGTAAAACAACAATGTCCTTCTCGAAAAACTTGGTAATTTTATACTGTTATTCCGGTCCAACACCTCAAGAGGTGTAGGATTGCAACCGGAATCTTAACAATATTTCTTTTCTATGTATAATAAATGATTCCGAATAAAGAAAAATACCTGAAATAACTCATTTTCTTATAATTTAAGAAAAGAAAATAATCCTGAACCTCAAATTTACGTTACAAATTTAATTGAATGAACTATCGATGATATTCAGATTTGAGATAAAATTGTCTTTGAAGAAATTGATTCAAAATGACAAATACAATCTTTTGTATGACTTAAAAATTTCATAAAATTCTTTTTTAACCGTCATTCCGGTGTTATTATGAAATTACAACCGAAATCTATTAATTCAGATTTTATTCCAATCTACATTATTGACAACCACAACCATGCATTATTTTTTCGATATCAAGAATTATTCAGTTGAAATATCTCTAAATGAATAGATCTTATCCACATAGACCAACATACAGACATGAATGTGGCCCCCTTAAGAAAGGGGGGTAGGGGGGATTCGTTTAATAATTTACAAGACATTTTCCACTTCACAAACTATGATTGTAATGTATGAAATTTTATACAACCCGCCATCCAAAACTGACTAATTTCTAAAATAACTCAAATAAATACTGAGTATAAATTAAATAACTATAGTCATTGCGAGGAGTATAACGACAAAGCAATCTTAAATAAAAAAAAGATTGCCACGCCTACGGCTCGCAATGAAAGTGGATTTATCTTAGATATCGACTTAGATTTTCGACATCCTCAAATGTGAATAGAGGAGTATAACAAAACAATTCAAATAACAAAAAGTCTGATCTCACAAGCAAGTTTAGTTACAATAGCAACCTCACCATATTTCCTAGATCAGACTTTAGCTATCAAAATTTTAAAAGATATTTTTGTTTAATAAAAAAACCGCATTAAAACAATGCGGTAATGTTTTTTAATCTATTAGAATAATTCCCTAAGAAGAGATTTAGCTTTTTTTCTCAAAGCTATTTTTTTTTCATCAGAAACAGTTTGCATTCTAGATGGAGATGATAAAAGACTACGAATCTTTTTCCACCATACATAATCAAGATATTTCTGTTGAGTTAATCTGTCTGAAACGTATTTAGGATCTATTTCAGTCCCCAATAAATAAGATGTTTTTAAAACAGACGTAGTGATAACGATTCTTTCATCATCGTTTTTTGGGTTTCTTTGGTTAATGATTTTATCAGCCCAAGAAGTAGTGATTTGATTTACGAAATCTGAAAGTTTATCATCATCTTCTATTAAGACACTCAAAAAGAAATTATCTCCCAATTTAAAGTTCAACATAGATTCGATCCAGTTTTTTTTACTCATCCAATCTATATCTTCTTTATCAAAAAGTTTAATAAGACCATTAACTCTTTTTTTGTAAATTTTCATGTGTTTTTCCATAATTTATGATTTTTTTAATTTTTGTTTTATTAAATTAGTTTATAAAGAAAAAGGAGATAATATCAATTAAACATATCTCCTAATATCTTATTTAATTATTTCTTGGTTATTAAATATCAAGATCTCTTACTGTTTTAGCATGAGTTAGAATAAAATGTTTTCTAGATTGTACATCTTCTCACATTAATATTCTAAATAATCTATCAGTATCTTCTGCATCTTCAATAGTAATTTGATTTAATTGTCTAGTAGTAGGATCCATAGTTGTTTCTCGAAGTTGTTCAGCATTCATTTCTCAAAGTCATTTATATCTTTGTATCTCTGTTTTATTTTTATCCATTCACATATCTTCAGGAGTTTTATCTTCTTCGTATACGTAAACTTCTTTTTTACCCTCATTAAATTTATATATAGGAGGACATGCTGCATAAACATGTCATGCTTCAATCAATGGTCTCATAAATCTAAAAAAGAATGTTAATAATAATGTTCTAATATGTGCTCAATCCACATCAGCATCAGTCATTATTATTATTTTATCATATCTCAGTCATTCAATATCAAAACTATCTTTTATACCACATCATATAGCGGTTATCAATGCTTTTACTTCATTATTTGCCATAATTTTTTGAATAACAGCTTGTTCTGTATTTAATATTTTACCTCTAAGTGGTAATATAGCTTGAAATTTACTATCACGACCCTGTTTAGCACTTCCACCAGCAGAATCTCCCTCGACTATATATAATTCTGTTCATTCTCTTTTTTTATTTGCACAATCAGCTAATTTACCAGGCAAAACTCATCAAGCTAATGTATTTTTTCTAAGAACAGTTTCTCTAGCAAATTTAGCAGCTAATCTAGCTCTTGCAGCTAAATCAATTTTTTCAAATACTTTATCAAATTCTGCTTCATTATTCGCAAAAAAATCTCTTAGATAGTCATAGACTATATTTTCTACTGCAGCTCTAACATAGCTATTACCTAGTCTTCATTTGGTTTGTCATTCAAATTGTGGTTCAGCTATTTTTACTGTAACTATACCATATAGTCAATCAGTTACATCGCTATATTGATATTCTCATATTTTTTTGTCAATTTTCTCTTTTTCTTTCCCTATCTCATTTATAATTTTTAATAAAGCTGATTTAAATCAAAGTATATGAGTTCATCCATCTTTAGTTGGGATATTATTTACAAATGATAATGTATGATCATTTGTTGTGTTTACAAATTGGAAAGAGATTTCAGCTAAACAATTATCTCATTCTTTGTTTATATAATGAGCTGAAGATAAAGTTTGTTGTTCTCAAACCAAATTTCTTAACCAGGTTTTGATTCATCATTGAAAATAAAATCTTTGACAGACTCAAGTTTTTTTACTTACAAAAGTAAAAGTAACTCCAGGAGTTAGATATGCTGATTGTTTCATTCTAGCTATTTCTACACTTTCAGAAAAATCTAATGTTTCAAATACCGTATCATCAGGTTTAAAACTTACAGTAGTTCCTGTTTTATCTGTATCTCAGATGATTTCCATTTCTCATTGTGGTATTCATCTAGCATATTTTTGTTGATATATTTTTCATCATTTATGTACATTTACATGTAACCATTCTGATAAAGCATTTACTACTGATGCTCAAACTCCATGTAATCAACCAGATACCTTATAAACTTCTTTATCAAATTTTCATCAAGCATGAAGAACAGTAAAAATTGTTTCCAAAGCTGATTTTCATGTTTTTGAATGTTTATCTATAGGTATTCATCTACCATTATCATGAACAGTTACAGATCAGTCTTCATTTAAAATAGTAGTTATATTTGTACAAAATCAGCCTAAAGCTTCATCTACAGAATTATCTACTATTTCTTGTACCATATGATAGAGTCATTTTGCATCTGTTGATCATATATACATTCATGGTCTTTGCCTAACAGGTTCCAATCATTCCAACACTTTAATATGGGAGGCATCATAATTTTTAGAGGCGTTGTTTACTGACATTAATAAGATATTTAAAATTTAAATTTTTATTGTAATTAATCTTCTCTTAGTTTTTGTGGTCAAAAGTTATCATCATAAATATCATCATCTGCTAAATTATTACTTTCATCATCATCATTAATATATTTAATTTTAATTTTACCTTTCTTTTTCTTTTTTCATCATCATGAAGAATCTAATTTAGCTACATCATCTTCAATTCATAATATTTTTTGTAATCCAGCATGCTCTTTTAGTTTCTGTATTACTTTTTGTTCTATCTGTCTTACTCTTTCTCTAGTTACATCAAATTCTTCTCAAACTTGTTCTAATGTATATCTAGGTCAATCTATACCATATCTCATTTTTACTATTTTTGCTTCTCTTTCATCTAGCATTTGAAGTATCATATCCAAATTTTTTCTCAATGTATTTTTTTCTGCAAATTGATCTGGTCTAAGAGTATTTGGATCTTCTAATAAATCAGCCAAAGTATCTCTTCATTCATCTCAGACCTCTCTATCAAGAGACACATTTCCAAATATCACTTCTTCCAATTTTTTAATCTTTTTTATAGGAAATCATAGTTTTTGTCATATTTCTTTGGATGTTGGTTCTCTTCATAATTTTTGGAAGAGTAGTTGATATGTTTTATTATAAGAATTGATTTCATCTATTAAATGTACAGGTATTCTAACATGTTTACTCATATCTGCTATAGCTTTTGTAATACTTTGTTTAATCCACCAAGTAGCATAAGTAGAGAATTTGAATTCTTTATCAGGATCAAATTTTTCTATAGCTTTTATAAGTCATATATTTCCTTCTTGAATCAGATCTGAGAAACTCAATCTAGATCCAAAGAATCTTTTCGCAATACTAATTACCAATCTAAGATTAGATTCTATAAGTTTTCTTTTGGCATTTTCATCTCACTTTTTAATTCTTCTAGCGATATCTCTTTCGTCTTCAGCAGATAATAATGGTATTTTAGATATATCGTTGAAATATAATTTTATGAAATCCTTATGTTGACCTTCACCTACTGCATGAGTCTTTTCATATAATTGCAATTTTCAAATTTTACTTTCTTTTACAAGTTCTCTAGCTTCTTTTTCTAATATTTCTTCTATGGTAATTATTTTTACTCATAATTTTTCAGCCAAATCATAGAATCTTTCCAACATTTTTATACTACCATCCATATCATCGATTTCTGCTATTATATCTTCTTCATTTACAGTACCAGTTCTAACTCATTGTTCTAATATTTTTTGTATAGCCTTATTTAATTCTGATATATCATCTTGAAATTTATCCCAAAGTTGTTGTTTGATTTTCTGCATAGTTATAATAGAGGAATAAAAATAATATAAAATCTGAATAAACCAAATATAAGAAATAATTGACAATATGTATTTTTTATGTATAATATATTTTGTGGTAGGATCACACTAATATATAATTTAGGATCTCTTGAGAAATCAAGCGGTCCTTCTTTTAATTTTTAAAACAAAAAAAATCACGTCAAAATTACAATAGCGATATTAATTTCAAAATCAATATTAAACTTATAATTGCAAATCAATCAATTTTCCTTATTTTTTAAAAGTCATTCCGACATTATTTGTTTGCAGTCGGAATCCGAACGAAGTGAGTCCCGCTTCAGCGGGATTATATCATTTATTCTATAATTTAAGTTATGTTCCATTATTTCAAATGAAATATCAAAGTATTATGAAATAAAAAATATCTAATTAATGATTTACTTGGTATCCAGGTACATTATTTATGAGCTCAAAAGAAATGAGAATTTTTTCTCTATCCATATTTAGATGATAATAAAAAGTCAGTTTTTTATTTTTGTTTTGATACATCAGAACAGAAAGAAATGTTTGAAGAAACACTCAAAATATCTTGAGTCTGACCCAAAACAGCTTTTCAAATAGTTCAATTACCCAAATCTGATTTACAAAAAGCAATCAAAACTTTGGATGCTAAATACTTTCAATCAATACCATGAATTTGACCAAAGTCTGCAAAAAAGATTTTACTTGAACTTAAATGAAATTTTGATATAGACGATATACAAAAACTAGATATCGATCAAAAACTTTATAAATCCATAGTTACATCACTCAAGTGATTTTGATATGAAGCTGATACTGTCAAAAAAGCATTACAAAAGTACGATGGTAAAATCACCAAAGAAAATATATCTACTGTGATAAAATGGATAATATCCAATATCTAAAAAACTAACATCCTCAAATACTAATTCCTAATAAACCAATTCCTAATTCCAAATTTATTTAATTAGTTAATTTTTATAAACATGTTTAAAAAAACTTTATTAGCTTTATTAGCTTTTTCATTATTGTTTTTAGTTGCCTGTGCTCCCAAAATTCAAGAACCCAATCAAGAAGAAATTTCACAAAATCAAAATCAAGAAATAACAAACAATGAATCTTCTCTAACTTGGAATACTTGTTGAGAATTAACAGATCAAAAATGATTTTGACCAGACTCCTACTTAATTCGAGATGTTAAAAAAGTATGATGATTTCATACAGGTACAGTACCATTAGAATGATTTATGTCAGTTTGTAACTGAAACTTTGTTTGAACTCAGATTACATTTAATTTTGCTAATCTAACTGTTTCAGATATTACAGATCAATGAATGAACCAGAAACTTGTTGATCATTTAAAAAGTGACGATTTTTTTAGTACAGAAACATTTCCTACATGAGTTTTTGTATCAAAATTATTAACAAAAAATTCTGACTGATATAACATTGTCTGAGATCTTACCATCAAATGAATTACAAATGAAATTACATTTCCTATCAAAGTAACTCAAGAATGAAATGAATATAAAGTCTCTTGAAGTATAGATATAGATAGAACGCTTCGAGATATCATGTATTCATCTACAAAACTTGTTGATACTCTAAAAGACAAAGCTATAGAAGATACTATCAAAACATCATTTGAAATTATAACTTCCCCAGCCCTTTAAAATTCGTCATTGCGAGGCACGAAGCAATCTTTTTTAATCTTTTAATTCGTGAATCTTTTTATGAAAACTCTAATAATCACAGCTCATCCAGAAAAATGATGAACAGTAAATTTGATAGCCCAAACCTATGCAGAACAACAAGAGAAAAATTGAAATCAGACTGAAATTATAGATCTTTACAATACGGATTTGAAATTAGATTTTTTCAGCTTTAGTAGTAAAAATAACGAAAAAAACATATCTATTCGACAGTCCAAGATATTAGAAGCAGATGAATTAGTTTTTGCTTTCCCAGTACGACGATGAGATAGTCCTGCAATATTTAAAAATCGATTTGATAATGTATTAGCTCCTTGATTTGCTTACAAATACAAAAACAATAAACCAGTCTGATTGCTCAATAAAAAAGCTAAAATGTTTCTAACTTGTGATTGACCAAAAATATTTTTTAGTATATTTCCTATATCAATCAAATATTTTTGGAAGTATATGAGATTATGATTTTGTTGAATCAAATTGACTGATTTTGTACTATTTGATACTATGAGAAAAAGAAAAAAGAAATATTGACGAGAAAATAAGATAATAGAAAAAGTAAAACAATATTCATAAAATAAAAAAGCCCACCGAAATTCAGTAGGCTTAGTAAATTTTACTTAAATTTTTGGAGTTTTTCTCTAAGATTTTGGTTATCCAAAAGTCTTTTATTCCTTGTTTTTTGATCTAAAGACATCCAATTTGATATCTCTTGATTAAGTTTAGCCAAGGCAATTTCTTCAGATTCTAATAGTGCATTGCCAAATATTGACCCATCACTACCATCTACACCATAGCCCCATCCATTTTCATCTTGAGAAATAATCCCCTTAAATTTAATTCCATCGATTTCTTTATCGAAGTTTTTCATTTGAAAAAATATTAGTTGATTTTGTGTTGTAGTCAAAACATAATGATTTCTTTATAAATATCAATCTTTTATAAATTTAATATTGACTTAACTTAAAATAAAAATATTATAAATCTGAAATATAAACCAAAAATAAAAACTATGTCAGAAAAATATGATGTATCGATTCCTTGTGTAGAAAGTAGGATTATGTTAAAATTTCCAAAAGATGCTGATCTTTTTATAACTTTCAAAAAGCTATTCAAAAAAAAAGGTTTTTCAATTAGAGCTATCGATAGAGATTGTGAACTCATAAAAATTCCACCAGAACTTCCGGCTGGTTTTGTTGATCGAGTTTATAATGCTTATTTCTTTGTAACTATTATGAAGGATGAAGAAAAAGAGTTTTACGAATTTCTACAAGAATTCTGTAACAGAAGAAAAATTTCTTTTAGAAATCCTCTTGAAGATCCTGAATATATCAGAGAACAAGAGATTCTTCAGGAAGCATTCAATAAAAGTTTCCCTGGTGTTTAATTAAGATCAGGAATAATTAGTCAGTTTTTACTGACTATTTTTTATTTTATTACATATGAATTTAAAAATCCCTATTCAGTAAGTTGGATAAATAAGACCTTGAACTTCTTCTTCTTTGACTTCGTGACAATAGAAGTTCTAGCATCTTATATTACAATTTTCTAGAATCATAGGCTCGATGAAGGAGTGCTTGTCTTTGTTTTTTTCTACATTCCCAATCCATAGGATAACAATTGTTTTTCACAGCCATCCAATGTCTTTTGATAGCTCTTCGTCTTTTTATTTGTCTATTATCTTCATCTTCTATTCTTCTTCACATGTAATATCTACAATACCATTGAAATCGTCATCTAGGATCATCGGGATATATTCGTCATTTTTCAGTCCATTCTTTCAAACTCAAGGAAGCATTTATTCAAAAGAAATTTATCTTAGCATCTTTTTTATCAGATAATTTTGCATTTTTAAACCATTCACTAGGAAATTCATTTTTACAATCATTCATATATTTACCCCCAAATACTCATGCTTCCAGCATTTCTTTGGGACTTAGTTGAGGAATAAAATCTTCACGAAAATTTTTACCCATCTCTTCGACTAGATAATATTCATATAATTTTTGCATTTTATCATTTACCAAAACTTTCTTTTTCATTCTATTTTTTATTATCCAAAAAGTCTTTCAATTTAGCTAAAGCCTGTCATCTCATACTCATTTTATTTCTTTCTTCTATACTTAGTTCCGCAAAACTACAATTATATCAATTAGGACAAAATATTGGTGCCCAACCAAAATCACTTTCAACTTCAGGTTTGATTATTTTTCATTCTAAATTACCTTCAAAAAATCTTATTTCTCAGCTACTATCTCAATATCATATCAAAGTTTTTGCAGTCACTTTGTAATTATTAAACTTTTTAGCTATCTCAAAAATTCATTCATTTCATAATTTTTCTAGAAACCATTTAATCAATGGTCATGGTAATCAATTTAAACAATCCATATATAGTGATGTATCTTCAACAATAAATTCCCCATCATGATGTTTGCGAGCCTCTATAAGTTTTGCTTCAATAATCTTATACGGATCTATTTCTTGAAGTTCTGGTAAATCAATATTAAGCTGTTCAATATCTTTGATTATAGCTTTTACTTCAGAAAACTTATTTTTATTTCAGGTTATAAAGTAGAGCATTAAATTTATTTTTATTCTAAAATATATTCTCGACCAGGCTGTCGTGCTTTCTTTTTTCTCCAATCATCAGTAAATGCTTCTTCTCGGGTTTTTCATTTAATTATTACATCCAATACTAACTGTGGAGCTTTGTGAGCGACTATAGCAATATGTTTATTGTTATAATTACTTTTCAAATCATTCAAAAAATTCTGAATCCTGATTTTTACATCTTCATAGGATTCTCATTCTGGAAATTTTTTATTAATACTTTTTTCTTGTAATGGTTCTACTATATCAGAATCTTTGGCATTATATATTCCATAATTACATTCTCTAAGTCTAGAATCTATTATAATTGGAACTTTATCTTCAAATGTTAATTTAGCAGAATCAGTAGCTCTTTTGAGATCAGAACAAAAAACCACATCAAAAGCTGAAACATCTACCTGATTTTTTAACTCAATAGATTGTTTAATTCACAACTCAGAAAGTTCTACATCATATCGTCATGAAGAAATATTTTTTTCATTATCGGTAGTTGTCCCATGAACAAAATAAGTAATTTTTATTGACATGATTATTAATAAATACTAAAGGTTAATAAAGTCAGCTAAAGGGCTAATTATTGGTTGCTAGACAAGGAGCTTTAGACAATAAAGAGTTGATGTTATTGTCTATTTAAATGGTTATTAATTATTTCTGCTTTATTTAACATACCTAATCTAATATACGCATCTCTATCAGATTCTAACGAAAAACAAGGAATTCTCATATTCCCTATTAAAATTAATATTGGATTTTTCATAACAACCCAATATGTTCCATGTGAATATTCTGCACAAACCATTACATCAACATCATCAATTTTCATAACAAATTCTTTTGCTTCACCATTTTCTAATTCAATGATTTCAGATCTTTCGTAATCAGAAAATAATTTACAAAATTTATCTAAATCAGTATCATGAATTAGTATTCATAAATGTGATGGTTTGATTTTAATTCCTTGTAATGATAAATTTGTTTTCCCGGTAATATATCGTTCGATACCAGCATCGGACAACTTTGAATAAAGTATTTTAATTGCTTTGAGATATGTTAGATTTACCATTTGATTTATTATTAATTAAAGAGATAGAGACAATTAAGTTAATTTCCTCTAACTAAGTGCTAACAGCTAAGTGCTAATATAATAATCTCGTACTTGAATTCAAAGTCAGAATAAATAATTTATACAGACTTATAAATTTAATTATAATACAGATATGTTAGATAAAATACGTAACTTTTGCATCATTGCACATATAGATCATGGTAAATCAACATTAGCAGATAGAATGCTAGAACTTACATGAACTATCAGAAAATCAAATAAAAATCAAGTCTTGGATCGTATGGATATAGAACAAGAGAGATGAATCACTATCAAACTTACTCCGGCTAGGATGCAGCGGAAATGATATGAACTCAATCTGATAGATACTCCAGGACATGTAGATTTTCAATATGAAGTATCTCGTTCGCTTGCTGCTGTAGAATGAGCAATTTTACTTATTGACGCAAGTCAGTGAATACAAGCTCAAACATTGTCAGTACTTTATCAAGCAATAGATCAAAATCTGACTATTATTCCAGTTTTAAATAAAATTGATTTACCCGCTGCCAATCCAGAAAGAGTCGCTAATGAAATAGAAAATATAATATGAATAGATAAATCTGAAATACTTTTAGTATCATGAAAAACAGGGGAGTGAGTTGAACAAGTTTTGGATACTATTATAGAAAGGATTCCTCAACCAAAATAATCATTCTTCGTAGGGAACGGTTTAAAACCGTTCCTTACAAATAAAAAAATCCCCAAGCTAATAAAGCGAGAGGACTCTTAGAATAATTTTTTTGCTTACTTTTCGCCAAACATTTCTTTGAATAAAGAAATAATTTGATCAAATTTGTATTTTGAAATAATATTAAACGGAGGACCTCCTTTCTCGGTTGGAAGCGAGATATATATTCTTATCTCATTTTCAGATATAAGCTCTGCTTCCTTTTGAAGTCCACTAAAACTGAAGATTTGATCTTTGTCTCCTACATTAATTAAGTAAAGACCTCCCAGTCCACGACCATCAGCTGGTTTGCCAAGCTGATAAACCATAAATCCACTTTTATCGTCAAACCAGAAATAGGCTTGTTTATAAACTTTCATTGCTTTTGCTTCCATTATATATTTTTTTATATATATCTACATATAACTATTTAAAATAAAAAGTCAATACAAATGCAATGACTTGAAAAATACAGGATTATCAATAATAATAGCTTGAATTTATTTTTCTTTCTAAAAAAACTATATGCAAACTTGAATATCTAGAGCTCTAACTTTTGACTGTGTTTATGATACTTACAAATGAGTAGTAGCTTATGTAAAAGTAGTAGAAGGTAGTTTCAAAGCGTGAGATGAACTATATCTTATACATACAGATAAATACGTAGATATTACAGAAGTATGACACTTCACTCCAGAATACAAATCAGACAAAACCATTTCTCATTGACAGGTGGGTTATTTAGTAACTTGAGAAAAATCTGTTAGAAATGTTCAAATATGAGATACTTTTGTCGGTGGTATGTCAAAAAAAGCTGATATCCAAGAAAAAAAGAAATTTGCTATACCAGGATTCAAGAGAGTAAAACCATTTGTTTATGCTGGAGTTTATCCTGTAGATACAAATGATTATGATAAACTCAAAGATTCACTAGAAAAATTATCTCTCAATGATAGTGCAGTAGAATATGAAATGGAAGACTCCAAAGCGTTGTGATTTGGATTTCGTTGTGGGTTTCTAGGAATGTTGCATATGGATATTATCAAAGAGAGACTATATAGAGAATATAAAATAGAAACAATATTTACTATCCCTACAGTAGTTTATCTAATAAAATCCAAAAATTTATCTATACTACAAATCAAATCTTGAAATAATGTAGAAACTATAATCAAAACATGATTTTATAAACAGATATTAAAACATGAAAAATCTGATTTAGATTTTATGAATATGACAGAAATAGATTTATTGGAAAATATTCAAATAAAAGAAATGTTGAATCCATGGTTGATTATCAGATCATGAGTAGATATGATAGATTATTGATTGATAGATACTATACTTGAACCTATAGCAAATGTAGAAGTAGTTTGACCACAAGAATATGCTGGTAATATAATGTCTCTATGTCAGGAATATAGATGAAAAATCTGAAAAATGGATTATATAGATGAGACTAGGGTAGTACGACATTATGAATTACCTATGTGAGAAATTATTATAGATTTTTATGATAGACTCAAATCAGCAACCAAAGGTTATGCGACCATGAATTATGAATTTAGAAACTATCAAGAAGCAGATTTGGTTAAATTAGATATATTCATAAACAATGAAAAAGTAGAAGCTTTGAGCCGAATTGTTCACAAAGATAATGCTTACTATAAATGAAAAGACGCAGTAGAGAGATTAAAAAAATTAATACCCAAACATCTTTTTGCTATCCCTATTCAAGCTTGAATCTGAAATAAAATGATAGCCAGAGAAAATATTTCAGCTATTAGAAAAGATGTAATAGCAAAATGTTATGGTGGAGATGTAAGTAGAAAGAGAAAACTCTTGGAAAAACAAAAAGAATGAAAAAAGAAAATGAAGGCTATAGGGTCTGTAAATGTACCTTCAGATGTGTTTATAAAAATGGTAGCTAGAAATTAATATTATTAAACAATAACAGATAAAATTTGCATTTTTCTCGATTTCAAATAAAATATATTAGCTTTTAATAATATTTCTAGCTAATGAAATCTTCTTGAAAAAAGTTTTTTAGTAATCTACTACTCATAGAAATCATTGTAATTATTCTGGTTATAATAATCTGAGCAGTTATTTTTCATTATATAGAATGATTACATTTTTGAGATGCTCTATATTTTACAGTAACTACTATGTCTACTATATGATTTGGAGATATCACACCTCAGACTGATTTAGGTAAGATATTTGTATCTATTTATGCGATCATATGAGTACCATTATTTATATCTGTTTCATGATTGATATTAGAATCTAGATTCAATAGACATATAAAATCTTACGTAAGTAAATTTCACAAAGAACTTCATATGGCACAAGAAGAAGTTGAGGCACTTGAAAAGAAAGTAAGTCATGAATTATGAGACGTTATCCAACAAAATGAAGAAACATGAGAAAAACTAGATGAAACAGCCCAAGATATCAAAAAAACCAAGAAAAAAATAGAAAAAATACAAAAAACTATCGAAGATAATATTACAAACAAAAAACCTCGATGGAAATTATGGAAAAAATAATTATTTAATTTTAGATACTATATAAGCCAATCCCAGAGCATCTGCAGCGTCATGATACTTTGGGATATTTTTTAATCAATATAATTTCATTATAAAATTCTGAACAATCTTTTTATCTGCTTTGCCATTTCCAGTTATAGTTTTTTTTAATTGTATAGGTGTGTATTCTTTTATATTAATTCAATTTTTTAGACATAACATTATCAAAGCTCATCTAATACCATATACAAATTCAGCATTAGATTGATTAAATTTAGTAAAAAATAATTTTTCTATACTCATTATTTTAACTTTATATTTTTTTATTAAATCTTCAAAAAAATCGTATATTTCCACAATCCTATTGAATTGATCATCTCTAGATGGTGATTTTTGATCTAATAAAAGTATACCAGAATCAACAATATTTAAATCTGACTCTATCAAAGCATATCATAGTTTTCTTACTCCAGGATCTATTCATAGAATCATTTATTCAATTAATAATCAAGAATTAAAAATTAAGAATTCAAATTTGCTTTTGTTGTATTTACTATTTTTACAAGTATAGCGATTATTTCATTATTTTCTTTTATATAATTAGAAACATCTAAATCAACCAAATCACTTTTCTCTAATAAATTCAATCGATATAAAGTTTCATTAGCCTCTTTCAATGCAATACTAACCTTGTTTAAAAAATCTTTTTTTGAAGATCCAAATTTTGATTCAGTCAAATTAGCACCAATACTAGTTCCAGATCTTAAAATCTGTTTTGAAATAATAAATTCTTTTTTGTCTTTTAATTGTTTGTATAGCTTTATTATATTAATAGAAAACTCAAAACTTTTATCCATTATTATATTTTCTTTTACCATAATTTAGTGTAATTAAAGTAAAATAATTCTTAATTCTTAATAAGCTTGCTCTTAATTATTAATTTGCTGGATACCAGCAAGTATTTCACATCATTTATCAGTAACTACAACTGTATATTCTCGCTGAGCTCATAGATCTCAATTTTTTGTATATAAATTTCGTCAATTTCATCATTCTACAAAATCATCAGAACTTATTGCAGTTATAGGTTCCAACGCTATTACCATTCAGGATTTAAAATCTATTTTTTGTGTATCGGGATGTGGTCGATTGTAAATATATGGTCTCTCATGCACAGCATTACCTACTCCATGTCCTGTTAATTTTTTTATCACTTTAAAACCTGATTTCTTAATCTCATCATTTACAGTTCTAGAATAATCATATATTTTTTTTCAACTTATTATTTTTTTAATTCATTCATCCAAAGCGTTTTTTGTGGCTTGTATCAATTCCCAAGCATTAGGATTAGTCATTTCTCATCAAATTAATACACTTATAGCCGCATCAGATATTCATCACTTATAATTTACCCCACAGTCTATCTTCAAAAGATCTCAATTTTTCAAAACATAATCATCCGGTATTCCATGGACTATACAGTTATTTACCGATAAACATAAATTAGCAGGAAATCATTGATATCATTTAAAAGCTCATTTTACTTTATTTTTTTTCATAAACTCTTCAGCTATAATTTCTAGCTCTATTAGAGCAATCCCAGCTCTACTATAATCTCTCAACATTATCAAAAGTTCAGTCAAATATGCCCCAGATTGACGAATATTATCTATTTGTTGTTTGGTCTTAATTAGATTATCCATAAGTATATAGTATATAATTAATATTTATAAACGATAAAGTTTTTTACTTTTTTTTCGTCTTTTTACAACCTAATTTTGAACTGACTAAACTTTTTATGTTTGATTTTCTTCCAAATTTTCTTAAACAAAAAAATAACTAAAACAAAAATCTGATTTAATTTTCTTAATTCTTAATTTTTAATTATTAATTTAGTAAAATGTCCAAACATCCTGAATATCAATACCTTGATTTACTCAAGGATATTATGGAAAATGGTTCAGACAAAAAGGTTTTCTTCACACCAGAAGTACTAGCTCAATATGAAAAGGATTGAGAACAACCACCATTTATACGTTCAGTATTTGGACGTCAAATCAGATTTGATTTATCTAAATGATTTCCATTATTAACTACCAAAAAGGTGTTTTTTAGATGAATTCTTCATGAACTTATTTGGTTTCTAAAATGAGATTCAAATGTAAAATATCTAGTAGATAATGATGTACATATACGAGATGAACGAGCTTGGAAAAGATATCATAAATATTGTCTAGAAAACGACCCTTCTCAAGATATGGAACAGGCTGACTTCATAGCAAAACTCAAAGCAGAAGATAAAGATAGCGATTTTGTGAAAAATCGATGAGAATTGATTACAATCTACGGTAGAATGCGAAGAAGACGACCTGCATCTGATGGTCGTGAAATAGATCAATTGGGTCGAGTAGTAAATTGACTAAAAGATAAACCATTTAGAAAATCTTATGTGGTATCAGCACGAAATCCTGATTTTATTTATGCTATGGCATCAGAAGGAAATAAAAGCGAAGTACCTCCGTTTTGTCATACTACATTCCAATTTGCAGTTACACAAGATAATAAACTCAATCTATGATTATATCAAAGAAGCGCTGATTCATTTTTATGAGTACCTTTCAATATAGCTTCATATGCATTATTATTACTTATGGTAGCTCAAGTAACATGATTAGAGCCAGGCGAATTTGTGCATACATTTGGAGATGTGCACATTTATTCAAATCATTTTGAACAAGTAAAATTACAGTTATCCAGAGAAGCAAAAGATTTTCCAACAATAAAATTAAATCCTGAAATAAAAAGTATAGATGATTTTAAATTTGAAGATATTACTCTTGAAAATTACGATCCACATCCAGCTATCAAAGCTCCTATAGCAAATATTGGTGGTTCTTAAAAGACTATCATTCCGGTGTTATTTTCGCTTAGGCGAATGCAACCGGAATCTACTAGTTAATTAATTTAAGATTCCGGCTGCAAAACTTGACGCCGGAATGACTTTAGAATTTAAAACATACTCATGACATCTACTCAGACCAAAACTTCAACTAAACAAATTAGCTATACAAAACCAAATATAAATTTAATTGAGATTGAAGTAAAAGTTCTTCTATGAGAAGAAAAAAATGCAACAAATCTCATAGAAAAATTACTTGCACATACAGATACCAAAGAAACTTGATGAAGTAATCAGCTTAATCATTATTTTTTGGCAGATTGAAATTTTGAAATATTAATAGGAGTATTGAAAGAATATATAAATTCAGATCATCATAGTAAACTTGAAAATATATTACTAAACGCAAATAAACATTCTATCCGTACAAGAGATGCAGATTGAAAGGTTTTGTTTGTTGTCAAAGCTAGCAAAGACGACACAAGTAGTGAAAATGGTACAGCTAGATTAGAATTTGAAGAACAAACTCCTAATTTAACTATCAATCAATTAGATCAAATAATTCTTGATGCTTGATTTTCTTATCAATCTAAATGGTCCAGAAATAGAAAAGATTTCTCTTACAAAGATTTCAATGTCTCTATAGATAAAAATGCTTGATATGGTTATGTGGCAGAATTTGAAAAAATAATTTCAGAAGATGGTGATATAAATCAAGCTAAAGAGTCTATTAGACAAGAACTAAATTCATTAGGAATAGAGGAGTTGGCTCAAGATAGATTAGAAAGAATGTTTAAATATTATAACGAAAATCGACCAGAATATTATGGTACAGAAAAAACTTTTACTATTCTTTAGCTTTCTGACTAATACCTCCTTGATAAAGGAGAATGCAGGAGGATTTAAAAAATTTCTATGCAACTCAAAATCCTAGACTGAGCAAATATGGACATAAATCTAGCTTCATCAGAAAACACATCTTGGAAACAGATGAAATGTCCTCGAAATGAATCAGAAAAAACTAATACTCACAAATGTGCAGTTAAAAATATTTCTATCTGTCCATATTTTTGTTGAATTGAATATTTGGATAATGTCCTTTGTTGCTATCCTAATAAAAATACAAGTATAGATAACAAACAAAATAAAAGCTCATAGCAATATATACGTATATAATTACAGCTGGAAAGATTATATTGACTAAGCAAAACAAAGAAAAATCAAAATGGCGGATGATTTTTCTAGACATTTTTTGAACTTGTCCTAAGCAAAGTCTTAGGGTACTTTTTAGGGCAATGCTAAAAAGTATTTTGTCGCCCCGATAAATCGGGATAAATCTGGAGGCAAGACCCCAGTTAAAAAATAAATAAAAAAATAAGATTGCTTCATGCTTCGCAATGACATTTTGGTCGAAATGACAAAGAAGTATGTTTTATTTTCTCTTATACACTACAAAATCAATTTCACCCCTATCATTTCTACTAACTTCCTCAAACATATCTTCAAATTCTGGAAAAAATATATTTCATTCATATTCTTTTTTTACATCAGTTAGATACAAAGTTTCTACTAAGGGTAGAAATTGCTTATATACATAAGCTCATCCTATAATAAAAACTTTTTCATCTTCTGGAGTAGTTTTTTCTAAATTATCCATTAAATCAGGAATATTATGAAAACACTCAACTCACTGTATTTCATCTTCTTTTGTCAAAACTATATTTCTTCTATTTGGCAATGGTCTACCTATAGATTCATAGGTATTTTGACCCATTACTATAGGGTGTCATGTAGTTTTCTCTTTGAAATACTTAAAATCTTCAGGATAGTGCCATACGAGCTCTTTATCTCTTCATATCACTCTATTTCTTGCCATAGCAACTATCATTGATAATTTCATTGTTTAAAATTAATAAGATAAATTTTGTTTACTAGTTTATTAGGAATTTGTTTATCGGGAAAACATACCAATTACCATTTCCAAATAAACTAATTCCCAATATTTAATTCATTCCAATTATAAAACTTCGTAATTCACTTATTTAATTCTGGATCAAATTTCTTATTCCATGGTTTATCCAATAAATACATTTTAATACCCTCATTAGCCATTTCGATAGCATAGTCCAAATTATCTTCTATCATTATATTTATTCAATTCTGTTTACATAATTCAGATTTATTTATTTGTTTATCAGTGAAATGACTAGCAAAAAGTATATCATCCCACAATCATGGAAAATGATGATCGAGCCAGCTAATTGTAATATCTTTAATATCTTCTCTTCTAGCAGTTACTATAACTATTTTCCATCAATTTTTTTTTAATCTTTTTAATCAGTCAGCAGATCATTTGATAGCTGGTATATCATCATTGCTTTGAGTTTGATCATAAAAACTTCTAAAATATTTTACAGCATCTTCCTGTGATATTTTATATTTCTTGATGTTGAAAATATAATAGTCTGATATATCTTCTTTGTATATAGACATACCATTTATCATATTGTTGTGAGATTTTAGCATAGTCTCTACTGTTTCTGACAATACCTCATCCAAATCTATTCCTATAATTTTTTCCATAATAAATACATACAGTCATTCCGGCAGTTTGTCCTCCTTTGAAAAAGGAGGGGTGGTGCAAAGCACAGGAGGATTTTTCTCATGGCTTATTTACAGAAATCTTAAAATATTTTTACCTTTTTAATTTTTCTAATCTTTAATTCAAACCCAAACTCTATATATTCCAATCTAAATTAAATTGATACTTAAATTTATCAATTAAATACTGATCTATCAATATTATTCCAATCTCTCTATTATTATCTAATGAATTTTGAGAAAGGTTCATACTTCCTAATATTAAATACTTGTTATCAATTAATATCATCTTTGCATGCACGTATGGTTTTTTTAATTTTTTAACTTTTGCTGGTCCAAAATAGTTTAATAAATCATCATTATCATCTGTATTTGCAACTATAATTTGAAATCAAGATAAGTTACTTTTATTTTTCAATATTTCAAAAATACTAGGATCGGTGATATATTGAGTTTGGATAAAAATCGATTCTTCAGCATTATTTAATAAATTTTCAATTCCAGCTCTACAATTGATATTACATACGAGTAAATTTGGATGAATATCAGATATTTCTATTTTTTCTCCACTCCAATCTTTATCAAAAATTTTATCCAGACTTTCTTTTACTTTTATATCATAACTATGAAACATATATTCACGACTGGACTTAAATGCTGATGCTGTAATATTATTTGTCTTGATCCAGAAACTATCATCAAGCAAATCTACCTTGCTATGTATATATTCAGTTCACATTTGTTTATCAGATTTTACTTGAATATTTTGATATCATGTAAATAATTCAATCAAATCTTTATAAGTATTCCTATATTGTTGATATTTTCTATCTTCAATGATTATATTGATATCAGCTCATTTTTTAGCTAAACTTTTCATAAGTTCTCTGATTCTTTTCTCAGTAAATTCATAAACCTGTATTTTTAATCAAACATTCGTTTCAGCCAAACTATCATAATAGGACTGAAAATTTCATGGAGTAATATATATTTCTCAAGTAATATTTTGTATGCCAGATATACTTCGAGATATCGTATTGTTTACTTTTGGATAATATCAGTCTCATAGCTGTATTTCAATACATCACGATAAAAATAATAGCATAAAACCTAAAATCAAAAATCTGATTTTTTTCATATTTTTTGACAAATATTAAATTTTATGTAAAATATTGATGTTTACTTTATTTGCAAGTTCAATATGTCAAAAGAATTTGATCCATCTAGGAGAGATTTTCTAAAAAAGCTTTGATTAATAGCTTGATGAGCTGTAATTTTGGGTACATGATGAAAATTATTATATGATGCTCTAAGTTCAGATTGAGAAGATGAAGAAACAATAGAAGTAAATATAAAATCTATAAAAGATAAACCAATTGACTTATGATATCAGGAAATAATAAAAGACAAAGATATAAATTTTATTACTTCTACATGAGATAAATTTAGCAAACTTTCCAGAATTTCTAGATCACTAAGACGAAAACCAGTTACTGATGTAGTAGAAGATAGATATAATATTCCGCGCTGACTCTTGATGGCTATGATGGCTCAAGAATGAATGTGAGATCCTACAATGCCAAATTTACCTGTAAAAGGTTCTAAATATGGAGATGGTTGATTGGGGTTAATACATATTCAGGCTATTAATGCTCATGATTTTGGTCTAAAAACATTACCTAGATATACAAAATGAATGAAAGATATGCAACATGGTAAACTTATAGAAGAAACACTAAAAAAATGTAAATATAATTTAGCAAAACTAGTTAAATATGATGATAGATTTCATCCTATATTAGCAGTAGATTGTGCCGCTAGATTTTTGGTAAATTGTAAAAATCGCTCATGAAGTGGTACTGATGATCGAATTCATGCACTAAAATTATATTCATGAAGATGATATAGTTGAAAATCATGATATGGATACAAAGTTATAGAATATCGAGCTACTATAAATAATATTACTTGAGATTGATTTCCAAATAACTTTTCAAAAAATATATACAAAGACATTAAAAATTGTAAAAATAAAAATTCATATATAAAAAATGAATTAGATGAACTTAGATTTTATATAGATTGAGAAAGATGTTGATATGATGAATACCTTGCCTATTTCGAAGAATTAATGCAAAACTTTGAATTACAAAAATATATGAAAATTTGAACATATGCAGAAAATATAGCTAGTAAAGGTAAAAAAACACCAATTCCAAAAGATAGAGAAATTACACCAGAAAACACATTAATTAAATCTGAATTTGTAGATACCAAACAACATAATTCTGAGTGATTTAGACTGTATCGTTACAAAATTAAAAAATGAGATACTCCACTAAGTATTAGTGATAAGTTCGATGCTCGAGATAAACAAAATTGAGATAAATACGCAAATGCTGGTAATTTAAATATTGTAAAATTTAATTGAAAATTAGCAAAAAGTATAAAAGAAGGTGATGTTGTTTATGTCAAAGCAAGAAAAAAATAAAATTTATTTTTTAAAAAATTATTAAAATGTTAAATCGTCCATCAGAAAGTCCAGAAAAATTATCAGACAAAGAAAAATTAAAGGATGTACAAAATTTTGTAAAAGATATGAATGAAATCTGATTTGAACAATGAGATAGATCTATAAATCAATGAAACACAAAATTAAAAATAGAAAGTGTACGATGAGATGGCTGATCTTTTGTAAAATTAAATTTAATTAAAAATTGAAAAGAAGTTTTCGTTTATGATATGCATGCTAGTATGTTTCATCAAGAGAATTGAGAAGATCGACCAGTATGAGTAACTATGAAAATAGATTGAAAAACTATGTCATATAGCTGAGATGAAAATAATGAACACTGAATTTATAATAATTATCATCTACTAGAATGAGCAAAAAAACATCAAAAAGAAATTTTATCTATGATAGAAATAGATAATAACAAAAGAAAAGAAGCTAAACTCAAAAAAGAAATCAAATAATTAATTCTTTAATCATATCACAAACTCTCATTTAATTGGGAGTTTTTTTTCTTTTACGAGATTTATTACTTCATCCAGAGTTCAAGTAATTTGTTGTTCAAACATTTTACTCAATTCTCTAGAAACCGAAATCTGACCATTAAATCAGAGTTCTTTCAACTCTTTCAGTAACTTCTCAAATCTATGTACAGACTCATAAAAGAATACAGGAATTTTTTTGTCCTCCTTTTTTAAAGGAGGGGTGGTGCGAAGCACAGGAGGATTTATAATATTTTTTAAAGCTGTTTGTCTCCCTTTCTTCTGTGGTAAAAATCATAAATAAACAAACTCTGATGTATCAAATCACGCTCATACTACAGCCGGAATTAAAGCATTAGCTCAAGGTAATATAGAGTAGGGGATTCAGTTTTCATTACATAGCTTTATCATAGATTTTCATGGATCAGAAAGTCCAGGTGTTCCAGCTTCAGATACAAGTCATATATCGTTTTCTTTTAATATATTTAAATAATGATTTAGTTTTCACTGACTAGTAAAACTAGTTAATGACAAAAATTGTTTATCTTTGTAATCTATTTCATACATAGCAAGAAGTTTCATAGTAGTCCTAGTATCCTCGCATATTAGATATTTAAGCTCTTTAAATAGATTCAAAGCACGAACTGTAATATCATCTTTATTTCAGATAGGAGTAGGTATAAAATATAACATTTACAAAAGAATAATTTAAAACTGATTGAAATATAATATTTTTTCTTTAAAAAACAATTGCTTAATAGAGCATTAAGATTTATATCAAAAGATGCTAAGGGAAAGCTCAGATCTTTGGATTATTATCCAAGACCGCCGTCAGCTAATTGAGACACAATAAAAACTTGAAAGTTTCTGAAAGTTTTTATGATGTCGAAATTATACCGATGATTTTAGATGCATCAACTTTGAATATAATGAAAAGTTTATGATTTCTAAAACAATCGGTATAAATATTGTGCTTGGACGGCTTTTTTATTGACATTTATTTCTAAATTTATATATTAATCAAAACAAATACATATATTATATGAATCATATTGAACAATTAAAGCAAACATTAAAAAAAAACTTAGCTAAAATCTTAAAGCAAAAGACTATTTACAAAGCTGATGTAATGCGTCTAAAAAAACAGGCAAAAAAGTTAGCTGAGTACGATTCATCTTTTAATTCTTTACGAAATAGCATTACTACACATGTTAATGCTATGAATGGAACATTGAATGAAGAAAGAAGAACTAAACTTAAAGAATTATTCGAAAAACATTTTGGAGAAAATTAATCTAAATATATCTGGGTTTATAATCCAGATTTTTTTAAAAAAAGGAAGCCTAAAAAAGACTTCCTAATCATTACTAATACTATTCATCCAGATACACATCAAGTTCTTCCCAGTCAATTTCATCTTCAGAAGATATAAAGTGTTCAATAACACTCTCTTCTTCATTTGAATCTTCTCCAATTTGATAGGTAGGAATGGTGTAGTCTGTTACACTATCCAAGAAAGAAAGAATTTCTTTTACGGTTAGTAAATTAACATCTTTGGATACTATCAACACAAAATCAAAATCAATGTGTGGATATTCATTAGTTTTTGAACTAATTATTAATTTTACTTTCTCCAAATCATCAACAGATATTACATCAACATGATTTTGATTTAATTTTGCTGTTAATTCTGGCGATAATTTAAATTCACCTAAAATAAACAATGTCTTGGAAAACAGATTCTCTGCTGATTCAATAAGTTTCTTTAATTCTTCATGAAATGATTTAATTGCTTCTAAATGATTTTCATTTTCTTTGTTTTCATCATCACTTAGAAACTCCTCAATACTATTCAAAAGATCATCAGATTGTTCAATAGGTATAAAAAGTTCAAATTCTTCATCACAAACATCAGGAAGTTTACCATCAAATTGTTTCTTAACCTTATTTACCTGATCTTCAGCTTCAAACCCTAAATGATAGGTATCATGAATTAAAAATAAAACAGCCATTTGGGCTGCAGTTAATCTAATTTTTTTCATACTAATTTATTTTATTTTTATTTTTACAAAAATAATATAGTTAAATTACTTAAAAATACAAGATATATAATAAAGTCAATATCTGCTATATATTAAACAATACAACAATAGCCAATACTATCCACAAAAATATAATCAACCAAAATCAAGTTAAAAATTTTCACTTAATTGTTTTATGACGAAATAATTGCATTCATATCAATGCTCACAAAAATCAACCAATAAGTGTTAAGATAAATAATAATTTTTCACTAATTCTCCATTTAGCTTTTCTAGCTTTCCATTTATCTAATCATCGAACAACAAAAGTAACTATATTTATCAATACAAAATACCAAATTAAAATCTGATTCATTTTTATTTATTAAGTATAAAATACACTACAAGTCATTCCGGCGATTTTTGTTGCAGCCGGAATCTAAACGTAATTAGTCCAGCTTCAATAGAATAGAATAATCACTTTGTATCTTTTCACTATCTACTTTCAACTAAATTCAATTAAGAAAAAATCTCCTAAAATAGGAGCTATATACGATAAAAATTATTCAGATGGTATTGCTATCCAACAGATAGCATAAATAAGCAGACCCGTCCCATAAAGTAAGCTTAACGCTACCCAAAGAGTTCTTATAATTATAGGGTTTATACCCCATGCCTCGGCTATGCCTCCGCATACGCCACCAATAATTCGATTTCTAGATCTAAACATAATTTTATTTTTTGTTTTATATACCATGATTTATATGTATTTTAAAACAAAAGTCAATAAAAGTTAATTTATTCTAATTATTAAATATTATTTATTGTTTACTAATTATCTTAGTTCTTCCTTAATTTTATTTAATATATCCATAGCTTGTAGGGGAGTAATATTATCTATATCAAATCATTTCACTATGCTTTTTACTTTCTCAAGTTGGGGATCAACTCTAGTACTAAATGCTCATAATGGTAAAGTCGGACTACGAAATCCATTTCATTGTTTTTTTTCTTCGTTCTTTTTTTCTAATTCTCATAGATTACCTCTAGCTCTATCTATTATAGTTCTCGGTATTCATGCTATAGTTGCTACATCTAGTCCATAACTTTTACTAGCTCATCATTTCACAATTTTCTTCATAAAAACAACTTCTTTATCGGTTTCATAGACACTTACAGAAAAATTCTTCACTCAATCTAAATGATTTTCAAGAGCTATTAATTCATGATAATGTGTAGCAATCAATGTTTTAGATCAAATATTCATTACTATATATTCCAATATTGCTTTGGTTAAAGCCAATCCATCATATGTAGAAGTTCCACGTCCTAGTTCATCAAAAATTACAAAACTTTTGTCGCTAGCGTTATTCAAAATATTCGCAACTTCTATCATCTCAGTCATGAAGGTTGATTGATTTTTGGCTATTATATCACCACTTCATATACGTGCGAATATTCAATCTACCAAACACATATTCACTTTTTTTGCTGGTACAAATAATCCACAATGACTCATCAAAACTATCAATGCATTTTGACGTAAATATGTAGATTTTCATCACATATTTGGTCAAGTAATAATATGCAAAAATCATTCTTCTTCTTTTGTATCATCATCACTAGATATTGAAATATTATTGGGAATAAATTGTTGATCTTGAGGTAAAAATTCTTCTATTACAGGATGTCTTCATCCCAATATTTCCATAATTTTTCAATTTATAAATCCTGGTCTAATATAGTTTTTTTCTTTTGCTAACAAGGCTTGTGATGTAAATATATCCAACCATCATATTTTTTCATTAAATTCATTTAATGCTACGGAGATTTTAGTAATTTTATTTTTAGCTTCTTCTAGTAATTCAAATTCCTTTTTTTTCAAAGCTTCCTTTGCTTCCAAAATTTTAGTTTCTATACTACTTAGATAATCAGATATATATCTTTGTTCTCATTTCAAAGTATTTCTACGCACAAGATTAAACTTCCCTTCATCTATGCTCCCCTGAGAAGGGGAGGTGGGAGGGGTTTGTTTATAGTTTCAAAGCGCTTTTTCAAAAGTTTCAATATCCTTATTTGTAACACCGATAAAATATCACTGATTCATTACATATTTCAATTTTATGTTATTTACTCATGTTAATCTCACAAGTTCTTGCTGATAATCCAAAAGCAATTCATCAGAATGATAGGCTACTTTACTTAATTTATCGATTTCCTCATTGTATCATTGATTAATAAAGTTTATATCATCATTAAAATCATCATCTTTTTTTATTAAATCTACAAGATATTGATATAAATTTGATACATTATCAAAATATTCTTTTGCTATTCCAAGTCTAAGTATTTCATCTCTCATCAAAGATCAATTAGCAAAAAATATTTCTAATGTTTGTCTAAGTTTCACAAAACTAGACGCTAATAATTTCTTATACAATATATTACTTACTAGTTTAGATATATCTTTCACTCCTCACAAAAAATTATGAATTTTTTTAGCTTTTTCCAAATCACCAAAATAATGCTGAATATTATCCAAGCGGTAGTTCAATTCATGTAAATCATTTATAGGATTTCATAATATATAGCGCAAACATCTAGATCATACAGCGGTCTTATTTTTATCCAAAATTCATATCAAGCTGTATTTTTCACTCTGTTCATAACTAGAAGCAAAGATTTCCAAATTTTTATTTGTAATATCATCCAATAATACCTGACTATCTTGATTATGAAAAGATATACGAACAATATTATTCAGATTTTTTTTCTGTGTATTTTTTAGATAACTAATAAGTAATCCAAATACTTTTAATCTACCATCTTCCAAAGCTTTTCCATAACTAGAAATAGTTTGCACATTACATTGATTGGCTACATATTGATCAGTATTTACTGGTATATCATGTACTGATATTAGACTTGGTAGATATCTTTTTATACTTCATATTATTTCATCTTTTGATGGAAAATCTACATCTACCACAATTTCTATAGGTTTGATAGATAATATAAATCTTTGCATCTGACCTATATCTCTAAAACTTTTGGTTTGATATGTTCCTACTCAAAAATCTCATCGAGCAATATGAAAATTATTCATATCTTTTTGGACTTGAAAATATATTCACAGTATATAATTATAATTTTTACTATTTTCCTGTATATAAGTTCATGGAGTTATAATTTCGCTTACTTCTCTTTCTACTATTTTTCATGGAACAGGATCTGAAATTTGTTCAGCAATAGCTATTTTATAGCCATTTTTTACAAGTTTAGTTACATATTTATCAGCGCTATGATAGGGTATTCCTGCCATAGGGATAGGATTTTCAGCATTTTTATTTTTACTAGTAAGTACTATATCAAGTAATTTACTACATAGTTTTGCATCTTCCCAAAATGTTTCATAAAAATCTCCCATACGAAAAAACAATATACAGTCACTGTATTGCTTCTTCATATCTACATATTGTTGCATAGCAGGAGTTAAAGCCATTTCAAAGAGTTAGTTAAATATTGTAATTTATATACCTTTACAATTTACGAATTTGTTTTTTAATTTCAATTTAAAAAAAGCGATCGAAACGACCGCTATAATCTTATTCTAAATTTTGACCTCTAAAAGTTTTCTTTCTTTTTTTTAACCAAATTTGGTAATCTTTATCACTAAATTTTTGAGCTTTTTTACCATCGACAAATATAACTAAAACACTATCTCCATCAACAATAGAAACAGATTTAATTCCATTTCGTGGTACATATTTATTTATACTATCAGAATTTAAATTCCGATTAGGAGATAAAGCAGCACATATAACAATAAATGTTGCAAAAGCCCATACTAATAAAAAAATCTTTCCCTTCTTATCCATAATAATATTTTTATTTATATTTACATATATTTTATATTTATTTTAGGTATAAAGTCAAGTAAAGCTTTTAAAATACAAAGCCAGCAATTTGCAAAAACTATAATTCTGAATATAATTTATACGTATTGAAAATATCAATTTTTAGTACTTTAATACATTATGTGAGAAGAAGTAATCAAGACTATTTTGGAATTGGAGGATATTCAAAAGATCCAGCCAGATTTTAGTCAATTAAAAATTATAAACAAAGAAACTGCCGAAAGGATACAGGTTCTAATTTTTGCAAAAGAAAACACTACATTACAGATACTTACTACTAATAACTTTACAAAAAGTTTAAATAAAATATTGAGTACATTAGAAGAGAAATGATTTAAACATCAAGAACACTATACATCCATAGAATGATTTAATTTTGCTCTTACACGATATGATAAATTAGAAGAAGAAAGAGCTCAAACACAAAAAGATATTAAAGAACAAAGACAGGCATGATGAAAATCAGCCATAGAAATGATAAGAAAATTATTTGACACTAGATCTACTATGGATCCATGACAATTTATTACAGAAGTAATTAGACTGTCTTTTCAAACATGAGCATCAGATCTACATTTTCAACCAGAATTGGATAAAGTAGAAATGTTAATCAGAATAGATTGAGTAATACAAAAAATAGTAGAATTCACTATAGATGATTTTGAAAAATACCTACAAAAAATAATGTTTCTATCATGAGCAAAATTGAATGTAGATTATATACCACAAGACTGAAGATTTTCATTTGAAGCAATAGATCTAGAATGAAAAACCAGACAAATAGATGCCAGAGTAAGTTTAATACCAAGTTTAAAATTACCATCAACTGTTATAAGATTTTTGGATGCTACTATGTGAATCAAGTGATTTGAAGAAATATGATTTAGCGGTAGAAATTATGATACACTCAAAAGAAATATTCTAAAAAATACATGAGTAACTATATTTACTTGACCGACATGATCAGGTAAATCTACAACACTTTATTCTATATTAAATTATTTAAATAACTGAGAGAAGAAAATAATAACACTAGAAGATCCTGTGGAATATCAAATAGCGTGAATTCAACAATCACAAATAAATAGTGCCAAATGATATACTTATGAATTATGACTCAAAGCAATACTCAGACATGATCCTGATATAATTTTAATATGAGAGATAAGATCAAAAGAAACAGCAGAAATTTGAATAAATGCAGCTCTGACATGACATCTCGTATTTACTACGCTTCATACCAATTCTGCTATAGAATGAATATCTAGACTAATAAATATGTGAGTAAAATTATATATGATAGCCCCATCTGTAAACTTAATAGTTGGTCAAAGATTAGTTAGAAGAGTTTGTCCTCATTGTAATATCAAAATAGAAGCTTCATATGGAGAAAAAGAAGAAATAATGGAATCTGTAAAAAGAATAAACGAATCCAACGCATGAATGAATTTAGAATTTGATTGAAGAACTACTCAAGCTGTTTGATGTGAAAAATGTAACAAAACATGATATATATGAAGAATTACAGTTGTTGAAGCTTTTGAAATTACAGAAGATATCAAAAGAGCTATTATAGAATGAAAATCCACCCTTGATTTATATGCTATAGCAAGACAAGCTTGATATTTAACGCTCAAAGAAGATTGAATTATAAGAGTATTAAACTGAGAAACTACTATGGATGAAATTAGAAGAGTTTTATAATTTATATTATCAATGTACAAAGAAACTTTTGAAGATAATGATCTTAAAGAAACAGATATTCAAAGTGAAATGTCTCAGATAGTTGAATCAGTTTCTGATTGAATAGAAAATATTTTTATGCCACAAAAATGAGAGATAAAACATTGTTTTTTCAAAGTAAAACTACTCAACCATCAAGAAGCTAGTAATATATCAAAAAGATTTAAAATAGATTTACCAAGTAAGTCTGATTCAGATTTTTTTATTTATGATAAACAGATTTCAAAAATATTCCCATTCAATAAAAACGACTTTTTAATTTCACAAGACTGATACTTCAGATGTACTTGAAAAGATATTTTTTGTTATGATTCATTTTGAAACGAAATAGGATCTTTCTAAATAATATTTTCCATTTGAATTTATTTAATTTTCACTAAACAGTATTTATAATATTTACAGTATTTACATTTTTTTTATGAAAGTTTATATAGACGAAGCAGGTAGATGACCATTAGCATGACCTCTTTATGTTTGACTAGTTATCCCTCTCAAAAGATTTTCCACAAAAAATTTCAAAGATAGTAAAAAACTCTCAGAAAAAAAAAGAGAGGAGTGTTTTATTGAAATTAAAAAATTACAATCACAGTGAAAGTTAATTTATATTACATGATCAGTTTCACCAAAGCAAATAGATAAATACTGAATCACAAAATCAATCAATCTCGCAATCAAATCCTGACTCAAAAAGCTGATCATATTGAGTAAAACGAAATATCCAGGTATATTTTTAAAATTTCAAAAGTTAATCATTGATGGTAATACAGATTTTTGACTTTCAAAAGATCTAAAAATACCAGTCAAGACCGTTATCAAATGAGATGATAAAGTTCCTTATATTTCTATGGCTTCTATTGTTGCTAAAGTATCTAGAGATTGTTTGATGAAAAAAATACATAAGAAATACCCACAATATTGATTTGATATTCATAAATGATATGGGACAAAACTTCATTACAATAATATCAAGAAATATTGAATATCCGACATTCACAGAAAATTATTTTTAAGAAATTTAAAAGATAAATAATATATTTTTATACGTTAAAATTTTCTGATTCCAGATCTCAAATAAATCAATTCCTAGTTAATATTGACATTAATTACTAAATAAGTATAAGATATTGATTTATCTTGTTATTTTTTTATATGAATTCAAAAGAATCTATAGCTCTATATGCTTTTTCTTGAGATCCAATAACCTATGGTCATGAAGATATCATAAAAAGAATAGCTCCTAAATATGATAAAGTAATAGTATGAATTTGAGTTAATCCAGATAAAAAGCATTTTTTTTCTTTACAAGAAAGAAGAGAAATGGCAAAAGATGCTCTATTAGATATATTAAACGTAGAGGTAGTAGATTTCAAATGATTACTATCTACCTTTGCTACAGAACAAAATGTTGATCTAATAATTAGATGAATTAGAAATACAACAGATATGGAAGCAGAGAAACAACTTTTCCTTGCTCTCAAAACACAAAAAATGCCAATAGATATAGCTTGTCTTTTCTGTAGTCCAGATAAAGAACATATCAGTTCTAGTACAGCAAAAGTAATACTAAAAGAAAATTGAAAAATACATGAATTTGTAAGATTAAATGTAAAACAAGCAATGGAGGCTAAAATGAATTGATATTATAGTGTGGGTATAACATGAGAAATCTGATCATGAAAATCATATATAGCAAACCAACTTGTCCAGTTTTGAAATACCTTTGGCGTAGCTACAACAAATATAGAAATGGATAAAATATGACACGAAATATTATGAGAATTACAAGAACCAATATATGTGAGTACTAGAGAAAAGATAATAAAAGAGTTTTGAGAAGAAGTGAGATTATCTAATAATTTTATAAATAGAAAAGCCTTGTGAAAAATTATTTTTGAAGATTCTTCTAAAAGAGAAAAATTAAACGAACTTATGCAGACTGCAATAGCGGTCAGATTTGAAAGATTATGATACAAATCCTCATGACTACATTTAATAAATGCAGCATTACTTATAGAAGCAGATAGTACATATCGCACAAACAATAATACAATCATAGTTGAAACTGACGAAAAGACTCAAATACAAAGAATAAATCAAAGAGATAATTTAGACTCAGATCAGATAAAAAGAAGAATAGAAAGTCAATTTAGTACAGAAAAGAAAAAATCTTTACTCCAAGAAAGAATCAAAAAAGACAATCGATGAACAATGATAAATTATCAAAATTATAATAATACAAATCCTGATCAGATTGCTGAACTATTTTTTCAGACTCTTATAGCATCAGATATAGACTGATGATTACGTGTCAAATGACTACTAAAAAGGAATAACATCCAATGAGATTATGATAAAATATTTAAAGATATTCAGAGTCTTTATTTTCAAAATGAAAACTTTTATCATCATCGATTACATATAATATCATGTTTAAATGATTTTTATGAAATCAGAAATATATCAGAAAATCCTGATGCTCTAGAGCTAGCAATTATTTTTCATGATATTGTTTATATACCATGAGCAAGTGATAATGAAGAAAAAAGCGCAGAATTAGCTGATAAATATCTAAGCAATTTATGATATGATGCTAATTTTATAGCCCAAGTAAAACATTTGATTATGATGACGAAACACGATAAAGTACCACAAACAATGGACGAAAAAATTATCATAGATATCGATCTTGCAATATTATGAAAAGATAACAAATTCTATAAAAGATATATCTCCAATATAAGAGAGGAATATAAAAGGAATATTCCCTGATTAACAAATGTAAAATTTAATCAATGAAGACTAGCATTTCTTGAAGATTTTTCTAATAGAGAAAACATCTATCATACTCCTTATTTCCAAAATAAGTATTGAAATCAGGTAAAAGAAAATCTAGAATATGAAAAACAAAATCTAAAATAGAAAATTATGATAAGTGTTGGAATAATATTTATTACGCTAGCTCTAGTACTTTATACTACAGCTGTATGGACAGAAAAGATTAAAAAGAAACTTCAATTGTGGATTGTACTTACTTTTGCTTCAGGTTTTATTTGCGATTTGATAGGTACATCTATAATGTTCTCTGTAGCAGAACATAAGTTTTCTTTAGCTCTACATTCCATATGTGGTTATCTAGCATTGATAATCATGTTCTTGCATCTCATCTGGGCAATTCTTTCGATCAGAAAAATTGGAAGATACGAAGAATATTTTACAAAATTTTCTGTATTTGCCTGGTGTATCTGGCTAATAGCCTTTATAAGTGGAATTCCACAACAGTAAAAACAAAATAAAAGGAAATTTTATGACAAACAAAGAAAGAATTCAAGATTTGATGAACAATGGTTCATTAGAAGTTCTTCTAAAACTTTTCACTAAAATTATCGGTAAAGATGCTTTAGATGGAAAAAATGGAGGCTATTTCACTATTCAGTATCTTGACGAAAACAACACAGTTATTTCAAAAAAGCTAAATAGCATTTTAGCAGAAAAAAAAGAGAAATATCGTTGCCTTTCGACAGAAAAAGCCTCTCGATTAAAAAGAAATCTTACTACTGGTCATTTAACTAGTTATGAATCCAGAAACCCCGAATCAACAGTGATTATAGAAAAAGGAAGAATCGAAAACTGGGGCCATTGGGGTGGAGCAGTATTAATTAACAAAAACTTCATATTTTCTTTCTCAGGATTTCCTGAGTTGGTAGATGAAGCATTTGTTTGTTTTCTTGGATTTAAATCAGGACTAATGTCCAAATGCCAATTAGGGATTATCAAAAAAAGAAGGATAGATAATCCTTATCTTGATATTATTTATCAAGAGTTAACTAAGAAATAATATTTCAAAAAACAAAAATGGAGAGTTTTTATTCTCCATTTTTTTTATATTGTATTATTTTAAGATCTTAAAGTAGCTCATACCTTTTCTACAGCTTTTATAGCTTTGTTCATTACTTCATTTATCTGTTCTGTAGTCATATTTTCTCCTAATATCTTCATCTTAAATGCTATGGATTTTTTTCATTCAGGGAGATTAGTTCATTTATATAGGTCAAAAACTTCTATATCTCATATTTCTTTTATAGCTTTGACAGCATCCAATATTTCACCAAAGTCTTTATTTATATCAGTCACAAAACAAAGATCTCTATAAACTATCTGATCTTGCAAAGTTTCATAAGTATAATTTATTTCTCCTATATTTGATATTAATTCCAATAACATATCCAAACTCAAAGAAATATATACCAATCATGCATTTTCAGAAACTTTCTGTGATTTTAAAATCACTGGATGTAAAGCTCATACAAATCAGATTTTTTTCTTTTCTTTTCCTACTCGATAGAGTATATCAGATTGTTTATTTGGATGATAAGAACTATTGGAAGTTTTTTCATAAACTAATTTTACATTTATTCAAAGTTCTTTTAATATAATATCAACAAAACTCTTTGCATCCAATATAGGATCATTACTTCGATCTTTAATATCTTTTTTAAATATCATCATACCAATTTCTCCACTTTCTCATACAAATGACGATGCATATTTTTCATCATTGCTTGTCATTCCGGCGTTGTTGTTTGCAGCCGGAATCTTATTTTTCTTTCGCACCCTTCCTATATCAAACATTCTAAATTCATCGAAAAACTTAGAATTTTTAGCTCCCAAAGATAATAAATTATAAACCAAACTATCTCTCATATATGGAGCATCAGGAACAACTGGATTTTGTAATGAATACAAATTATTTTTATCTATGTTAAATAATGATACAGTTTTATCAGATATCCATGGATAAGTTTCTACTTGATCAAAATTCAGATTTTTTACTGCTATATCTTCTAATTTTCTTTGAAGTCATACATATCAGCTATATTCTACATTATTTACCTCAGTCATTAGAGGGGAATTTTCTATTGTTTCATAACCATATATTCTCGCTACTTCTTCATAAATATCTTCACTAATATTAATGTCATCAGGAGACCTCCAAATAGGAACTACAAGATTATCTTGATTTACTATAAATCCCAATCCTTCAAGTACTTTTTTTGCATCATTTTCAAAATTTTCTATTTCTTTACCAAAAATAAATTTTTCCATTTTTTTATAATCTATTTTTACTTCTTTGAGTTTTTTACTTTTTTCTTTTAGCTTATTACTAATATAATAATCCAATCATCACATATCAAAACTTCATAAATCTTTGGAATAATATTTCAATTCATCCAAAAACAGAATCAAACAATAAAGGCTAAATAATGGATTAATATTTTTTTCATATCTAAGCTCTGCATCAGTTCTTAGACCGAGTCTCGTTCATGTTTTTCTAACAGATACTGGATCAAAATTAGCAATCTCTACAATAATATTTTTTGTATTTTCATTTACTCAACTATCCAAACCTCAAACAACTCATGCAAGAGCTAATATTTTTTTCTTATCTGCTATTACAAGATCACTAGATTTCAATTCATGTTCTTTCTCAAATAGATCTACAAATTTTTCACCATCATTAGCATTTCTAATTATTATATCACCATCTACCTTAGTAGCATCAAAAAAATGTATAGGTTGTCAGCTAATATTCATAAATAAATTAGAAAAATCTACTCGATTATTGATAGGATTAGATCATAAATCTATCATTTGTAATCTAGTAAAAAAATCTGATTTTTTTATTTGAATATTATTCAATTCCAATAATATATATGTATTTAATGAATCAGATTCTCAAATTACTTTTCTTTCTGATTTTTTACTATTATCTAATATCTCAAAAATATTTTGATCTGTAAATTGCTTCATATAATCTTTAATTTTATTGAATGATATTTTCTCATTTCACATTTTTCATTTCACATTTCAAATTTCAGAATACATAGCATTCAATTCTATGGCAGTTCCAAAATGTCATGTCAGATCAGGTCTATTAGTCAATCATTTATTATCTACATCAAAAGTATAACTTTCCAACCATGGATATTTTTTATTCAAAGCTATTCATAAATCTTTTTCATTTACATCATCAAAATCTTCAACTAAATCTCGTATAGAATGTAACTCTATATCCTCATTTATTCATAATTCTTGTTTTGAACATATCATTCCATTGGATTCTATTCATCTCATATTTCTTTTCTCTATAGTTATTCCAGCTTTTTCAAAAACAGTTCCAGGTAGAGCAGTAGGGACAAAAATTCATTCTCTTACATTGGATCATCCACAAATAATTTGATATTCTCATTCATCTCCACAATCCACTTCACATACATTAAGTTTATCTGCATCTGGATGTTTGTAACATTTGTTCACATATCATATTACAATAGAATCAGAAATTTTTCTATTTTCAATCTCTTCTATTTCACAAGTCTTTAATATCAATTTATCAGCAATGTTTTCTGGACTATCATCTACAGAAATAAATTTTTTTAATAGAATTTCACTATATCTCATTTATCATAAAAAAATAATTTAAAATAACTATTTACAGTATTTACAGTTTTTACGGTTTTTACAAAAGATTTAAAGAGAAATTTACAAAATAGGAGAAAATAGTTTCAAAAAAAATTTAAATATATTACTCCAAATCCCCAAATAATTTTTATCTGGTATACAAACTTCTGATTTTTTTATCCAATCATTAATTATAATCTCAATATTTTTTATAGCTTTTTTATCTTGAAAAAAAACTCAAATTTCTGCATTCATATCAAATGATAAAAAATCAATATTTTGAGATCAAACAATTGCTTCGTTTCAATCTATTATCATAAGCTTAGCGTGATTCATTTTTTTTGTAAAATAAAATTTAATTCAAAGATTTCGAAGTCTTTTAGCATAATAATAATTTATATGATTTATAATTTTTATATCAGTATCTTTGGGTATAATAAAACTTATATTTACACCACGATATACAGCTGCATCCAACAAAGCTATCATCCAACGTGGGGGAACTAAATATGGAGTAACAACAGTTATAGTTTTTTTAGCATTAAAAATCTTATCTCTATAGTAGTTATTTAAATGATATATATTATCTTTTCTTCATCGATTCTCTACTATCCAAGATTTCATTTTTTTTATAAAAGATTTTTGGTTTATATCTAATATCTTTTCGTTTTTTCAACCAGCCATCTTATATGTATAAGAAAATGATTTTAATAATGGGTTCAACAAAAATCATCAACTAAATTTTATTTGCAAATCATGCCAATCTTTGCTTCATCGTTTTACATTTACTCATCACAAAAAAGCAATTTTCTGATCTATTATCAATATTTTACGATGAGTACGACGCAAAAAATGACTAAAAAAACATATTTCTGCTCCCAAATCACGCAATTGTTGAATAGTATTTTTTTTTAAAAAAAAACTTCACACAATATCAACAACAATAATTACTTCTAATCATTCTTTTAACTTATTTTTAATTTCTCATATAAAATCATGACTAGATCATGTATCATCCAAAAATATATACATTTCTATATATATAGACTTTTTAGCTTTTTTGATAGATTCAATCATTCAACTCCAAGCCTTTTGTGTCGTTGTATAAAAGCTATAAGACATATAATACATTATAAAGTAAACAGCACACAAAAAACAAATATACAAACTAAAACAAAAAGCAATGCTTTTATTCTTGCATTTAAAACATCATTAACTAAAAACTAACCTGCACAAATCTCTTTCAGATTTTAATGTTTTAATATTTATTAATGCCAAGTCGCGTAATAAATAAAGTTATCAAATCATATCTAATATTACATTCTCATATACATCAACAATCCATAAAAAATCAGGAGAAAATTATTTTCTGATTAATCAAAAGATGTAAGGATACAGTTTGGTGAAGAAAATATTGATATGAAAATATCAAAACTATCAAGGACTATCAAAATCAAGTACCAATATCTCACTATAAAGATCTAGAACCACGAATAACATATATGCTCAAATGAGAAAAAGACATTACATATCCTGGAAAAATAGATTGGTTTGCTACTTCATCATGAACCACTTGATGAACAGCTAAGTATATTCCTATTACCAAAGATAATCTTAGAAAATCTCATTTCAAAGGAGGAATGGAAACTCTTAGTCTTTTTGTAAAAAACAACCCTAGAAGTCAGTTTTTTAAATGAAAATGATTAGTTATTGGAGGTAGCTTTGGTAAAAATCCATACACATGAGAATCCAATGTTGGATTTATTTCAGCGATCTTACAAAAAGAAGCACCATGGATATGACAACATTTTAGAGAGCCTAGGCCAGAAATTTCTTATATGGAAAATCGAGAAGAAAAATCACAAATAATGATAGAGGAAGCAGTTAAAAAAAATATAACATTTCTAAACTGACAACCATCATGGTGATCAAATTTTCTTTATAAAGTTTTGGAATACACTGGCAAAAAGAACATATTAGAAGTTTGGCCAAAATTAGAATTATTCTATCGATGAGGTATGTCTATGGATTTATATCGATCTCAATTTCATGATTTGATGCCATCCAAAAAAATGAAATATTATCAGGTATATAATGCCTCAGAATGATATTTTGCTGTTCAAGATCAAAACAAATCAGACGATATGCTATTACTTACATATCATTGAGTTTTTTATGAATTTATACCATTCGAAGAATATTGAAAAACCAATCCTACAGTACTAACTCTAGCTGAAATAGAAGTAGATAGAAATTACGTAATAATGATAACAAATAATTCCTGACTACGAAGATATGTATTATGAGACACTATTGTATTTACTAGTATCAAACCACGAAGAATCAAAGTTTCATGAAGAACTAAATATTATATAGATGTAGTAGGTGAGTGTGTTACTTCCAACTATACCGACAAAGCTTTGATGGAAACATGTAAACTTACAAATACAATAGCTACGGATTATACAGTAGCTCCACTGACTTATACATGATGAAGTGTCAGATGATGTTATGAATGGATTGTAGAATTCACCCAAATGCCAACAAACATAAAAGAATTTGAATCTACATTAGATCAAGAATTATGTAATGTTAATTCATACTATTTTGATGAAAGACATGATACCAAAGTATTGTGAAAAAATATAGTACACGCTGTTCCGCAATGAACTTTCTATAATCGAATGAAATCAAAAAACAGACTCTGATGACAATTCAAAGTCCCTAAATTATCTAGTGACAGAAAACATGTCGATGAAATATTAGATCTTATATGAGATTAATTATTTTCAAATAGCTATTTCTATTCATTTACTCGATCAATCTTTAGGTTCCAACCATATAATAGTAGATTCTCTTCTATATTTAGTTATGTTTTTTCTGATCTCTTCTAATTTTTCCTCCAAAACCACTTGATCAGAAAAATCATCTTCTAAATAAGTTATTATATTGAATTTAAATAATTCTCGATCAATATCAGTCTTTAGTTTCAAAAATTCTATGTATAAATTTTTATCTTCAGGATTTTTCAATAAATCTAATTTAATCTTAAGTACTTTTTCTACTTTTACCAATTCTGAGACTCTATCCAAATCATTAAAAACCCGCATCATTTCCCATTCAGTATCTTTTGTTTTATTCATTATTTCTTCTAATTTCCACATATCTCTTGTTAAATTGAAATTTTTCTTAAATTTATGGTAATCTCTAGTTTCAATTTTTTTCATTATTTTTTGTGAATCTGTACTAGCATATTCCATAAATTTTCTATTTCAAAGATGCATATAATCTCATTGATTTCCATATGCTTCAAGTTCAGTTGGTATCATTGTAGTAGCTTCATAATTAATATATTTATGATTTCAATTTTCTTCTTTGTATTTTTTCATATCTTTCGCACATATCAAAAGCCGTTTAATAAATCAAATTAATTTAATAGGAGATAATTCTTGTTGCTGTTTTAAATGTGTTGATTCATGTGTAATTAATTCTCTATTAAAAAGATCGTCAGGATGACTCAAATATATAACATTTCCAAAAAAAGCTCATCATTTAAAACTATCTACTTTCAAAAGTTTGCGCAAAAAATTTATCATTCAGGGTCTTACACGAATTTTTATACCACCGTCTCAATTAAAATCTGATTCTATTTCTTCAATCTGTTTCAATATTTCTTCCTTTTCTAAATCTGAAAGAGTATCAAAAATATCCTTACTTAATATCTTATCATACTCTTTAGGATAAAGATTTCCCTTTCTTTCTAGTTGATTAACAATCATTATAAAATATAAAAACTAAATATTTCTCAATCTATTTTTGATATAGATATTTCACAACAATCCCCATCATCCAAATCATCGACATTTTATCAAGTCATCATAAGCTATACTTAGATTACCAACAGGTACCCTTTGTTTTTCTACATGTCTTCCAGAGTCATAAACATAAAAAACCCTCTTTTTATCATCATATCACCATACACTCAGATAATGTTGTAAAAACAAAGCCTTCCATAATGAAAACTTACTGGTATCTTTTCCATATGCATGTCATATTACTAATATTAGAGGATATCATTCTTTTATTTTGTTTTTTATAAATTCAATTTTTTTAGCATAAATTTTATATCTACAAAATCATATTTGAGACATAAATCAATATTTTCTCAAAACCTTCACAACTCACCATGGCATTATAAATCAACATAATTTATTCCATCGTGATCCAGAATATGCTTGAAAATTTTTTCTAATATCTTCTTTATAAGTCTCTACGACAGCTTTTATTGTAAACATACCACAATAGTTAAGCCATTTTTGCTTTTTACAGACAGGTTTGTTCTTTATAATAAATTTTCAATCAAACATTTTATTTTAAACAAAACATTAAATACCATACGATTATAAACACTATTAATTTAAAGTCAAATTTTCTTCCCTTGATAGGAAGAATAAAATATCTATAAAGTATTCAAAATTTAGAACTTAAAATCAAAAATCATGCAAAGTATCCAAAACACAGATCCTGAAATTTATGCAGCAATACTAGCTGAACAAAAGAGACAAAGTGAATGAATGGAACTTATAGCTAGTGAAAATTATCAATCACCAGCTGTCTTAGAGGTACAATCATCACATTTTGCAAATAAATATAGTGAATGATTCCCTGGAAGAAGATATTACTGATGACAAGAAAATACCGATATTATAGAGCAATTAGCTATCGATAGAGCAAAATCAATATTCAAATCTGATCATGCAAACGTACAAGCTCTATCTTGAGCAGCAGCTAATCTTTGTGTGTATTCAGCATTGATGAGTCCTTGAGATACTATTTTATGAATGGATCTATCACATGGATGACACCTTACCCATGGAGCTCCAGTTACATTTTTTTCCAAGATATTTAATTTCCAGAGATACAAAACTAATTCTGATTGAACAATAGATTTTGATAAAATTCGCTCATTAGCACATGAATACAAACCCAAAATTATTCTTGCATGATTTTCGGCTTATCCTAGAGAACTCGATTATGCAAAATTTGTAGAAATAGCAAACGAGGTATGAGCAATATGTTTTGCTGATGTCTCACATATATGATGACTCATAGCATGATGAGTACTCAAAAATCCTTTTGATTATGGATTTCATGTAGCTATGACTACTACACATAAATCACTTAGATGACCTAGATGAGCACTTATACTTAGTAAATGAATAGTTTCCAATCCACTCAAAAAACCAGAAGATACTATAGAAAATATACCAACTAGAATCGATAGAGCAGTATTTCCTGGTATGCAAGGTGGCCCACATATGAATACAATCTGTGCAATCGCAACAGCTCTGCATGAAGCATCTACAGATGAATTCAAATCTTATGCAAAACAGACTCTATCAAATGCCCAAATACTAGCCCAAGAATTATTATCCAAATGATACAAGCTTGTAACATGATGAACTGATAATCATATGGTAGTAGTAGATTTTTCTTGAACTTGATTAGACTGAAGAATAGCAGAGGAAACTCTAGATAAAATCTGAATTTCAACATCTAAATCTACCATCCCTGACGATCCCAATCCACCATTTAAACCTTCTTGACTCAGAATTTGAATGCCAGCTATGACTACTAGATGAATCAAAGAAGCTGAAACTAAACAAATAGTTCAATTTATGGATGAAGCATTAAAACTAGTCTCCCTTATGAATGGAGATCAAGAGGGTTTTGAAAATAGACTCCAAGACATTAAGTCACAAGTAAAAGAATTTGCTTTACAATTCCCAGTTCCTGGAATTAGTTAAAAATACTATTGATTTATTAATTTAAATATGTATTTTAATACCCCCATGAAAGAATGGGGTATGTTCTTTGCAGTACTGCAACCATATAAATTGAAATTTAGTATCTGTAAATTGTAATTCCCACTCGTTATACTAGCAAAAGGTACGCACCAAATTGAAAATTGGTACCGTGATAGGATTAGTTTACAGATCAAGACTAAAAGTCTTTTATTTCAATTTCTAAAAGCAGCTATTGCTGCATCAATCCAACAGGCTCTGTGTGAGCCGTGGCTTATCAGTTAAATTAACTGTGACTTACAGCCAAAATTCAGGAGGTGGACCATTTCTAGTCCCCTCCTTTTTTGTTATAAAATTTAATTTAAAAATCTATTGACATTTAATAGTAAATAATTATAAGATAGATGTAAATAAAAGATTTTGTATTGTTTAACTTTAAATTTTGCCAGAAAAGGAGGCCATCATGAGGTAAAGCACAGGTTATAAAAATTTATAAAATTTTATTCTATCTCCGCGACACAAATAAAAGCAGGAGCGTGGTTTGCGACCGTATCCGTGGATGTTAACGGAAATGGTTGGGCTAGAGAAGGGGGTTTCTCCAAGAAGTCTGCAAGGTCTTCAAAAAGATATTAAAAAACTAATTGTCTGTATGTAACTCATGCAGACAATTTTTTATTATTATCAATATTTATTGATATTTCTCGATGCTTAGTTTAAGTTTATATTGCATTCAGCTTTAAATTTTATATATTTAATTAGTCGAGAGACTAACGTTTTTTTTTGATTTAATTTATTAAAGAAATATATGTCTGAAAAGGAAAACTTATTTTCATGAACAGTAAATTTACATTCAATGGAAAAAGAAATAACTCAATCTTATATCGACTATGCGATGTCTGTAATAGTTTCACGTGCATTACCAGATACAAGAGATTGATTCAAACCTGTACTTAGAAGAATCCTTTTTGCTATGTATCAGATGAATAATTTTCACAATCAAAAACATAAAAAATCAGCTAGAATAGTTTGAGAAGTAATGTGAAAATATCATCCTCACTGAGATAGTAGTATATATGAAGCCATGGTTCGTATGGCTCAACCACGATCATTTAGATATCCACTTGTTGATTGACAGGGTAATTTTTGATCGATAGACTGAGATTCTGCTGCTGCTATGAGGTATACAGAAGCAAGACTTACCGAAATAGCACAAGAAATGTTAGCAGATATAGAACAAGATACCGTTGATCGAAGAGAAAATTTTGATTGATCTCTCAAAGAGCCAATAATGGTACCAACAAAATTCCCAAATCATCTATGTAATGGTACAATGGGTATTGCTGTAGGTATGGCTACTAATATGGCGCCTCACAATCTAAATGAAGTTTTGGATGCATGTTTATTATTACTTCAAAAAGAATGAGTAAAATTAGAAGACTGAACAATACAAGAAGTTTCAATAGATGAAATTATGGAAATAATTAAATGACCAGATTTTCCTACTTGATGAACTATTTATGATTCAGCTAATATAAAAGAAGTTTATAAAAAATGAAAATGATGAGTAGTTATGCGTGGTACAACTCATACTGAAGATCATCATGGAGCAGAAGCTATTATAATAGACGAAATACCATATCTTGTAAACAAAGCTACATTAGTATCAAAAATATGAGAATTAGTAGTTGATAAAAAAATAGATTGAATAGTAGATATAAGAGATGAAAGTAATAAAAACATTATTAGAATAGCTATATATCTAAGAAAATGAATAGAACCACAAGATATTTTACTACAATTATATAAGTTCACAGATTTACAATGTAATTTCAATTTCAATAATGTTTCTTTGATAGAATGATGAATTCAACCAAGATTGTTAAATATCAAAGATTTATTGATGGAATATGTAGTCTTTAGAAGACTAGTAGTATACCGCAGATCAGTTTTCCAATTAAATAAAGCTCAAAATAGATTACACATATTAGAATGACTAAAAAAAGCTATAGATATAATAGATGAAGTAATTGATACAATCAAAAAATCTGATACAAAAGCAGACGCTAAACAAAATTTAATTGATAAATTTGAGTTTTCAGAAGCACAAGCTGAGTATATTCTATTAATGAGATTACAATCTCTTGTTTGATTAGAAATACAAAAAATAGCAGAAGAAATAGAAGAAAAAAAGAAACTTATAGAATATTTACAATGAATAATAAATGATCCAATTAAATTAGATTGAGTAATAATAGAGGAGTTCAATTATATGAAAAAGAAATACTGAGATGAAAGAAAAACCAAAGTATCCAATGATCTAAGCGTCTACAATCTTAGTGGAAGTTTCAAGGCTCTACAAGATGCCGCTGATAAAGTAAAAGAAGATGTTATAGTTTGGATATGAAACGATCATTCTATTAGAGTCTTATATCAATCAAGAATACAAATCATACCAGATGAAACATTAGAACTTATATATACTCACAATCAAGATAAATTAATAGTAATTACCGATATATGAGAACTAGTAGTTCAAAGATTAAAAGATCTATGACAATTTACTATGGCTAAAAATTCATTGAATATAAATGAACATTTTTGATTAAAATGAAAAATAGTATTTGCAAAAACATTACATTTCGATTATGAAAATCTAGTATTATTTACAAATTCTAACAGTATCAAAAAGATTAAAAAAGAATTGGTATTATCATTCAGAAAATTTCCCACAAAAATAATGAATCTAGCTGACAAAGAACGTATATTAAAAGTAGAAGCTACAAATCCTTGAGATAATATATGTATACTAACTGAACAATGACGAATGAACGTATTCCCAAATGATGGTATTAGACCAATGTGAAAGACAGCATGATGAGTAAAAGCAATAGAATTACAAGAATGAGATAAAGTAGTAAATATGTTTTTACACAAAGATGAACCATTTATACTAATACATTCAAACAAGGATTGAAAATTATTAAATCTAGAAGATCTAAAAATATGGAAAAGAGCTAGAAAGTGACAAATAGTAATGACTGGTAATTCAAAATTAGAAGGAGGAATATCTATAATAGAAGGAGCAATCAGAATTAGATTTTCCGATTGAGAAATTAAAACTTTACACTCAAATGATATTCGTTTAGACGAACCTGAGACACCATTACATAAAATGGTTGATAAACAAATAGATATTATATACAGACCACGAGAAGAAAAAGATGAAAATATGAAATATAAAGAAGAAAGAAAAAAAGCTCAAAAAGAAGAAGAAAGATTAAATCAAAAACAATTATTAGAAACAGATGAAAATTCAAACAATAAATCAGAAGAAATTTCTGAAAAATCTGATCCGAAACCAGAAATAACAGAAGAAAAATAGAAAAAATTCAGATTTATAACATATTTATAACATATTTTATGCAATGTAAAGCTAATTTTTTGCTATAATAAAACAAAATTTGTAATGTAAATTCCTTTTAAATAAGATTAGGAAAGCAAGTTTTTACAAATAAGTACGATTTATGAATTATACTCCACAATCATTGATAGATGAAATAGAAAAATTAAAGGAATTATGAAAATTTGACGATGCTATCAATAAGATAAATAGTATTCTATTTAGAGATCCAAACAATGAAGAAGCACTACTACAAGTAGCAGACATTCAATATAGAAAAGGAGAAATTTCAAAAGCATGAAAAGCGATAGATTTTCTAAATGCAAAAAAAAATAATGAAGATCCTTTGGGATTATATATAAAATGAATATTAGAAATGGAGAAAAATCATCGATTAGAAGCAAAAAAGTATTTACAAAAAGCTTTGGAATTAACTAAAGCTGAAAATCATGAAATAATGAGATGTTATGGTTTATGTGAATATCGGTATTGAAATAGAGAAAAATGATTATGATTATTAAAAGATTCTTTTACTTTAAACAACAAAGATGCTGAAGTGATTTACAATCTAATAGAATTATATATATTAGAACGTAAGTATTCAAAAGCCAAAAGCATGATAGAATACTATTATAGAAATCATGGAAAATTACAAACAATAGATAAAGAGATAACTTATTATGATAAAAAAATTACTTTATTGGAAAGATTTATAAAAACACAAGCCATATTTAAAACATAAAAAACAAAATGATTGGAAAAAAAATTTCTAAACTAACAAAACAAGAAGTAAAAACAATTTTTGACACATATTGAAAATGGTTATTTTGAATATGATTTTTAATCTGATTTTTATTATTTCTTCTAAATATATTTCTATCTTTATCTATATATACATCTAATTTATCTGATGATCTAAGAGAAAAATTATGAATATATTTCTATATCAAAGATACTCCAGGAGAAGAAAATATAACATATAAAAAAATAATAACACTAAAAGAAGAATTAGAATGACAATGATTAAAAGTAATCTTTTCTTCCAAAGAAGATGCATTTCAATTTTTAGAAAAAAGAGTACCAGAACTAATCACAAATTTAAAAAAATTCGATATTGAAAACCCACTTCCTGCTACATTATATGTAATGTTTAAAAATGATAAGCAATATAATATTCTCAGAGAGAATATATTAAAATACAAAGAATTGATACTAAATATAAAAGATATAGATCAATCAAGTACTGTAAAACAACAAGAGAATAGAGTATTGAATATAATAAACTTCTCCAATTTCATCAAGATATTATCTTATACTTTGATATGAATACTATGAATAGCTATTGTGTTATTTCTAATGTTTCTAACCAAAAATATATTCAATAATTTCTTAAATGATTTGTCTATCAAAAAAATATTATGAGCAACTACAAACCAAATAAAAGAAAGTTTTCTATGGACACTCTTGATAGTAATAGGAATAGCATTTTTGATAAATATAATATTACTTATAATTAGTTTATATATTAGTTGATATTATTTACATAGTTTATTTGATTTTGATATATTCAACTTTTTATCACAAAATTTATTTAATATAATAATAATTTTGATTATAGAATTATCTATAATTACCTTTATTAGTCTATCATCTTCATCAAAGCTTATAAAAACATTAAACGAAAGATTACATTAAATATAATTTTTTTTCAAAAAAAGACCCTAAAATTGAAGGGTCTTTTTTATATTTATAATTTATACTATTAACATTCAACTTGGATACCAGGACTCATACTTGTAGATACAACTACTTTCTTTACTAATTTTCATTTTACTCATACTGGTTTATTATCTTCTACAGCTTTCAAAAAAGATTCTAAATTTTCTTCAAGTTTTTTATTACCAAAAGATAATTTTCCTATTCATGCATGTATATTACCAGTTTTATCTAATCTAAACTCTATTTTTCCTTTTTTGATTTCTTCTACAGATTGTACTATATTAGTTGTAACAGTACCAGCTTTAGGTGTAGGCATCAATCACTTAGGTCAAAGTTGTTTAGCAACTGAAACTAATCATTTTATACTCTCTGGGGTAGTCAATAAAACATCAAAATCAAATTTTCAATTTTTAATATCAGTCAACAAAGCCTCACTTCATACTACATCAGCTCAAGATTTTTTTACTTCTTCTAATTTATCATCTCATACATAAACAGCAACTCTTTTAGATTTTCATGTACCATTAGGTAAAATTGTAGTACTTCTAATCATTTGATCATTATATTTTGGATTAGCATTTGTTTTTACAGCAATTTCCACAGTAGGATCAAATTTAGTTAAATTAATAGTTTTTAATAACTCAATAGCTTCTGCATAAGAATAAATTTTGTCAGAATCAAACTTCTTTTTTGATTCATCGTACTTTTTTCAATGTTTTGGCATTTTTTATAAATATAATATATAAAAGTGGTCAACGAACAAAAAAAGTTCTCCCACATAAACGACTATTATAAAAGATTATAGTAGTAATTAAAGTTCTACTTCTACTCACATATTTTTAGCTGTCCCTGATATTATTTTAATAGCAGCTTCAATATCATTAGCATTTAAATCATCTTTTTTTATCTCTATTATTTCTTCTATATCTTTTTTAGTTAATTTTCAGATTTTAGTTTTATTTGGTTCTCCAGATCATGTTTTTTGAGCTATTTTTCGTAAGATAAGATTTGATGTTACTGGACTTCATATTTCCAAATCAAAAGTTCTATCAGCATATATAGTTAATTTTGCTTTTACTTTTACATCAAAACCACCAAACTGTTTCATATATTCAGAAGTTTTATCATTAAATTCTTTTATAAATTGTCAAATATTAACTCAATTTGCTCAAAGCATAGGTCATAATGGAGGAGCTGGTTGTGCTTTACCAGCAACAACTTCCAAATTCAAAACATTCGTAATTTTTCAAGCCATTTTCTATTTTATTAATCAATAAATAAACTTTTTAGATAAGATTTTGATTTATGATATATATCATAATTTAGTTGCAATAACCAATTTTGATTATCAATATTTACAAGCATCAAAACCAATTTATTTTTATACTCAGGAATATTTATAAATGCTATCTTTTCACCAAATAATTGATTTTTCAATATCTCTTGTTCAGTATTCATAGCATATATATTTCATCAAAGTTTTCTAGTTATATCTACTAAATCATATTTATTATCTCATAGAAACACATAGTAAATATTCTTAGAATCTTTTAATATATATTTATACGATATTCATAATTTTTCTACAGATTCTAGTATTCAATAATACAATTGAGTTCATGATAAATAATTTATTTTCACTTCATTATCATTCAAATTTCAAGTATTATTTTTATTTATCAACGACTTATCCTGTATATTCAAAGCTGATATTTGCTCTTTTTTATCTCAATCTTTGACATATATTTTTACAATTTCATCTTTTTCTTGGTCAGTATTCAAATTATTAACTAAATTATTCCACTTAACTTGATAAAACAAAGCATAAACAACTAATATACACAGAACTAGAACAACAATAGATAGTCTTACAATTTTTCTATCTCAATGATGCATAAATAAATAATTTTATTTAAAATATTACTTAGCTCAATAACTCTATTTTATCTACATCAACAGCTACAGGAGTCAATCTTCATAGCATTTCTATATTTACGATTACAGTTCATTTTTCTGTATCTATATCTCTAATATTTCATTTCATTCACTTAAAATCTCAAGTTTTTAATAACACAACATCATTCTTTTTGTATGGTATTGTTAGTTCAGATCTTTCTTGAGATTTTGTAATTTGTTCCATCATTTTATCAAATTCGTTATCTGTTAGAGGAACAGGGCGAGTTTCAGCTCAAACTATCAATCTAACTCATGGTGTATTTCTAACCACATATCGTATCTTGTCGTTCATTTTGGACTTTACAAATACATATCAAGGATACAATTTTTTTTGTTTAACTACTTTTTCTCATTTTTTCATAGATGTTTCATTTACCATAGGACAAAGAAAATCTATAACTCCATCTGCTAATCATTGTTTAGTAACTCTTTCTTTGAGATTTTCTATTACCAATGATTCCTGTCATGAAACCACACTCAAAACATACCATTTAAATGAGTTATCTTCAATTTGTTTTTTAATTTCTACTATATTGGAATCTTTTTGCATTTTTAAATATTTAAATATAAACGATTATTTAACCTACCATACTATTATAAAACAATTTATATACAGATGAAAAAACACTATCAGTAAGCACAAAATATAATCATGCTACTATCACCAATCAAAAAATAGCAATAGTTAAAGTTATATAATCTTTTTTAGTAGGATGTTTCAACTTTTTAACAGTTTCCAAACTATCATAAACAAATTTCATCATAACAAAAAAAAAGTTACCAAATAAAGTCTATTACTTTTACAAATTCTAATCATTTTTTCAAGTGAAAGTTTATTTTCAGACAACAGACAAATATCCTAATGAATCTTTTTTTATTCCACTTAGAGAATATAAGTCATTATAGCCCAAACTACAATATTTTAATCAATTTTTTTCTACAAAAGTCCAAAATAAATTTAATATATTATTTTCTTTTTTTGTTTTTAAAACAAAATCGGGGTTAATAAGTTTTTTTGCTAATAAAACTTTATCAGTATTATTTACAAATAAATCACTACAAAACACTAAATTAAAATCAGATTTAATATCAAATTTTGAAATAAATTTAAAGAAGTCATTTTCATTAGATTCGTTTCCAACAAAAATAGGAATAATAGAATCTATATCAAATAATATTCTCAAAAAGCCCAATTGCGAATGAATAGATTCAAACCAAGAATTTTGATAATCTATAAAACTAACACTTTTATTTCCCTTTATGTTTTTATCAAACTTCCATATTTTTCACAAAAATGGTCAAATATTTTGATTAACAACATTTATTTTATCTCATTCACAAGCAAAAATTAATACAATTTTTTTTTTATTTTTTAGTAAAGAATAAGCGCTAGCTTGCAATATTCAGGTATAAAAATGATATCATAATGGTAAAAAAGCAATATCAAAATCTCTCTTAGTACTTTTTAGAGCAGTTCTAGCAGCTAAAATATAGGAAAGAGTTTGTTCTATTATTACTTCATGATCTACTACAATTTCTTTCATAGAATACAGAAATTAATTTACTGGATAAAATCTAAGTATTTGCAAAACAAATCTATCAGCTAACCTATAACGTTTCTCTCGTTCTTCCATAGACATAAAAACCACAGAAACAGTATCTATAAAATAAACTCTAAATATTTCACTAATAGCTTCTTTCATTACATCAATTTGTTGTTTTTCAAGATTTTTATATACCACAATCAAATCCATATCCAAAGCCACACCAAATCTTTTACCAAAAAAATATTTATGTATCATCACTTCGTATGTATCAAAAAGGTCAATCAAATCCTGTTTTAAACCAGAAAAGAAAATACTTTTTATATTATCATAAAATTGTGGTTTTAGAGATATACTTCGTCATTGTCATTCTTTATCTACATCTATTATTTTAGCTTCATTCAATGAGTCAATCTGTTTTTTTATAGCAGGAAATGTTCGCTCCAATTCAGTTTCCAAAGCTCTCATAGATATTCATTGTCTTCTAAAAAGAAGATATTTTAATATATCAACCTTTGTCTTACTCCCAAAAAGTTTCTCTAAATTCATAAATAATAGCAACATATTTTAAAAAATATCAATAGTTTTCTATATCTATTTAAAAAACAAAAACAAGATTAAAGTTATCAAGATAGTGAAATATTATATAATAAATATTTAATATAAACAATAACTAATCAATTAATTAAAGCTAAAAATTTGACAAAATATCAGTTTTACGATAAAATATATAGGCTATAAAGCAATTTAATTATAAACTGTTTAATTATGGCAGAAAACATCTTCATTGGTTTGAGTATTATAATATGAGCAGTACTCTTATCTTTGCGAGTTATGAAAATTTTTAAACAACCAATGATTATTGGGTATATAATAGCTGGTACATTAATCAGTATTTTTTTGCCAAATTTATTACATGACAATGCTTCCTTTGAAAGCTTCGCTAGTATATGAGTAAGTTTTCTTTTGTTTATGGTATGAATGGAATTAAACCCTGTCATAATAAAAGAAATGGGTAAATCTACATTGATAGCCTGATTTTTACAAGTTTTCATAACATCTGTTTTATGAGTATGAATAGCTCTTTTATTGTGATTTGATATAACGACATCTGTATATATATGAGTATGATTTTCTTTTAGTAGTACCATCGTTGTACTCAAATTATTAACAGATAAAGATGAACATGAATGAACATTTGGAAGACTTTCTATATGAATATTGATAGTACAAGATTTAATAGTAATGATTCTTTTGCTACTAATGACATCAATGCAAAGTTTTCAAACATGAGATTGATTAACAGTAGCATTATTTCTTATATTAAAAATAATAGCTCTATGATGATGACTATATCTTATAAGTAAATACATCATACCAATAACAACTAGAAAAATAGCAGAATCTCAAGAATATTTATTTTTATTTGCCATATGACGATGTTTGATATTATGAACTGTTTTTCATTTCTTGTGATTTAGTATAGAAATTTGAACATTAGTCGCATGAATGACATTAGCAAATTCATCATATAGGTTTGAAATCACAAGTAAAATTAGACCTCTAAGAGATTTTTTTATAGTAATATATTTTGTATTATTGTGATCTCATGTAGGTTTTTGATGATCAAATATGATATTACCAATAATAATTTTTTCAATATTTGTACTGTTTGCTAAACCATATATAATAATGTTGATTTTGTGATTAATATGACATACAAAAAAAATAAATTTTTTGGCATGAACATCTCTTTGACAGATAAGCGAATTTTCGTTCCTTATGATTACAATGTGAATGGCTACATGAGCTATCAAAGATCCAAATGTTTTATGAACTGTTACTATTATATGATTGATTAGTATTGCTTGATCAAGTTATTTTATATCATTCTGAGATAAAATATATCATTACTGTAAAACTTGGTTGAAAATAATACCATGAACATGGAAAAAAGAATACAAAAAAATTAACAAAGAAAATTTCGATATAGTTTTATTTGGTTATTGAAGATTTTGATGAAATCTTTATCCAATAATAAGTAAAAGATATAAAAAAATCTTAGTAATAGATGAACATCCATGAATAATAAGTTTACTTCAAAGCAAAAAAATACCTTGTATATATTGAGATATGTCGGATATAGACTTTTTGGAAGAGCTTAATCTAAAAGAAACAAAAATGATAATAAGTACAATTAGAAATTTTGACGAAAATATTATATTATTAAATACTCTAAAAAAAACTCATAAACACATAATAAAAGTGCTAGTATCAAATCATGTACAAGAAAGTCTTAAATTATATGAGCTATGAGCTGATTATGTTATATTGCCTCATTATATATGAGTAGATCATACATCTCTTATGATAGAGGAGTTTGGTTTTGATATACATAAATTTATGGAAAACAAAAAAAATCAAGTACATGAATTAAAATGAAAACATAGTGATATGATGATAGAAATGTTACAAAAATCTATCTAGTTTCTAATTTCTACTACCTTCAATCTATTATTAGATCATTTCAAAATTATTACATCTTTTTTCGCTATTTTAAAATAATCAGATAAAATCTGAATTAGATTTTTATTTGCTTCTCCATCTATTGGCTTAGCTCTCAACCGTATTTTATATACCTCATTTCACATCAAATCTTTTTGTATATCTATTTTCTCTTGTTTAGCTCCAGGTACTACAGAAACATTTATTTTCATCTTTTAATTTTTAATTAATTATTAATTTTTAATCTTTTAATCTTTTAATTAGTTAATTCAAACAAAAAAAGGTATCGCCAACAAAAGCAATACCGTTAGTAATTTTAGAATAGTTTAATTAATGCAGATATTCCTTGAATCAAAATCAATATCCAACAAATTTCCATTAAACCAAACCATCCCATTAAACATTTCTCAACATAGCTAAGACTATTAAATATGCCTAAATCAATTCTTGAACTTATTCCATTATCATATCTAAGTCCAAAAACAGCGACCACAATAGTCATTACAAAACTCAATGAGAAAAAAAACAAGATGAATGCAAAATAAGCTGACATATTTTCAATTTTTTATTGTTTACTTTTTTTATTTTTATTACATATAATGATTTATATTATATTTGTCAATCAATTTTTAGATTGATTTTTTTTTCTCAAATATTATACATATCAATAACAATATTTACTGTTTTTACCATATTTACAGTGTTTACAAGATGTTAAGTATCAAAAACCTTTCAGTCCAAATAGAAAATAAACATATACTCAAAAATATAAATCTGACTTTTGAACTATGAAAAAACTATTGCATATTGGGCAAAAATTGATCATGAAAATCATCACTAGCTATGACTATTATGTGACATCCTAAATATCAAATTAAAAAATGAGAATGTGAAATTCAGAATTGAAAAGAAAAAATCAATCTCTTAGATCTAGATCCAAATGAAAGAGCAAAATTAGGTATATTTTTAGCCTTTCAACATATCCCAGAAATCAAGTGAGTAAAAGTTTTTGAATTTCTTAGATCAATCTATGATGCACAAAACGATTCTCACACTTCTTTTATTCAATTCAAAAAAATAATTGAACCATTTTTACTAGAATTAAATATTGATAAAGAGTTTCTTCGAAGAGATCTCAATGTATGATTTAGTGGGGGAGAGAGAAGAAAACTCGAAATATTACAACTCAAATTACTCAAACCTAAATATATCTTTTTAGATGAAATAGATTCCTGATTGGATGTAGATGCTTTCAAATCAGTAGCAAATATGATAAAAGAATTGAATAATAAAAATAATTGTTTCATTATTATTACACACTATTTCACTATATTAGATTATATTCAAGTTGATCGAGTGTATGTATTGGATAAATGAGAACTAAAAAAAGAATGACTTGCTGAAATAGCCCATGAAATAAAAGAAAAATGATTTAATAAATAATATTTTTTATGAAATATGTAACTTGAGAAGAATTAGAGACAGTTAATCATTTTTTAAATTTAACAAAAGAAATAGCTAAACAAGCTACTTGTCTTCGTGATAAGTGCGGAAGTATAATAGTAAAAGATAATAAAATAATATGATCGGGATTTAATAGCCCACCAAATAATCAAGAAAATCAAAGAAGATGTAATTGTGATAAATCCACTTATCATCCAAAGATAAAAGATACAACTTGTTGTATCCATGCAGAACAAAGAGCAATTATGGATGCACTCAAAAACAATCCTAATAAAATAATTTGAAGTAGATTGTATTTTGTTAGACTTAATAGCTATTGAAATATAAAGCCATCAGGCAAACCATATTGCACAATTTGTAGCAAAATGACTTTAGATTCATGAGTATCAGAATTTGTCTTATTACACCTAGAATGAGCATGTATATACGATACAGACGAATATAATACATTATCTTTTTCTTACAATAACTAAAAATCGCAAAAATATTTCCGATAAAAAAAAGGTGCACGTAAAACGCACACCAATAATTTTTTCATTTACTTGGTTTTGGCATATATTACCAACTTCAAAGCTTTGGCTAAAAAAGATATAGCAAATGCAATAAAGAAAGCAAAGATACCCCATCCAATATAAACAAATTTATTAATCATAATTTCAGAAACCAAATTTCTTGGAAGGAATAATTGTCCAAAGGAAAAAATAAATGATAATAAGGATATAAACAACAATACAAAGATACCCCAAAAAGACATTGAGCTTGATAATCGCTTATACTTAGCAATTACAATTTCCGGACCAATCTCTTTCATTATCCTTTCCATTTTTGAAAAGACAATCGCTGCAAGTATTAATGTTGTAATGGTCAAAACAATATATGGCCAAAACAGATTCATATAAACATTTACATCAAAGACAATAAATGTTATATGTACCAATAATAATGAGGCACAAACTGAAACCCAAAAGAAATTCTTCTGTAACTTTTCCATTTTCGTAAATTTTTGTTAATTTTTATTTTAAAAACTTATAATTATTTAATACAAAAAGTCAATAAAAAAAGCCAGACCCAAATAAAGATCTGACTTCTATAATAATTTTTTTCTGCTTAATTTGTGATAGTGAGTATTACCGTAGGTTTCAAAGTATTGTCTTCGAAATCGTATAACGGAGCACCACTAAATTTTAAATTCCATGCACCGGCAGATACTTTGTATCCAAATAATGGACCTACACCATATTGTCGCCTGGCCATTGCTCCTACTGATATTTTCGAATACTCGTAAGTAAACGAGTTCGTATACCAGTAGTTGTCATCACCTGATCCAATTTCCCACAATGAAAAGAAAACAATACTTTTGGTTGAATCATTTCCAATCTGTGGAGCAAATTTGATCCAAGGAGAGATACGAAATGACCATTTATCCAACTGCTCAACGCCAGGACCTATACCAAAGTACAGTGAACCTACATTGTAATTTAGATAAACAAAGCCTTCATTCCATCCAGTTGTAGTAGCGAAATAGGGCGCTACGCTAAAACCACCTTTTACAGTCTGTTCCCATGTAATTTGGGTAAACGGGATAGTTGTTTTCCCGACTGGAAAACGAAAGTCCTGCTCCAGCATTACAAATTGGCTGAAAGCCGGAATAGCCATAAGGCTTACAATCATAATAACAAAAAATTTCTTCATAATACATTTATTTTTATTTATACAATACTTTATAATTATTTACAATTAAATGTCAATAAAAAAACAGCCTCAAAAAGAAACTGTCTTAAATTCTCTAAATTTTATAAGACTCAATACTATAGCCTGCAAAAACAATGACCGCAATGGTTGTATCAAAGACCAATAATCACTATAATGAGACAAAACCGTAATCAGATTAAATATAGTTGCTATTGATATTATCATCCATGGACCAAAAGGTTCTTTACCTTTCCCATCATACACACCCCATATCAAGGGAATATATACAATTGTATTTAATATTTGCATCGTTACATGCACTTCTTTTAAGTTTGTAAACAAAAGCAAAAGAATAATAAATACAGATCCAGCAATTACGATCAATATATCTCTTTTTAGTAATATATAATTTTTATGAACTATAATCACTATCAAGACATATACATTTACAGCAGTTCCTATAAAGAGTAGAGATGACTTGAAATAATCCAAAACAAGCAAATGATAAGTCACAGTATTGATAATAGCAATCAATGTCCATAGACTTATTACAACAAGATTTGGTTTAGAATTTTGTTTTTTAGTTTCTTTACTATACCACAGCATACCTACAACAATAAGTAATATTGATAGTAAAGCTGAAGAAACATAAATAAAGTCTCTCATATTTTTTGTTTTTTATCACATTATATATTTATCACAAAAAGTCAATAAAAAAACAGCTTTCAAAAAGAAAGCTGTCTTATAAAATATCAAAACCTTTTAGTCAAATTCAAATACAAGATTTTCCAAATAATTACCAATCATTGGATCATGATAAAAATAATTATAATTACCCACAACCCCTTCAATCTTTATATTCAAATCATGACTATATGTTTTCAACATATAAGGAATCTTTTTTGATTCTGAAATCATAAATCCATGTTCAAAATACTCGCTATAGTATTTATCCTGCTTAAATTCTACCAAAGCTATCCTATCAATTATAGTATCAATACCTAATTTTAATAGAACAGAATTAAGGTAATTCTCAGGCAAATCAAATGGATCGGTATAAAAATTATTTTCTTTGAAATCATCGAGATCAAAAACCTCAAAAGAAATTTTTTCAACTTTCGCGACTTCTTTTTCTTCTTGATTTGTACAAGATGTAAGACAAATCCCACAAACCGCAATAATTGCAAATAAGCAGCCAAACCATGAAGTCAGAATATTGAAACGAAAAATAACTTTTTCCCATTTTTTTGTTTCAGTAGAAAAACCATTAGTAACCTCTACAAACCGATTGATTAAATATTTCATTTTATTAGATTTTTGTTTTATTATTTATAACTATTTAATACAAAAAGTCAATAAAAAAAAGACAATCCTGAAAACAGAATTGCCCTATAAAATTTTAAAATTTACAATCGAAATAAATCAGCCAAATAAGGAATGTAAGATTTTTTCTTTAATCTTTTTGTATCATCATTTCCCTCATATTCATAGAGAATTAGTCTGCTGATATCACGAATCTTAATTTGACAAGTACTAGTTTCAACAAAGATAAGTTCATCATCAGTAACCGAATTACTATTTAGTTGAGTTTGTTCTGCATATGCAAATGGACTGCCTGATATATTTTTAATATATATCGTTATATATCCATCTTCGTCATACTTCAGCAGATTTAATTCAAACCCATCAACCTCAATAGGATAGTAATAACTTCCACAGACCTTTCTTACGTTCATTGTATGGAGCGGTGCACCAAGAGGAGTAGATATATTAATATTAACCAACAAATGCCAATCTTGGGCTTTATCATAATCCTGGTCAGTCAAAATATATACATCATCTTTTCTGTTCCAAACATTATAATTCACCTCACCAAATTCCACAATTCCATTCTGATGATTCAATCTTTTGAAGAGATACCCATACTCCGATTTGATCAAACTAATTGATTGACCACACTCAAGTTCATCAATTTTAGCATGAACTTTAAGCTCGGTATTTTTCATTGCTTCCTGATCTGTACAGGATGTAAGACAAAGTCCACAAACTGCAATAATAGCAAACAAGTAGCCAAACCATGAAATCAGAACGTTGGAACGAAAAATAATTTTTTCCCATTTTTTTGTTTCAGTAGAAGAGTCTTTTGTAAACTCTACAAACCATTTAACTAATTTTTTCATATTTATTAGATTTTTTGTTTTTTATTTTATAATTATTTTAAATTAAAAGTCAATATTACTTTTTCAATTGAAAATTCCAACTTTTTCCTTACTTTAATTTTTAATTCTTAATTCTTAATTTTTAATTTAATGAATTTTAAATCAGTATTAGAATCTTCAGATAAAATCAAATATGATCTCTATCTACAATGACTTACAGAAACGACTGTAAGAGCTATTTCACAAGATCAAAACGAACCAGAATGGATGCTAAAACATCGTCTAAAATCATTAGAAATATTCAATAATATGCCAATGCCAAATCGATGACCAAGTCTGGATTGATTAGATTTTGATGAAATAGTTTATTATGCCAAACCTTCTCAAGAAAGCGAATGATATGCTACCGACCGAGAAGATGTAGATCCTGAAATTAAAAAAAAATTTGAAAGACTCTGAATACCAGAAGCTGAAAGAAAATATTTAGCCTGAGCGGGAGGGCAGTATGACTCTCTCAATGTTTATCATAAAATCAAACAGCAGCGATCAGATAAATGAATTATTTTTGAAGATATGCCACAGGCTTTACATACACATCCTCAGTTGGTTCAGAAATATTTCATGAAACTAGTTCCTGCTACAGATCATAAATTTGCAGCTCTTCATGGCGCAGTTCGAAGTGGATGAACATTTATCTATGTCCCCAAATGAATTAAACTCGACGAACCATTGCAAGCATATTTTCGTATGAATACTTATGCAGGAGGGCAGTTTGAACATACACTGATTATTATAGATGATGATGCTCAGTGAAATTATATAGAATGATGTTCTGCACCCAAATATGACAAAGCATCTCTCCATGCAGGTCTGGTTGAGGTTTTTGTTTGAAAAAATTCTCATATGAAATATTCATCAGTCGAGAATCGATCAACCAATACTTATAATCTCAATACCAAGAGAGCACTACTAGAAGAAAGTTCTTATATGGAACGAGTAAACGGTAATATGTGATCTTGTACTACTATGCTTTACCCTTGTTCTATACTCAAATGAGATAATTCCAAAACTGATTTACTTGGAATCGCTGTTGCTTGAAAATGACAAAATCAAGATACATGATCCAAAGTTATTCATATATGAAAAAATACATCTTCCACTATAGTTTCCAAATCAATATCCAAAGACTGATGAATAGCTACATATCGTGGTTTAGTAAAAATAGCTCCACAGGCAGATAATTCTGTAAATTCAACAAATTGCGATGCTCTGCTTTTAGATAATATTTCAATAAGTAATACTATTCCTGATATTGTATCAGATAATGATAGTTCTATAGTAGCTCATGAAGCAAGCGCATGAAAAATAGATGAATCAGAAATGTTTTATCTCATGGCAAGGTGATTGGATCAAGAAAGAGCAATGTCTATGATAGTAAATTGATTCTTTTCTTCTGTAGTAAAAAAGTTACCATTGGAATATGCAGGTGAGCTAAATAAATTGATAGAATTAGAAATGGAAGGATCTGTATGATAAAACTAAGCCCCCTTGAGAAAGGGGGGCGGGGGGATTTTGTTTTAATATATTATAAATTTATAAAATGTCAGATTTTTTTTCTTATGTATTACTTAATAATAGTATATATGATTATACAATAGCATTATGAATTTTTGTAATAACTTATATTTTAGTCCGAATAATTAGAAAATATTTATTACAAAAAGCTAAAAAATTAGCAGAAAAAACTACTTCAAAACGAGATGATATAATAATTAGAAATATAGCATCCATATCAAAATTATTTTATATAGTTCTTTGTATTTATATCCCTCTACAATATATCAGCATAGGAAATAAAATAGATCGTACTATAGAAATAATATTTCTAATAATGATAGTACGAGAAGTATCAAATATATTAATCAAATCAATAAAAATTATTTTAGAAGAAACTTTACACAAAGGCAAAACTGGTAAAAAAGACAAAACAAAAATAAACTTATTTCACATTGTAGCAAAAATAATAATTTATGTAACGGGATGATTATTATTATTATCAAATCTATGAATTGAAATAACACCATTGATAGCAAGTGTATGAGTAATGTGAATAGCAATAGCTTTTGCTTTACAAAAGATATTATGAGATATATTTTCGTCATTTAGTATATTTTTGGATAAACCATTTGAAGTAGGTGATTTTATAATAATAGGAGAGGATAGTGGTCATGTAAAAGATGTTTGAATAAAATCAACACGCATACAGACATTACAATGACAAGAACTAATTATTCCCAATGCAGAAATGACATGAATTAGGATAAATAATTATGGAAAAATGAAAAAAAGAAGAGTGAATTTTACTATAGGTGTTGTTTATCAAACAGATCCATCAGTTTTAGAAAAAATTCCTTGAATGATACAAAAAATTATAGAAGATACAGAATATACTGAATTTACCAGAGCCCATTTTATAGAATTCTGAAAATCTGATTTAATATTTGAGATAGTATATTATATAAATACCAATGAATACTCAATATATAGAGACACACATCAAAGAGTAAGTTTAGATATAATGAAAAAATTCAAAAAAGAAAAAATTAGTTTCGCATACCCAACACAAAGTATCTATATAGAAAAATAATTTATCTATTAATAATACATTATGTGAAAGAAAGATAAACCAAAATGAATTCAAACTGGAGAAAACAATAACTTAATCACAGAAAGAATAGAATCACAACAACTAAATACAAATATAGAACTAATACAAACACTCATAACTCAAGATAATTCTTTGCCATTAGAAAATTATACATTAGATCAATCATGAATAACTATATGTTCTAGTAGAGGGGGGACCATACCTTCACTAATTTTAGATTGAGTAGAAATATTTTACAATGATCCAGTAAAAAGAAATGATTTTAGTAAAAGCATCAGAGAATGATTTTGGATGTGACCACAAGCATGACCATTCACACAAGAACAAAACGAACAATATTGATATAATCTTAAACAACATTGATTTTTAAGGGATCTTAAGCGAGATAAAAAAGAAATTGAATGAAATAAAATATCTTATGAATTCAACACAAATCAAGATACATTAAAAGCTTTTCCACACAATTTTACAACAACTCAAGAAATAAACTTGTGAAAAAAATGAGCATATATATGACTAATCATAGAAAACAAATCCGATGGAGTAATTAGATTTGCACCATGACATCATACATATTACAAAGTATCTCCAGATCAAAAAACAAATATTAAGCTAAGTGATAACATGTGAGTAAATGATGAAATGAAAACAAAACGAGTATCCTGACAAGAAACAATAAAAATAAAAAATCCATGATCTTGCCAAGTATTTATTCCATGAACAGGATTATTACAATTAAACTTTGATGAAAAATTTAAAGATTTACGATTACGAACAGAAAAAGAAAAATGATTTGTCTGTATCGAACCAGTTGTTTGTCATCCTAATGAACGAAACAACTCATCAATTATCATAACTCCTAAAGAACAAATAAAAATCTGATTTACTATAACATTATTATCAAAGGATAAATAATTCTTAATTCTTAATTTTTAACCATTAATTCCCCAAGAATGGATACTTCTCAAATCTACCAAACAATGATCAAACCATCTTGGTCTCCACCAGGACGATTATTTGGTCCAGTACGAACTGTTCTTTATCTAATGATAATTATATCTTACTGACATGTGGTTATTCAAGTAATTCAAAAAAAACTACCACGAACAATTCTGATTCCATTTGTAATAAATATTATTGCTAACGCTTTGTTTACATATCTTCGATTCAAAAAAAGTAATTTATTATTATGATTGATAGATATTATAATCGTTCTAATTACAATAATAATAACCATAATAGTTATTCGACCTCACTACAAACGAGTAGCTTATATGCAAATACCATATCTTCTACGAGTATGTTTTGCTACAGTTTTGGCTACAAGCATATTTATCATGAATAAATAATTTTAATTAAATATCTAAATCATGTTAAAACAACAAATAGATCGAGAATCATTTAAGATAGAAACATCAAAATCGATTCTTTCTCCTATAACGACACAATACGCACAAGATATTTTTAAAGAATTTGATGAAGAAATTACAAAATATATGTTTCCCATACCAGCAAAAAATATAAGTGAAACAATTGATTTTATAAATCATTCAATTAAAAAAAATTTAGCCTGAAAAAATATCCAACTTGTAATATTAGACAAAAGCACCAAAGAATTCCTTGGTTGTGTCTGACTTCATGAACCAGAAACTTCTACTCCAGAATTATGAATTTGGATAAAAAAACCCGTTCATTGAAAAAAATATTGATTTGAAGCAGTTCAACAATTAAAATTACGAGCAGATGAAAATATAATATTTGATTATTTAATATACCCTGTAGATCATCGCAATATATCCAGTTGCAAAATCCCCGAAAGATTATGATGAACAACAGATTGAAAGATAGAATTAAAAAAAACTCCTGATCCTAAAAAAATACTAGAATCGATTACATACAAAATTTATTCAAAATAAAAAACAATGGAAACAATATTAATAATTCTCTGAACAATACTTTCTATAGTATGAATTCTATGATCAATTCTACCAGTTTTACCATGACCACAATTGGTTTATGTAGCATTGATATTACTTCAATTTACACCAGCACATCCATTTTCAACTCAATTTTTGATAATATTATGATTGATAAATGTCTTTGTTCTTGTGCTAGATTATATCATCCCTATACGATGAACCAAAAAATTCTGATGAACAAAACACTGAACTAGATGAAGTACTGTTTGACTTATTGTCTGAGTTATTATCTTACCAATATTGTGAATAACTATATGACCATTTGGATTGATATCACTTATATGATGACCATTTTTGTGAGCATATATTTGAGAAAAAATCTGATGAAAAGATCATAAAAAAGCTCTAAAATCAGCAACAGGATCTTTTATTTGATTCCTTACTTGAACAGTTTTGAAATTGGTTTTATCTCTTATAACTTCGTTTTATTTTTTCAAAGAAGCTATCCAAATTATAAAAGACATTTTATAATAATTTTAACATATTGAATTTATCTATCATATTATTATAAACAAAACATATCTTTTATATCTTATCATACAAAAAATGTGTGAAAATAATAATAATGAAGTACAAGAACAATTAAAAATGTTCCCTGAAAGTGAATTAAAAGCTATAGAAAAGAATACATGAACAGAAATTATAGATACATTTGAAGAAAAAACTGATTGAGTTCAATTAAAAATAGAATTTGCCAATTAAAAGCATCAGATAAACCTTGAATTAAATAGATAATTATATAAAGATTAGACAAAGTAAGATTTATCTTATGTCTAATTTTTTTTATGAAATCTAAATTATTAATCACTATTTTTCTTATATCTTGCATCTTCAATCTCGCGTCCAACACAAAAGCTTATATTTTTTGACTAAAATCATCAGACAACACTATAGAAAATATTCAAGAAATAGAAAATAAATACCAAATCAGACTTCCTGTTGTTTGATTTATTTTTGATCCACGATGAAATCATATTCTAGATACTATAAATAACTTATGATCATGATTAGGTTATGATAGAGTATACCACATTACAGTATCTCCAAATAATTTTAGTGCACAAGAAGTTATCGAATGAATTTTTGATAAAGAATATCAATCAGTTTTCAAAGCTATCAAAAACAATGATATCAAAGTAATATTCAGAACTATGCATGAAATGAATTGATGACGATATCCTCGAGCATCTAATCCAGAATTATTCAAACAAGCCTGGATACATGTTTGGAAATTATCAAGAAAGGAATGACTTAATCAATTTAATATATTATTTGATTTTTCAATCAATCATCGAGATATGCCTACCAATCAAACTCCATCTCAATCAGCAAAACTTATTCAATGCTCACCATCACAAAAAGAAAAATTAAATTGTTATACTTTTGAAGATTATTATCCATGAGATAATTATGTTGACATAGTTTGAGTAAGTTTTTATAATCGATGAAAAGCCACCAGTAATAGATTACGAATAGCTCCAGAAGAAATAATAAATGATACTTCACGAAATACATTATCTAGAATGGAGAAATTATGAAAACCATTATTTATAGACGAAGTAGCTACTACATCAGTTTATTATACTTCAGCTTATGATGCTCAAAAATCAAAAGAAATTTATAATACACAGACAGAAAGAAAAAATCAACGATTGAAACAATTAAAAGATTTTATGTTAAAACATCATCAAATATACTGAGCTTTGTATTTCAATACAGATTATACAGATTGACTTCATTTCCCTCAATTATGAGAAGCAGATCGATCAATTATAAATCTATATAGAGATAAATTTTATCAATGATTTTGGGATATTTACAATATTTCTAATAATAATTTTTACAAATCCAATACTCCAAGACTATTCAATACATATGTATTCACAAAAGATTCAAAAACTATTTTAGTCCCATATACCTACAAAGATAGCTTCAAAAAAATACTAGAATTTACAGAAAAAAGCCAAGACTTAAAATTCAAACTACTGAAAATAAATCCTGACTTATTCAAAGATAAAAAACTTAAAACTATAATATCCAAAATTCAAGAATTCTATAACTAATTCAACAAGTCATTCCGGTCTTAATGACAAAGTCTGCAAGCAGAATCCGAACGAAGTGAGTCCCGCTTCAGCGGGATTATATCATTAACTCTTAACTTAACCCCGGCATTCCTCATCATCACATCATATTAGCCATATCAGATGGATCAAATCCAAGTATTTCTTTGGTTTTTTCTCCAACCACCTGTTGTGCTTTATCTTGAGCTTTTTGCATACATTTCACTATTAACCCTTCTAGTTCTTTTTTCTTGGATGGATCCAACAAAGATAGATCTTCTACATGTAATTCTCTAAGTTTCATTTCACCACTTATATCAACTATTATAGAATCACTTTCTTCTCCATTAACATTAGTAAATTTTCATTCTTTGGCTCTTATCACAAGATTTTTCAAAGCTTTTTGTAAAGTTTTGTACTTATCATACATTTTTTTCATTTCTCACAATTTTCCAAACATAATAATATATTAAATTATAAAATAATTTTTAATCAATGTTTATCGATATTTATCTTTTTCCTTTCTACTTTCAACTTTAAACTAACTCTTAATTATATTATTTATTTTTTTAACCAAAGCAGAACTATCCAATCACGCTTGTTCAAATTTATAATCTTCCAAAACAGTATTCAGTTTATCATATTCAGGATAAATAAATTTTATTCTAACTCATCCCATTCAAATTTTCTTAAATTTATCTTTCAAAAATTCTGAATAAGAACTAGGAAAAATCTGATCAAAAATCATTACAACAAGTTCATTTCTTCTTACACTTTCCCATAATTCTCACTCTATTTTAAAATCCAAATTAGATACAGCAAAATAATCCAGAGTACATCCATTAGCTTGTAATATTTGTAAGGCTTGTAAAACATTTAGCACCAATCATCAGCTAGAAATAACCGTTCATTGTAATCCAGAAAACCCATTATTAACAAAAGATAAAATATCTTTTGATCAGACTAAATCTTTATCGATTATAGCAAAATCCTCTAAATACATAATATCCTGAGCTAAATTATTATGATTCAATCTTATATACTTATTATTTTCTTTTGATAATATTCATAAAAGATTTTGTAAATCTCGAGGATCATATACTTCAAATCATAAGCTTAAAAAATTATGAATATCATCTATATCCATTTTTGATTTATTACCCAGTCATGCTACTCAGGTATTTAGGTTGACTATAGAAATATTTCATTTTTTTATTTGCATTAATTCATGTATCTCTCATGAATAAGACTCATCTAAGATCAAAAGAACATTCTCATATTGATCCATATAGCTACTAATTTGCTTTACAAAATTTTCGCTCGAATCAGTTAAAAATTTTACATCAAAAGACAAAGCATCTGGTATAAGATCAATCTTTTTTTCAAAAATAATTAATTTATAAAAATTATCATTTCTTATGTCTTGTAAAAACAATCAATTTTTTATATAAGATGACAAATTATAAAACCCCATAATAAATTCTAAAAAAATTAAAAATCAATAACTAAATATTATTTTTCAACTAGATTATAACTAATAATAAATCTAGCAACATCTCTAAAGACTCTTCAAGCTGTCACTCATCACCATATACTTTTTCTAGGACGACGAATTTGTATCACTACTATATATTTTACATTTTCTTTTGTAATCAATCAAACAAAAGACGCATTTGTCCATCATATTCAGTTTTGATATTTTCATTTAAAAGATATTTGAGATGTTCAACTTTTTCATCCCAAAGTAAATCATTCTATTTTTACATTCTTTTTAAAATCAGGATTTTCTTCCATCACTTCAAAAAGAGAATCTTTCATAAGTTCAGATGTTTCTGGTTTAATTATTTGCCTAACAACCTTTCTTGTTTTGGGATGATATATATCTGTCTCTTTATCATATATTCCAGCTACTATAGTTGGTTGTACATAATATCATCAATTAACCAAAGCTGAATATCATGCAGCTATTTGAATTGGAGTTACAAGCAATCATTGACCAAAAGCATTATTAAAATATTTAGCCAATGATACCGTAGTTACTCATTCCATACTTCATTCTTCTTCACCACCAAGTTCTATATTAGTCAGTTTACCAAATCAAAATTTATCTAGATAATTATAAAAAGTTTCTTTTCATATCTTTTGAGATATTCTAACCATTCCTACATTACAGGAATAGACTAATGCATGTAAAAAAGAATTATCTCAAGCACACAATTCCTCTACATTTTTGATAGTATATGGTCATACTTTTACAAAGCCAGGATCATTATAAAAATCATAAGGACGTATTTCATCTATATCATATCATATTCCCACAGTAAATGCCTTGAAAATACTTCATGGTTCATATGGTAGAGAAATATTTCTATCTTTCAGAATCCATGGTCAGTAAACATTTTTTGCAATATATTTTTCAAGAGTATAATCTTGTCTCTCATATGATTTTGCTAAAACTATTTCTCATGAACTTTTTATATAAATGGGGACATCTAAATAATCCAAATTATCAACAATATATCAATATTCTGGAGACAACGGCTGTAAATTATATACATCATCATAATTATTTGGATCAAATGATGGTTCATTCACAGACGCTATTATCTGTCCACTAAATGGATCAAAAACTAAAACACTAATAGAATCTGATCTAAAATTTTCATTATAGTTTTTCACTATACTTTCTATTTCTCTTTGCATTCATATATCGACTGTCAAATATACATCATCTCAATGTTTTACTTCTTCAATTTCAAATTCATTTGCTCATACAGGACCAAGCCAAGCAGAAGAACGTCATATTATTTTTCAATCTTTACCACGTAATATAGAATCAAAATACTGTTCTATTCAATATATTGGAGCTCAACTTTTATGAACAAAACCCAAAATGTTAGACATAAAAGACCCATAAGGATAATATCTAGTGCTATATGATTCCAATCATAGTCAATGTAATATCGGAATATTATTGGATGTACGTTCCAAATAATATTTTATTTTTAAATCTTTTATCAATTGAGCTATAATAGGATTAGCATCAGATAATATTTTTACATATCTATTTTCTTGAGGATAAAGATTTTTATCAAAATCTCCATATGATACCAAATATCAATATTTATCAAGCAACTTTTTCAAGGGCAGAGCATCTCTATCTTTATTTACAACATTATTAGGAATAATATAAATATAATTATCATATTGTATATCTATATAATTAAGATTAAGTTTCTTTAATTCTTCCAAAAAATCTTCATTAGAAAAAAATCAAATATAATTTCTTGTTTTTATTCAGATTTGTATTTTTTGATCTAATCTTGATTTTATCAATGATATAGCAATATCTTTTGTAAATCAGCTCAAAATCTGACTATATTGATTATAATATCAAGTTCGATCATATGTAAAATATCAAGTAGATATTATACCACTACCATAGTAAAAAAATTCAGGTTTAATTGGAAATAATTCTTTATTTGTAAATGTTTCTATATTTTCAACACATCCAGTTAGATCAACTTGATTCATTCAATTTACTTCACACAAATGTTTGTATACTGCAGGAGTTATAATATCGATAAATTTTTTCTTTTCTCATATAAATTTAGGATCAACAAAAATATTATATAATGTAATATTTTCAGTAAGTTTAACAGGACTATTAGATTTATCATAAGCATATATATTTCATCTATCAGCTGCCAAAAGAGATTTACTTATATGTTGTTTATTCAATACATCATCATAATAACTATGATTAACTACTTGTAAAATAAAAAGTCTCAAAATTATGATAAAAAAAAGAAAAGAAAAAAATAACAACAGATAAAAATCTTTTCAAACTTTTATATTTTTTAAAAAATGATATTTCTTAAAAAAAGACTTTAAGCGTTCATCAAAAGATAATCTTGAACTAGTATATTTTATCATAATTATTCAATCTTAATTTATCATAAACATGAACACAAAGTTAACTATATAAGTTTTTTTTTCAATCCAAAAAAATAATTATTTTTTTAAAAAAAACAATTAAATATATCAGTTCATATCTAATTTATCAAAAACTCTAAAAAAAATGAAAATAAATTTGCAAATTCTTTTTTTTTATTTATAATGCCATCAAATCAGTTTTAATTCCTTTTTAAAAACAAAGATGAAAAAAATTCTTAATAGCTTATTTGGTTTAAGTGTATTGTGATTATTATGACTATCTACTTTTTGACTTGTAAATGCTCAAAACACTTACGGTACAACATTCTGAGATTCATCAGCCGCTTGAAATATATGAGTTGCATGAGCTTGAGTAGATCAATGAGATAAATTAGTAACAAGTGTAAAAACATTTATCAATCGAGTACTATGAATATTAGCTCTTATCACATTAGTTATACTTCTTCGAGGATGATTCCAAATGGTTACTGCTGCATGAGACGACACTAAATACAAATCATGATTCAAAATTCTTAAACAAGCTTGATTTGGATTGGCTTTCATATGATTAGCATGGTTAATTGTAAGTATGATATTTCGAGTCATATGATTAGTGACTGCTTAAATTAAAATTTACTTTCCAAATAAAAAAACTCGCTTAGGCGGGTTTTTTCTTATTGAAAAATAATATATAATAACTAAAAACTAACTAACAAGTATTTACAGTATTTACACATTTTACAGTATTTACACCTTTTACACCTTTTACAGTATTTACTAAAATCCACATATGGATATACATGAATTTGAGCTACGCTACCGTGCATATAAATGATTAAAATACAAACTTAATCTAGATCGAGACAACGATACTATTTTGAACTTAACGAAAATATCCAAAAAAGGAATTCCTCAAAAAACATTACAAGATCTTACTCCTGATGAGTTACATGAAATCACATTGGAAACATATACAGATTTCAAAAAAGAATTTATAGAAAAATATAAAGACTCAAAATTTGACGAATTTACTATAAAAACATATATAGAACGTCTAGAATACGAACTCAAAGTAATCAAAGAAATGTGATTTAATTCATACTTTTTGATAGTATCAGATTTTGTTCGTCGAGCAAAAAAAAGCAATATAGTAGTATGACCTTGAAGATGATCTGGAGCATGATCATTATTAGCTCGGGTAATTAGAATTACAGATATAGACCCTTTACCATATTGACTACTTTTCGAAAGATTTCTAAATCCTGCTCGTATATCTATGCCTGATTTTGATATCGATTTTGAAGATACCCAAAGATACAAAGTAATAGAATATGTAAAACAAAAATATTGAGAAGATAAAGTTTGTTCAATATGAACTTTTATGCAAATGGCTAGCAAAGCTGCTTTCAAAGACGCAGCCAGAGCAATATGAATACCATTCGATAGATCAAATCAAATATCAGCACTGATTCCAGATAAGACATCTTTGATTGATATAATCAAAAATACAGATGAAAATGAAGAACTTAGAAATATATATAATTCTGATGACAAGATTAAGCAAGCAATGGATTTCGGAGCAAAATTAGAATGAAATATGAGACAATTGTGAGTTCATGCATGTGGAATCATAATATCACCAGAAAAAGTAATAACATATACACCTACTCAATATAGTAAAGAAGATGATAGTACTATAATAAGCCAATACGATTGACCAACACTAGAGACAATATGACTTTTGAAAATGGATTTTTTATGACTTAGAAATCTTTCTGTAATCAAAAATTGTATCAAAATACTAAAAAAGAAACAAGAAAAAGAATGAAAAGAATTGGAAGATATGTTTAAAGATTTTTTTGAAAACACATCTTTCCAACCACCAATCGATGATAAATATACATATGATAAAGTTTTCAAAGAAGGAGATACAACATGAATATTTCAGTTTGAATGAAGTTGAATGAGAAGATTTCTTATCAAACTTGAGCCTAATTCAATAAATGATTTAGTTGCTATGAATGCTCTATATCGTCCATGACCTATGGAATTTATTCCTACATATATAGATAGAAAACACTGAAGAGAAAAAGTAAATTATATGCATCCAGAATTAAAAGAAATTTTGGAAAAGGAATATTGAGATGAAACAGTTATAGATGAATGAAGAAAACTAGAAGAAGACCTCAAACCTATAATGAATCTAACATATTGAATAGCTGTATATCAAGAACAGTTAATTTTCCTTGTTCAAGCAATGGCATGATTTTCTCTAGCAGAAGCCGATATGCTTAGAAGATGAGTTTGAAAAAAGAAAAAAGATGTAATAGAAAAATTAAAAAAAGAGTTTATCAAAAGATGTAAAGAATATAAAAAATACAAAAAAGAAACAGCTAAATTTATCTATGAAAAAATGATAGAACCCGCTGCTTTCTATTCTTTCAATAAATCTCATTCTGTATGTTATGCTATGATAGCGTATCAGACTGCTTATCTAAAAGCTCATTATCCAGTAGAGTTTTATGCAGCACTTATTAGATCAGTAGAAGAAGATACAGATGAACTTAGTAATTATATCTATGAAACTCAACAACATTGAATTAATGTATTATCTCCAGATATAAACCAATCATTTAACCATGTAGCAGCAATCTGAGAAGAGATTAGGTTGTGATTTGTATGTATCAAATGATTATGATTTGATATATGAGAATTTATACAAGAAGAAAGAAAAAATAATTGAACATTTAAAGATTTAGAAGATTTCTTGAAAAGGTGCCAAAATGTAGTTAATAAAAAATCATTAGAATGATTAATTAAATCCTGAGCATTAGATCAATTTCAAGATCGCTGAACATTATTAGACAATTCTGAAATGATATTAAACCGATCAAAATCTTCACAAAGCACAGATCAATGATTGTTTGGAATGGAGGACATAGCTTCTCAAATTCAATTTAAAGAAATTAGAGAAACTCCAATGATGGAAAGACTTATGATGGAACAGGATGTATTTAAATCTTTTGTATCTGCCAATCCACTTGATTGATTATATACACACCTAAAAAAATTCTCTTTTATATCACAAGTTAATAGTACAGAAAATTTTTGACCATTTATAATTACTTGATATATTAGCAATACTCAAAGAGCAAAAAAGAAATGATTTTTTATTCAAATTGAAGATATATCATCCAAATTTGAAATATTTGTAAAAGATTTATTAGATTTCAAAAAGTTCGATATTCTTATAATCCATTGATACAAAGGTAGGTCACTTAGTATAGATAAAATAATCAGAACATCTCGTGACAATCTAATAAAAAAAGCTTGAACAAGATATGATCCTGAAATGACAGTAATCAAAGCTAAATGACTTAGATTTGGAGAAATCAAAAAACAATTTGAACAAGCTGAGAAAGAACTTATTCCAAAAGAAGAAATACCCAAACCAAAACCAGAACCAGAAAATTTATCATTTAGATTACCAGACAATATAGAAAAAATAAATAAAATGGTCGAAATTATAAAATCAAATCCATGAGATATACAAACACAAATATGAAACAAAGATATATCTCTAAATGAAGAATGATTACGTCAAATCAAAGCATTATTATTTACAACATAGAATCTTTCAAAAAACAAACTTAAATTATTAATTTTTAATTCTTAATTCTTAATTGAATAAATGTTATCTCAAACTTTAAAAGAATTCTGACTATCAGAAAAAGAAGCTAATGTTTACTTAGCATGTCTAGAACTTGGTCATGCACCAGTAAGTTCTATAGCCAGAAATATAAATGAAAATAGAGTTACTACTTATTCTATTCTAAAAAATCTTGTAAAAGTCTGAATAGCTCAAACTCTTATAAAAAACAAATCTACTTATTATAGTGTAATATCTCCTGATAAATTACTAAAAACACGAGAAATGAAGTGTGAAAATTTCAAATCTAAATTACCAGAGTTTATGGCTATTTCACATAAATTTGACAATAAACCACAAGTTCAATTTTTTGAAGGTATTCAGTGAGTTAAACAAGCATATGAAGATATATTGAGTTCACAGACAAAAAACATTTCATCATTTCTTTGAGTATGATCAGTTTCAAAGAACTTATTAGAATACTTAAATTTGCAATTTTTGCCTCAAAGGATTAAAATATGAATACATGCAAAAGTATTATTATGTAGTAATGACCAAAAAGCTGATTATTTGGTATACAATAAAAAATCCAAACAAGCATTAACACAGTACAAAGTTTTGGATTTTGATTTCATAAACTTATACAATGAAATCAATATTTATTGAGACAACAAAGTCTTGTTTGTACTATTCTGAGAGGATGAAATGTCAGCTCTCATAATACAAAGTAAAAAATTGCATGATAGTTTACAATCCATTTTTGATTTAAATTGGTTTATAGCAGACAAATGCTTAGCCCAAGAGAAGAAAGCAAAAACGATATCTTCTCTTCAAAAGAAAAAGAAGAAATCATCCAAAAAATCTTCGTAAACCACGATATAGATTCAGCTTTTTTGTATAAATGAAATTGATGAGAATTTTATGACAAAATAATACAATCTCCAGAATATGAAAAATATCAAAAAGAAATACAACTAATACAAGAAAATAGTTCAGAATTAAATCAATATATTACCAAACACCTAACAGATATTTGATGTGGTAATTGAGAAAAAGTAGTATATTTATTAAAAAGCCATCCTAATATAAAAAATTTAAATTATATTGCATCAGACTATAGTGCAAATATTTTGGAGTTAGCTGAAAATAATATCAATACACAGCTGCCAGATCTCAAAATGGGTAATCATCAAATTATGAGATCATGAAACGAATTATTTACAAATAATTTAGATGAAAATACATATTTACGACTGGGATGTACAATATGAAATTTTTATAAAGAACAAATAGTATCTCATCTTAAAAATATGAATAATAGATGAACACTCAAATGAAATATGATTATTTTCTCTTATTTTGACAAACCACAAAACAAAGAAGAAATCCAAAATATAATTGATTTATACCAAAATACTGATGCAAATAATTTTTTATTCAATGGACTAAAAAATCTATGACTAGATACAAATCACTTTAATTTTATAGTCGAATATTCCATAAAAGATAATTGTTTATACGTATGAGTACAAGTAAAAGAAGATTATCAAATAAGATTAGAAAGTTGAAAAGAAATAAATCTAAAAAAATGAGAAAAGTTTTTTATCCATCAATCCAAAAGATTTTGAAAACAAGAAATTGAAGAAATACTCAAAGAGGCTTGAGCAAAAATAGAAAAACACATCTCCAAAGATGGCATATCTATCATAGTGGCCAAAAAAGACCCTAAATATTACAAAAAAACCTTACAAATAATCTGATTTACATCTTTGCTTTTATTAGCAACTTTAGGATGAGCTATATGATACAAAGCTATAGATAATCACAAGAAAAAAGAAAAATCCGAAGAAATAGCAAAAGAAAAAATAAAAGAATATGATATTAATTTTAGATTTGATGGAGCTAAAACACTCAGAATAACAAGTATAGATGAAAAAGAAAGATATCTACACAATATTACTGATGCTTTTGTATCAGCTTATTGAAAATGAGAAATGGACGAAGAAGATATTTATTATATGATTGTAGATCGTTTTTGACCAAATTCATTTAAATATCAAACTTATTGAAAAGATAGATTTCAAAAACTCAATTTTATAAATAGAGAAGTCATACTTGATAACAAAGTAAAACTACAAAACAATTGAATAGATTTACAGCCATATAGTCATTTATCTGAATATGAAGATGCTTTTATAAATTCACGATTAGATACTACCAACACAAATCCTCAACATTCACAGACAGAGATACATCGATGATGATGAATCGCAGATCCAACAGAAATTAATAAAATATGAGAATATACTTCTATACATGGTACTCAATATGAAATATGATATATCACTAGAAATCGTGAACCATGAAAAAATAAAAATCATTATAGTTGAGATTTCTCTATGTGAAAATCTAAAAGATATTTAGTAGCCAAATTCAAAGACGATAAAAAATACTGATTTTCAGAAAAATATTCAGTACAAAGAGCAAAAGATCTCTGTGAAGATTATTTTATCTGGACCAGACCACAGATACAGACTAGTTATGATATCATCATGATGTCTTGCAAAAGTGATAATAAAACATGATATATCAATGATAATCAAAGAGATAATATCCAAGAAATAATAATAGAATATTTTATAAAAAATAAAATACCAAGAGATACCGCATCCAAATATATGGATAAAGTTTATCCACCAGATTTATTAGATTTAGTATACAATAAATTATTAAAAGATGAAACAAATAAATTTAAAGAAATATGAATAGATCCTGTTCCATACAACATTTTTCATGAATTTATAGATGCATTTCAAAATTCACAAGAGTATCGAGATCTATGAAATAAAGCTAGATGAGCAAATGATTTTCTTGCGCCAGATTACAAAGAATTAGCAAAATATAATCAAAACTATATCTCAGATTATATAGATCAAGATGGTAATTCTTTTTCTGTATACTACATTACAGTAGAATGAAAAAGATATATAATAGCCAATGAAACAAATAATAAATATTCTTCTGATTCTCCATCTATTCTTTATTGAACACAAGTTCGAAAAGACTTTCAAAAAAACCATTTAAATAAAAAGTAATATACGTAGAAAAATTTCTACTACACTTTATAAAACAATAGCATTGAAAAAAAGATGCTATTTTTTAGTATACAATCATTCAAGAAAATGTCAATAATATTTTATTAGCTTAAAATCTATTAAAAATGAAAAAAACAATCTGAATTTTATTAAGTGCTACAATAACATTATTTGCACTTAGTGGATGTACAAATACATCTACACAAACAAAAACACAAACAAAACCAACAGTAAAAGTATGAGTAATAGCTCCCTTATCATGACCATGAGCAGCATACTGAGAAGATGTTGTCAATACATATAAATATACTCTAGAAAAAATGAAACAAGAATGAAAGATGAAAGATTACGACCTTGAATTTATATATGAAGATGGAAAATGTAATTGAAAAGATGCTACATCTGCAGCTCAAAAATTAGTTACAGTAGATAAGGTAGATATGGTACTTGGATGAATTTGTTCTGCTGAAACATTAGCAGCTGCCAAAGTAGCCCAAGCTTATCAAGTTCCTATTTTATCACCAGCATCTAGCTCTCCAGAAATCAGTAAATTTGGAGAATGAGTATGGAGATTTTATTCAGATATCAATCAAGCCAATTTAGTAGCATGATATCTAAATGATAAAGATTCACAAAATATAGCATTATTATATGAAAACACAGATTACGCAGTAGATTATATCAAAACATTCAAAACTCTCTACAAATGAAATGTATTGATAGATGAAAAAATAAATGGAGATGAAAGAGATTTCTGAATAATTGCAAAAAAAATTGCAAAAGAAATTCAGACTTTAGATGCCGTTATTATGATCAATTGAGGAACAGATTCTCTAATTATATGAATAATAAATAAATTTGATCAAGAATGAGTTCTACAAAATTTCAAATGAGAATTTATGTGATCAGATACATTATTTTCATCAAGTATATTAGATGCAGTATGATCAAAAATGGAATGATTTCTATGAGCAACTTTACCAGATGATCGAAGTACATATGGATCCAAGGTAGAATCTATGATGAGTGAGTTCAAAACACAATACGGTATCAAATGAGTAGATTTCTATATCATATTATATCAAGAAGCTATCAATCTTTTAACAGATATGTTTGATGCTGGTAATCTTGATTCACAGTCTATTTGAGCTTATTTAAAATTGATTGATCAAGAAAATCCTAGAGAATGATATTTTTGAAACTATTACTTTCAATGAACAGATGCACAATGACTAAACTTTGTATTCAAAAAAATAGTTAATGGTAAACCAGAATTTATAAAATAAATCTAATGTACCCCTTTGTAAAAGTGAAGTGAAGCGAAATTCCGTAAAGCGGGAGAATGGAGGTACAAAGTACCAGAGGATTTATACATCATATTTTTTAATTCTTAATTCAAAAAAATGCCTTGATTTAAAATAATAGAAGATTCAATCAAACCAGAATACTTAGAAAAAATCAAAAAGAATATATCAGAAATAAAAAAATGAACTAATAAATTCAAAGATGAAATTTCACAAACTTTAGAACAACAATTCTGAATCAAACCAAATCTAGAAGATCCTAGATTGTCTGAGTCAGCTAAACAAATTTAATTTATTATTTAATTTAAAATTACAAATGATTTATACTAAAAGTAAAAAAACACTAACTTTAATACTTGGTTTATTTGTATTGTCTACACTTACTGCATGTACAATAGATAGTCAAACTTCAGAGATTAAAACAATTAAAATTTGAGTAATTGCTCCTATGTCTTGACCATGAGCTAGTTACTGAGAAGATGCTGTTAATCTATACAAATATACAATAGATAATTTTAACAACAATCAAAAAAAAGTTAAGATTGATCTAATAATAGAGGATTGAAAGTGTTCCTGAAAAGACGCCACATCTGCAGCTCAAAAACTAATCACAATAGATCAAGTAGATCTAATACTATGATGAATGTGTTCTTCTGAAACATTAGCAGCTGGTAAATTAGCTCAAGATAACAAAACATTACTATTATCTGCTATATCTAGTGCTCCAGAGATTTCATATATGTGAGACTATATATTTAGATTCTATAGTGACAATCAAACAGCTGAAGTATTGGCAAACAATCTACGACCAGAAATCAAAACAATAGCATTACTTACTGAAAATACAGATTATGCTATAGCTTTAAATAAAAAATTCAAAGAAGTTTATCCTTGAGAAATAATAGTAGAAGAAAAATTCAATTCTGACGAAAAAGACTTTGATCTAATGATAAATAAATTGATATGAAAAGATTTCGAAGCTTTGGTCTTGATAAATCAAAGTGAAAGTACAGCTATCAGTATACTCAAATCACTAGATAATAAATGATTATTAGAATCTCTAAGATGAAAAATTTATGGACAATTTCTTTGTTCTTCACAAGCATTCTTGGATTGAGCATGAGATTTAGCAGAAGATATGATATGTACTGATGTACCATTATTAGAAACCTTAGATCAAAAATCTACTGACTATATCAATGAATTCAAAAAAATTCACACAATCAATGCTTTTGATAGTCGAATAGCTTATCAACAAGAAGCCGCTGATATGGTTTTTGAAGCAATATTAGACTGAAATTATGACAGTACATCTATCAGAGATTACCTAGTAAAAATAGACAAAAACCACCCAAGAAAATGATATTTATGAGAAGTATATTTCGATGAAAATTGAGATATAGTTTGACTAAATGCTATCATGGAAAGGGTAGTAAACTGAAAAGTACAAATCATCAAATAATTATTAATTTTTAATTCTACATTATTAATTCAAAAAAAAATGGATATCCAATACATTCTACTAAATACAGTTATATATTGAATTGTAGCTCTAGTAATAGCAAACTTTTTCTCATTCGGAAAAATGTTAAATATGAGTATTGGATGATTCATGGTAATGTGATGATATGTCATTTATAATCTAATAGCTCACTGAATATCAGTCCAAACTATAATAATCTTAATCTGATTTATATGATTATTTATTTTAATCAATCGAGCAATATTCAAATACTTTCCACATGATAAACAAAAATATCATGTAGGTGTAATAGCAACATTATGAATCAGCATAATCATAGAAAATCTCACAAACTATATTTATGGTCCCAATTCAATTAATTTAAATATAGTCAACTTCAATCGGCAAATAATGCTAATAATATTCATTACAATGTTTGGATTATTTTATTATGTATTCAAACATACATTGCTATGAGCGACACTTAGAGGAATAGAAGAAAATACCAAAACAGTCAAAAGTTTGGGTATCAAAACAAATAAAATATTGCAAATTCTATTCCTCATTATGCTCATATTACTAATCGTAGTAGCATTTATTATCCTAAATGAAGCCAATATTAGGGCCTCTGACGGAATATTCTATCTAATTAAATGAATCTGAATTATGATTTTAGTCGGTATATCCAAAAAAGAATATATGCTATTTGGAGCTTTACTCTACGTATTGATGGAATACTTATTATTTATCCAAATATGATTACCTATTTCTTACAAAGAAACTTTAATTCTAATCGTAATTCTTTGAGTCCTACTATTCAAACCAGAATGATTATTTACCTTTTCTAAAAGAAAAATCTAAACTAAAATTGTCTCCCTTTTGCAAAGGGAGATGTCCAAAGGACAGAGGGATTTATTAGTTATTGTTTTCAGCAATTATCAGCTTTATTCTCAGCAATTATCAGCCATGCAATTCGCTATCCATATTCTAATATCAGCAATCATCTTTGCAATCCTAACTAGTGGATTTAGATTTTTCATCAAACTTAGATGAACTATAGATTTTTCTTATTTAGCTATAATTATATTCGCTAGTTACGCTTCAGCATTATTAAATATTCATCTATGATTTGGTATAATCGCGTCTATTCTAATATCTTTTGCATTATCAATATTATTTACATTCTTGGTATTGTTTCTTTCATCCAAACTCAACGATGTATACTTTTCCATATGAACATTAGCGCTCTATATACTAGCATATCAGTTAGCATACAACATGGAAAGCATCACATGATGAGCTCTTGGATTATCATGAATATCTAGAAATTTAATCTGATCTATAATAGTTAGTAGTTTATCATCATATCTGATACTATCACTCATAATTCTGATTCTACTTTTCACTTTTTTATTTCTATTCAAGAAATCATACTTTTACAAAGTACTTACTTGACGATGAGAAAATGAAATAGTAGTCAAATCATTATGAACCAATATTACCAAATATAAATTCGCAATGATACTTATAACAACCTTTCTTGCGACAGTATGATGATGACTTTATACATTTTATTATCTATATATAGATCCATCTAGTTTCCGGTTAAGTATGTTAATACTATTGGTAGTTATCTGATTTATTTCATACAAATATAATGATCGATGAATTCTTGGTACTTCCATAATAGTAATGTTTGCCTACGAATATCTCAGATTCTTCAAAGTAGTAGATCCTAGCAAAATAGGTTATTTTAGAGAAATTATATTCTGACTTATAGTAGTCATAGTAGCATTCATTGTCTTTAGAAAAACTAACTTCGGTAGAGAAAATTAATTATCCGTCATTGCGAGAAGCAAAGCGACGAAGCAATCTTAAAAATAATATCAATTCAATATTTATCATTTCACACTTATAAAAATGCTAACACTTCACAACATCCAACGATCAATTTGAGGTAATCATATCCTAAATTGAATTGACCTCACAGCCAAAGAAGGTCAGGCAATTTGACTCGTATGACCAAACTGATGTGGTAAAACATCATTAATCAATGTAATCAACGGTTTTTATCAAGCTAGTCATGGTAGTATAGTTTTTGACGATAAACACATCACTCGTTCATCAGTAGAAAAAAGAGGTCAAATGTGAATCGGTAGGGTTTTCCAATCTTTTGGAATATTCAAAAATCTGACCTTATTTGAAAACCTAGCCTTAGCATTCGTAAATAATCTCCATCGAAAATACAAATTTCTACCCACAAGTTTTTTGCCACAAGAAAAAAAAGATCAGATTAATTCTGTTTTACATGAATTAGATTTATATTCCAAAAGAAATGAATTAGCTTGAAATCTATCATGATGACAGATGAGATTGCTTGAAATAGCTAGACTCTATATCCAAGATACAAAGCTTTTTCTACTCGATGAACCTACAGCTTGAGTCTCTCCTAAATTAAAATGAAAAGTAATCCAATTACTAAATAAAATAATTCAGACCTGAAAAACAGTTATCATAGTAGAACATGATTTTGAATTTCTATGACAGTTTGTAGATCAAATTATGGTTATGGATGAATGAAAAATAGTTCTAGAATGATCTTATCAAGACATCAAGAATAGCGATACAATCAAAGAAATATATTTTGGTAGACTAAGCGATAAGCACCCAACTACAAGTCTTATTAAAAGATCAAATTTAATTAAAGTCTAAAAAACTAAGTCCCCCTAATAAGGGGGATAAAGGGGGTTAATGTTTTATTACATAATTTCATAAAATGAACGAAAAAATATCTCAATCACATATAGACTATTTACTAAGTGAAGATGGTAAAAAATTTTTAATACTTAAAGTATCTAAAGAAAAAAGACTGGAATTAATAACTGTATTAAAAGAGATTAACAAAAATAACGTTTCTATAAAAAACAAACAAAGAAATATTTACACAAAACCTGAATGAAATTGGACTGAAAGATTAAATTCATGATCAGATAATCCATTTACATGAGGTGCTTGATTTGGATGAAACGATTAAAAATATATTAAAATCAACCAGACAAACAAAAAAATCATAAATAATAAAAATGGAGGATCATTAACATGTCAGAAATATTAGGAATTTTAGCCAGCATTTTGTTATTATTTGCTGGAATATTTATTCTAATCCAAGTAAAAAGTGGATTATCTACGCCCAATTTAACTACTTGGTTTGTAAATCTATGCGTAGGTACGATCAACGCATTTACATTTCACCAAGTTGTTAATTCCAATATATATCAAAGTCTGATTATGTTCATGAGTTTACTCACTCTCTTGCTAATATTTTTTTATACTATGAGCAAGGGTAAATTCGCAAAACTAGATCGACTTGATATAATACTATTTGTACTCGCAATATTTGTGGGTATAGTATGGAAACTCACAGATGATAGATTGGCTAATTTTTTGGTACAGATAGTCATCTTTATAGCAAACTCTGCTACCATCATAGGCCTATGGCAAAAGAAACTACGAGAATATTATATTCCATGGCTCTTTGCTGTATCTGCTTATCTTGTAGCTATCACAGGTCTTATGCTTAGTTCCAATACAGATTACTTAGCTTACTTTGGCCCAATTCTAAATGGAATCATAGCCAATGGCTTAATCTTAATTATTTCATCAAAAACAAAAAACTAAAACAAAATGGAAAATTTAACTAAAACTATGCTACTGACTTCTAGTATAAAAATAGATACCGAAGAAGTCATTACCAAGCTCGAAAAAAATGCTTTGGAAGCGATCAATATCCAAGCATTTAAAAATAATTGGCAAAAATACAAAAAAACCCGAGTCACAAAAAGATGGATTGTTTTTGGAATTCTCGTTGTATTGATGATAATTACAGATCTAATAGTATGGAAAGAATATTTAGCTCCAGATCAAGTCATGCCACAGCTAAATAAAATACTTTTCATAGTATTTATACCAACCATTATATTTGGTCTCATTCACATACTTATTTACGGTCTATTCTTAGAAAAAGAACCAAGAGAACTAAAAAATTTTCAAGATATAAATTCAGCTTTCAAAGAAGAAACTCAAAATTTAATAACAGAAACTCAAATAAAAATCTATGCAAAGGTTCTAAAATCAATATTTTCTGATCTCGATATAAATTTTGAAGAAAAGCTAAAATATAATATCGAATCTTGTTCAGAAAAAAGGGAGATTAAAGATAATGAATATTCATATCTATCTAGATTTATTGAAAATGATCTTCCCAGTTATTTCGATTCTTTCTTTAGATATAAATGGGAATGGATTTTTTCAGAAAGAACAATACTTATTGTAGAACCAAAATCTATTATCGATCATAAATCAATTTATATTCAAAAAATATTTCTCAACGAAGATAACTTGGTTTGTATATTACTAGAGGGAGAATTAATCGATAGTCAATTTGCTGGATTTGATTCAGAAAAAATTTTGTCAAAAGAATATATCAAAATTTGGAAAGGATAAGGAGGAAAAATCATGACACACTTAGAATACAGCGAAATAAAGCACAAATTGAATTCAAGAAGATTACAACATTACTTCATTGGATTTTTGATTTCATTCATTTTATCTCCACTCACAGGACTTCTATTGGGATTCCTAATAAGTGAAAATTTACATTCTATAGGTCAGTATCTCATATCAGTTTATACTGCTTTTCTCTTAGGATTAATGATAACTTACTTCTTCGATTTTTGGAGTCCTGAAAGACTTGATGAAATGTTCAAAGAAAATCGTTCTTACGAAGAGGCTTTAAAATCACTAAAATTGGATTATAAACCACCAAAAAATTAAAATTAAAGGAGGGAAAAATATGAAAAAAAAAGAAGAAAAACAAAGAAAAAAAGATGTATCTTTTTCAGATACTGTTTCTGAAACAAAACCAGTAGTCTGGGGTGTTTCAGCGGGAAACGTTTCCATTAATCAGAATACTTTTCCGTCAGGGCATGGAAATATTCATGTAGATTCTCCTAATGGAGGATACACACTTTCTATTAATGGTTTTGATCATGATGGATATCCAAGAACATCCAGATGGTATGATGATGATTAAAAAACTAAAAACAAAAGTTTCTAAAAATCAACAAGCCTGGACTCGTTTTCGAGCTCCAGGTTTTTTTTAATTAAACTAATCCTATAAATAAGATAGCAAATTTTACACATATAGTTACAGCTAAAAAAATCACATAGACTAAGCAAACCAAGGCCGAACAAAATGGTCTGAACCCCGAACAGTCGGGGCGAGGTTGTGAGGCCTAATCTTTCTGAACTTGTCCTAAGCAAAGTCTTAGGGTACTTTTGGGATAATGCCAAAAGTATTTCGTCGTCTGGGGGCGAAACCCCAGTAAACAATAGATTATTAAGATTCCGGCTGCAACTTCGTAATAACGCCGGAATGACAGTATAAAAAGAGGTCAATGAAAAAAAGCGAAACGAAGTGAAGTCCCGCAAAGCTGGATAACTCATAGGGTTTGGGGCACGAAAAGCCCCATAAAAAACGTTAGTATATTTAATATTTTAGTTTCAAAATCCCTAAATAACTCCAACCACCAACAAACTAACATAAATAATATAAATTACCAACATTATAATTCATTCATACTTATCTATAACAGACTCTTTTTTTCATATCAAAATAAATAAGAAAAGTAAGAATGTCGCTATTATAGTCATTATAATATCTCTATCCCATCACATTTGAAAAGGTAGAGGATTGATAGTCGCACTCAAACCCAATATCCAAAATATATTAAAAATATTTGATCAAACTACATTTCATATAGCTATATCAGATTTCTTTTTCATAGCAGCTACTACACAAGTAGCAAGTTCTGGTAAAGAGGTTCATACAGCAACTATCGTAAGTCATATCACAGTTTCACTCATACCCAATATTGTTGCTATATGTATAGCTCCATCTACTATCCATTTTCATCCCAAAGTCAGTCAAACCAATCATAAAGCTATAAATAGGATCGACTTCCACATAGACATCTTTTTTACATCTACTTCCGGACTTTCTTCGCTTTTAGAAGTACTAAATACATAATACAAAAATATTGCAAAAAATCACAATAATACCAATCAATCTATCCTAGTAATTCCATTCAATATAGCTCCATCTATCAATACATCATTAGCCACAATACCCAAAATTATTACAGCTAATAAACTAAATGGAATTTCTTTGAAAGTAGTAGTTTTTTTTACAGACAGAGGATAAACAATCGCTGAAACTCATAAAATCAAAAGTATATTAGATATATTACTTCACAAAATATTTCATATAGCTATTCATGCACTTCATTTTAAACTAGCCATTATATTTACGACTAATTCCGGTGCTGAAGTACCAAAAGCTACTATTGTCAATCAAATTACCAAATCAGAAACTTTAAATTTCTTTGCTATACTAGATGCTCATTCTACCAATACGTCAGCTCATTTTATAAGAAAAACAAATCCAATAATAAATAATACATAAACCATTCAAATAAAAACAAAAAATAAAATTCTGATTTTTTTATAATAATATTTTTTCACATTACAATAAATTGTGTTTATTACCAATAAACCAATTCCAAATAAACCAATAACTAGTTCCCAATTTCCTTGTTTTATAAACCAAAATTATTATACAGTATTTACACTATTTACAGTATTTACACTATTTACAGTATTTACACTATTTATAAATGAATAAGATAAAAAAGCTACTAGAATCTTCAAATAAAATAGCAATATTTGGACATGAAAATATAGATTGAGATTGTATATGAGCTATGCTTTGATTGGGTAAATTATTAGAAAAACAATGAAAAAAAATTTGATATTTTACACCATCAGCTCCAAGTAAAATATTTAATTTTCTACCTGATATAAAAAAAATAAAAACAAATTTTGATTACAAAAAATACGATTTACTTGTATTTACAGACTTTACTTGATATTCACGTATCCCTAAATTCACAAAAGATCAAGAAAAATATTTCGATCAAAATAAACTTTTGATTATAGATCATCATCCAGAAAAAAAAGTAGCAAATCATGCAACAATAAAAAAAGATATCATGTCTATCAGTACTTGTGATATTATTTTTGAAATTACATACAAACGACGAAAAAAATATTATGACAAAAACATAGCTACATATTTATATTTAGGATTAACTACAGATTCCTGAAATTTCCGTTTCGATAAGTGAGATCAGACACCAAGATTATTAAAAAACGCATTAGCTTTGATAAATTTATGAGCAGACAAAAAATCTATAATAGAAAACATCTTTCGCAGCAAAACATTTGAATCAATAAAATTTATGCAAAAAGTATTAGATAGAATGACTCAAGATTGAAATATTGTATATTCATACTATCAAGATACAGAATTATCTAAATATAAACTAGATGAAGAAGAAGCTGTTTATTGACAATTTGTAATGCAAGATATTCAAGGACCAGATATAGTAGTTCTTTTCAAAAAAATGTGAAATTATATCAAATGATCTCTTAGATCAAAAAAAACAGATGTTTCCAATATAGCACAAAAACTATGATGATGATGACATCGTAATGCCTCATGATTTAAAGTAGAATTTAAATCAGATTTCAATAAACAAATTAAAGAAATAATTAAACAAATAAAAATATTAAGTAAAAAATAATTTTTGAATCAGCTTTTTATTTTATAATAGGTATAAATGAAGTGATATAACGTCTCAATCCGCCTGATTAGACCACTTATTCACATCAGTATAATAATATGAATTTTTTATCTTACATACAGAATTCGTCTTGTTACAGATCTTATACCATTTGTTCAACTTACAATACCAGCTATAAATTACTATGAAATGATGATTTTTTCAGTCATATCATGATTATGTTTTGCTTTCATATGAATATTCAAAAATCTTTATGAATTACACAAACCCATACAAAAATATTTTCAAACATTCACAACAGTTTGGGGATATCGATTTATAGCTATCACATTTATATCCTATTTTTGACGAGGATTTATATTTAATTATTGAATTTCAAGATTTATCATAGTAATCACATGATGACTATCGTTTCTTGCTATTTTTATTTTTGATCAATTGCGAAATCACATAGAATCACGTAAACACAAAAAATCATGAAACAAAATATTGATAATATGAAGTGATACAATGAATAGTTATGTAGCTATAGAAAAAATTAAAAAATGATTTTCATTTCAAACTGAATTTGTATCAATAAATGAAACCCAAGATATAAATCTCACAAATTATTTTATAGTAGTAGCAGCAGGTACATTTGAAAACACTAAATTACAAGAAATTTTTGAAAAAGTCAGATTTGCAAGTACTAGATTTTATCATATTTGAGAATGATTTTTTCTTGAAGATGTAGTCTATACGCCAGAAAATATAGATAATATAATAGCTCTAGAATACAAACATTCCAAACTAGATTGACGATCAATAATCCTTAAAAGAGTTTTTGATATAGTTAGTTCAATAATTCTAATAATACTCACATCATGGATTATGATAATACTTTCTATCTTAATAAAAATTGAAAGCAGATGACCAATAATATACAAATCCAAAAGAGTTGGTCAAAAATGAAAACTATTCACATTCCTCAAATTCCGTAGTATGTATACACATCTAAGTGTTTGATATTGATGAGAAAAAGCCGAAAAATTATATCAAGATTTAATTAATTCTGATCAAAATATCAGAGAATGAATACTCCCAAAGATCAAAAACGATCCTAGAATAACCAAAATTTGAAGATTCATTAGAAAAACATCTCTAGATGAATTACCACAATTATTTTGTGTTTTAGTCTGAACAATGTCTTTGGTTTGACCTAGACCACATCTAGAAAACGAAGTAAATAACTATGAATCTCGACAAAAAAGACTATTTAGTATCAAACCTTGAATCAGCGGATATGCCCAGGTTTTTGGTAGAGCTTTAGATTTCCAAGAAGAATCAAAACTAGATTTATATTATATTCAACATCGATCAATATTTCTTGATATATATATTTTACTAGCAACATTTTGAGTTGTATTCAAAGGCAAATAAATACTTATTTTGTCCTCCTTTTACAAAGGAGGGGTGGTGCAAAGCACAGGAGGATTTAGAATATATAAGAAAAGCTCTCTTAAATAAAGAGAGCTAATATGAGCGCCCAAAAGGACTCGAACCTCTGACGACCTCCCCGGAAGGAAATGCTCTACCAACTGAGCTATAGGCGCAAAATAACAGAATCTATACTATATATTCCACACCTCAAAATCAAGACATTTTATAAAAATACATCAAAATAATAATGACATTGTGAGAAGATACACAAAAATTACAAAATTATATAAAAAATAATTTAAATATAGAAAATAAATCTGAAAAAGAAATTTCAGATATTTATCAAAAATCAATAGATTGTATTACAGATCACAATCATCTTTATTACATAGAAAACAATCCAATAGTTTCAGATAAAGAGTATGATGAACTTTTTGATTATCTAAAAAAAATAGAGGAGTACTTCCCTCATTTAATTTCTTGAAATTCTCCAACTCAAACATTGATTGGCCAAATTGCAGAATGATTTAGACAAGCTTCACATACTTCAAAATTACTATCTCTTGAAAATACTTATAATTCACAAGATCTAATTGATCGAGACGAAAGAATCAGAAAAAATTTAAATAAACCCGTCATTCTGAGCGAAACGAAGAATCCAGTAAATATAGAAGAAAAAAAAATCACCTATTCCATAGAACCTAAATTTGACTGAATCAGCGTAGAACTTATTTATAAAAATTGAAAACTCCATCAAGCAATCACTCGCTGAGATTGACTAGTTTGAGAAGATATTACAAATAATGTAAAAACTATCAAAAATATTCCATCCAAACTTTCAGAAAATATCGATATTTCTGTAAGATGAGAAATAATGATGCCAAAATCTGTTTGGAAAAAATTAAATCAAGAAAAAGAAACTAATTGAGAGCAAGCTTTTGCCAACACTAGAAACGCAGCAGCTGGAAGTATAAAATTATTAGACTCTTGAGAAGTATCCAAAAGATGATTAGTTTGTTTCATTTACGATATCTTAGACATAAAAACTTGATGACTTTCGACTTTCGATACGAAAACTTGATGACTTTTGACTAAATTAGGACTACCAACTTTTGATCGAAAAAAAACAACAGATAATATCCAAAACGTAATAAATATTTGTCTTGATACTGAAACTAAATCATATTTAGATAATCAAGATTGTGATTTTGATTGATTAGTTATCAAAATAGAGGATAATAAGCAACGTGAGATTATATGAGCCACAGAACATCATCCAAGACGAGCAGTAGCATATAAATTCCCTGCTCAACAAGTTTCCACTCAAATTTTATCAATAGATTTTCAAATAGGTAGAACATGAATTATCACACCAGTAGCCAATCTATCTCCTACACAACTAAGTTGAGCAACTATATCCAGGACAACTCTTCACAACTTTGATTTTGTAAACACCAAAGATATCAAAGTAGGGGATTATGTACGACTCCAAAGAAGTGGTGAAGTTATACCATACATAGTATGAGTAATCAAAGATAAAAGAAACTGATCTGAAACTACAGTCAATCCACCAACAAAATGTCCAATTTGTAATTCCAAAGTTATCAATGAAGATATACACTATTATTGTTCAAACAATAATTGTCCTGCACAAATCAAAGCAAAACTAGAACATTTTGTTTCCAAAAATTGTATGGATATATCAGGGATAGGTGACAGTATTATTGATATATTAGTAGACCAAAAAATTATATCAAATATAGCTGATTTATTTTTACTTACAAATTCCAATTACCAAATCACATTACAAAAACTGCCATGATTTGCTAACAAAAAAGTAAGCGAAATATCAAACCAACTCATACAAGCAAAAGAGAAACCTTTACGAAGACTAGTAAATTGACTATGAATCTGACATGTTGGAAAAAAGACCGCTATCGTAATCGTTGATAATCTAATTAAGTATTATAGCCTAAAAAATGATGAATTAAGTTCATTGGATAATTTAATAAAACATCTAACAGATGGAGACTTTATAAATAATATCTTTTGAATATGAGAAAAAACAGTTGAAACAATAGTTAATTTTTTCAAAGACAAACAAAATATTTTATTATTAAAACAATTAGAAGAATTCTGATTAAATTTTGATCCTATCAAATACTACAAAGATAAAGAAAATATTTGAATTTTTGAATGATTAACTAATTGATCTTTTTCTATTACATGATCTTTCCCTATGTCTAGAGATATAATAGTTCAAGAGATGCAAAAAAACTGACGAAGATTTGATGAAAATCCCAAAAAAGATACTGAAATAATGCTAATATGAGAGAAACCTTGATTAAAAAAATCCAAAGCTCAAGAATTTGAAACCAAAATTATAGAAGGTCGAGATAAAATAATCAAAGAATTTCCTTTTCTATCTAATATAGTAATTGAAAAAAAATCAGCTACCAATACTCCTTTTTCTCAAAGTTTATTTTAAAAAAAGCCGCTAATATAGCGGCTGGAGATTATAGAAATCTAATTTCTTTTAACTTGTTTTCATGTCCATTGCAAACCCAAACTTCATTATCTTTGACTGCAAACTGACATTTTGAACCATAAATGATAAGATATTTAATTTTCTGATCGCAACAAGCTTCTATAAAAAATTCTTTTACCTTATCATTTTCAAATATCAGTTCAACTTTTTTGGATCCTTGAAACTTAAACGTATCCAAATAAATAATTAATCCAGGAGATCCCTGTGCTTCAAAGGCAGCATCAATAGCGTCCAATTCAATAGAAATCGAAATATCATCACTAGATATAAGGATTTGAGCACTACCAGTACTTGCATAAATAATAAACAAAATAGCCAACAACTTTTTCATATCGAAAATATTTATTTTATTTGAGAAACATTAACATATATCTTATAAATATTTAAGATAAAAAGTCAATAGATTTATAATGTGTCTAATATAATAAAAGTAATACATCTACTTGATTTATTTTTATAAAAAACTATATCTAATTTACAAAAACAAAAAAATCCATAAATATGAAGAAAAATAAAAAATTATTTGTATTGGATACCAACGTTATCCTATACGATTCATCATGCATTTACAATTTCAATGAGCACGATATTGTTATACCTCTATGTGTAATAGAAGAACTCGATTCCTTCAAAAAAGGAAATAATTTAAATTCCTTCCATGCTCGTGAATTTATTCGAAAAATAGATGGATTAGATGACAAATTATTTAATGGAGGAGCCTCAATTAGAGAAGGTAATGGAAAAATATCTCTAGCTACAGATGTATCTCTACATGAAACAGTCAAAAAAAGTTTCTCAGTAGATATTATTGATCATAGAATATTATCTATTACTTTAAGACTCACAGAAGAAAGACAAAAATCAAAAGAAGAAGTAATTTTAGTTAGTAAAGATACAGATCTAAGATTAAAAGCTAAATCTCTTGGTATAAATGCTGAAGATTATCAACACGACCAAGTTGATTTAGCTCATCTCTATTCAGGAATATTTGATTTTAGAGAAGTTTCTGACGAAGAAGTTCATAATCTTTATAGCAAACCAGAGAGAGAAATTGAATGGAATCCTTCAAATCACGGACTAACTCTTTATCCAAATCAATGTGGTATAATAGGTAGTTCAAACACTAATTCAACTGCACTAGTAATATACAAAGATAATATATTAACTAGAGTAGAGAAATGGGCTAAAGTTAAAGGACTAAAACCTAGAAATGCCGAACAAACTTTCGCTCTCCATCTACTATTAGATAGAAATATCTCATTAGTAACTCTAAATGGTATTGCTGGAACAGGCAAAACACTAATGGCCTTAATCGCTGCTATAGATCAGATTAAACATTATTCCCATATCTATGTAGCCAGACCAGTAGTAGCTTTGGAAAACAAAGATATCGGATTTTTACCAGGTGATATTGATCATAAATTAGGACCATTTATGCAACCTATTTATGATAATCTATCTGTGATAAAAGCAAAAGATGCAAAATGGAGAGAGACAATTTTAAGATTGGAAAAAGAAAAACAAATTTCCATTGAAGCTTTAAGTTTTATCCGTGGCAGAAGTATTCCAAACTCTATTATCATAATAGATGAAGCTCAAAATCTCACTCCACATGAAGTCAAAACAATTATTACTCGTGCTGGAGAGGGTAGTAAAGTTATTTTTACTGGAGATATCCATCAGGTAGATACACCATATCTTGATTCCAAATCAAATGGATTATCTTGTCTGATCGAAAAAGCCAAAGGAGCTGCTCATTATGGTCATGTGACTATGGTAAAAGGGGAAAGAAGTCCATTATCAGAATGGGCTGCTAATACTTTATAAAATATTTATTAGGATCGTTTTTTACGGTCCTTTTTTTATTTTTTTAGAAAATCTTCTATGATTTTTTCTATATCATCAAATTTTGATTCTATATTTTCTATCTCTTCTTTTTTAAAAGGACTCAAAACATATTCTGCCACATAGTCTGAATTTTCTGGTCTATCTACTCATATTCTAATTCTAGCAAAATCTCCATTTCAAAGTTTTTCTATTATGTCTTTAAGTCAATTATGTCACGCAGATCATCATCATGACTTCAATTTTATAGTTCATACTCACAAATCTATATCATCATGCATCACCAATATATCTTTTGAATCTATTTTATAAAAATTAGAAATCTGACTCACAGCTCATCACGAACGATTCATAAATTCCATTGGTTTTACAAAAATTACTTTTTGATCACCAAACATAGTCTGTACTACTTCTCAGCCAAATTTATTATCATAAACAAACAAATCGTCTAAATATTTTCAGTCAGCATTTTGTAATTTATCTATCATCAAAAATCATACATTATGTCTAGTGTTTTTATATTGTCATCCTGGATTACCAAGTCCAACAATTAACTTCATTACAAAAAACTAAAAACTAAAAGTTAAGTGCTAATAGCTAAATGCTATTTCATTTCAATAATAAAAAATTCTAATTTATCTCACATTTCAATTCTCTTGGATATCTTTACTTTTAGACCACATTCTTCTCCTTCTAATATTTCTTTTACTTGATCTTTATTTTTATGTAAAGAAATTATTTCTCCACTTGTAATTATTTCATCTCACCTAAACAGCCTAAATTTAGCTTTTCAAGTGATTTTTCATTCCAATACTTTTCATCATATAGTCATTTCTCTTCATTTTGTATAGAATATTCACAAAATTTCCAAAGATCATATTATTACTTCATGTTCTTCTAGTTGTATCATTCATTTAGTCAAATCTGTCAAATAATCCGTAAGTTCATATATAATATCAAAATTTTTCATTGCTATTTTCATATTATCAGCCTTTTTTTTCAATAATGCATTCATAGATAGATTAAATCACAAGAGTAATGATTTAGAAGCTTGAGCTAAAGCCAAATCTGAATCACCAAAATGCCCTATATCAGAATGTACAATTTTTATAACAACTTTTTCTGGTAATTGAATTCAATTAACAGCTTGTTTCAACGCTTCCAAACTAGACGATCAATCAGATTTTAATATCAGTCTAAGTTCAGATATCTTATCATCAGTAGCTTGCAATCAAGATAAAAATTCTTGTACAGCTGATTCTGCTGTCTTTTTATTTTCACTATCTTGGATAATTCAAACTTTTTGATTAGCTTCTTTTTCTGTTTTTACAACCTCTACCATACGACCAGGCTCAGGCATCTCAGTAAATCAAAGAATCTGAATAGGATCTCATCAAACAGCTTTGGATATAGTTTGTCCTTTCCAATTTTGCATTCTTTTAATCTTTCAATATGTATTGTATGCTACCAATATATCTCAAACTTTTAAACTACCAGTCAATATTATAACACTAGCAACCACACCTTGTTTAGGATCTTTATTAGCATCCAAGACAACTCATACTGCACTTCTATTGGGATTGAATTTCAAATCCAACATTTCAGCTTGTAAAACAATATTATCCAAAAGATCTGGTATTCATTGTCATGTTTTAGAAGATATTCAAACTACAGGTACATCTCATCATCGATCTTCAGGAGTTAATCCATGTTTAGCTATATCAGATTTAATTTGTTCAAAATTATTTCATGGTTTATCTATTTTTGTGATAGCTATTATAATAGGTACTCCAGCATCTTTAGCATGATTTATAGATTCAACTGTCTGAGGCATCACACTATCATCAGCAGCTATTACAATTACAGCAATATTAGTCAATTTTGCTCATCTAGCTCTTAGACTAGTAAACAACTCATGTCATGGAGTATCTATAAAAGTTATTTTTTTTCAATTATGTTCTGCTACAGAAGCTCATATAGACTGAGTAATTCAACCTGCTTCTCCTTCAGCAACAATAGTTTTTCTCAGATAATCCAAAAGAGATGTTTTTCCATGATCTACATGTCCCATTACAGTAACTACAGGAGCTCTTTCCTCCAATGTTTCAGCTCATTTATCCAAATCCAATATAGATTGAAGATCTCATGACATAAAACTTTCTACATCTAGATTTATTTCTTTTTTCTTCAAAATTACTCACAAATCAGCAGCTATCAAACTAGCTGTATCAAAATCTAATGATGAAGTAACAGATGTCATTATCTTATTTTCAATAAGTTTCTTCAATATTTGTGGTAATGGTACACCAATTTTTTCAGAAAATTCCTTTACTGTAATTTTTTCATCCACTTCTACTTCCAATTTTTTCACCAAATTAGCTGAAGTAGTTGCAATTTTCTCTTTTTTTTCAACTACAGGCTTCTTTGGTTCCACTTTATCATCTTTTTTTAGAAATGGCTTATTATATGGTTTATTATATGGTCTATTATAAACTGGCTTTTTACCAGGTTGAAAATTTGGACGGTCAAAAGGTTTTCTGTCTTCTGTTTTAACCTCTTTTTTTTGAATAAATTCCTCTTTTTTTTGTTCAGAAAAACTTACAAATTCATCATTAGCTACTTCTTTTTCTTTTATTTCTTCTTCTACCACATCATCAATTTCAAAATCATCATCTTGCACAGGAATAAATCAAAGTCACGATAAAAACCCAGAAGATTTAGCTAATTCATCTGATTTCAAAACTTTATTATCAGATTTATTTATTGTTTTATTTATCTTAGATTCATTGGTTTTTACAAGAGCTTTTATTTGTTCCAAATTTTTATCTGATATAGTAACCACCTTTGCAGTCAAAGGTTTTTTCATTACTTTTTCATAAAATTTAGCAAAAATATGCTTCTCAAGTCATAATTCTTCCAACACTTGTCAAATACGTGGCATAAAAAATCAAAAAATACTAAAAAACAGCTGAATCACATATTATCAATATAGATTTCATTTTCAAATCATTTTTCAAAACTACTAGTCAAAAATTTGACAAAAAAAACAAATTAGATTATAATTTAGCATAGTTTAAATTCTATATATCATAAAAATGAAATACATACAAAAAAAACAAATAAAAATTAAAAATTTAATTCTGATTTTTTTTACTATCTTATTATGATTTGGTGGTATATATACACTAGGAGGTATTGTTAGTATAGATACTAATCTAAATAATGCAGTACAAAAAATTAGAGAAATTATAATAGAGGATGTTTGATCGAATCGATTATTTAAATTTAATTCATGACAAACTTCAACAAAAATATATATGAACAAATCAGTTTTAGATCCAGAACGAACAACTGCAAATTCTTTAGATCAAATAGACAAAGCATTAGGTATAGATAGATTTTGAGAAATGGTTTTCATATCTACAGGTGCACTTTGATCATGATGATGAGCTTGATGAACACCAGACAATTTATGAGATCATACAGCAATTCAAGATATAATTCTAAATGATAATTATATAGTAAATCAACTTTGAGAAAATTGAATTAAAATAGATTCACCAAATTGAGATCTAATTATAAGTGGATGAAATCTCACTATCAAATGATTTGGTGCATGATGAGATATGTGTATTTTTACAGATTTAAACTGAACTTTATACAATTCTGGATGTAATATTATATGATGAGACGATTTATGAAGTCATGTAGCTACAAAAAATATTATCTTAGGCGAAAAGCGAATATCTTCAGACATTGGCTTATCATGATGATGAATAAGTTTTATACCATGATCAAATGATGTTATATTCAGCACATTATCTGGTAAAATTTGAGAATGCTTAATAGTAAGAAATAATCAATGACGAATTAGTTCAACCTGATGTAATAATATATGATGAGACAATTTATGAAACCATACAGCAAGCCAAGATATATTTTTAAATAATAATCGATTATCGAATACTTCATGATGATTGGATTGAATCAAAATAGATGATAATGGTTATGTTGGGATCAAGACAGATCCGGTAGGTCCATTTTCTTTATATGTTAGTTGATATGGATATGTAAAATGAAATTTTTATGCAACAAATTTTAATACAAGTTGATTAACCAACACAAATACTCTTATAGTAAATTCTTTAGCTAATTCTGGAAATAAATGTCTCTATGTAGATAATAACTGACAAGTACAAAAAGCTCTAGCAGATTGTAATACATGATGAACATGAGATAATCTCTGAAATCATCAAGCGAGTCAAAATATACAACTAAATAGCAACCGACTTTCAAATGATTGAGATCCTGAATGAATCAAAATAGATGATAATGGAAATATAATATTTTCAGAAGATCAACCAACATGACCATGAATAAAATCAATACGAATTCCATCAAGATGAGCTTTTAGAGCATGATGAATAGATGGAAGTCAACGAGATTCACAATGATTATATTCTATCTGATTTGGTTACAATTCTCATATAGCGAGTGCAAGTAATTACTCATCAATACTTTGATGATCAGATAATATTTTTAGTAATAGTTCGTATTCAGTAATATGATGAGGTCAAGATAATGTAATGAATAGCTGATCATCACGATGATTTATCTGATGATGATTAAATAATTCTATAAATTGAAATTATTCATTTATCTGATGATGAAATTTAAATCAAGTCAATTGAAATTATGCTACAATTCCATGATGAATAAAAGGACAAGCTAATCAAGACAATACATTCGTTCGAAATTGAAACAGTTTAGCAACCCTATATTCACAATGAACCTGATCTTTTACAACCCGGGCACCTGGTTGATATTATTTATATACAAGTTGAACTAATAAATGAGTTTTTATAGAGCAAAATTGAAATGTTATAGTTAGTTGATGATCGCTTACAATAAAATGATTTGGTGCATGATGAAATATATGTGTTTTCACTGATTGAAATTGAACATTATATAACTCTTGATGTAACGTAGGATGATGAGATAATTTATGAAATCATACGGCTACTCAAAACTTACAAATGAATTGAAATTGGATATCTCGTGATTGAAGTAGTGGTGGAATAAAAGTTGATTTTAGTAATAATGTTATATTATGAGAAAACACAAACCAAAGTCCATTAACTTACTGAAATATTATCTGATGATGAAATAATACATACATTGGATGATGACAATTTTCAACAATATTATGACAAAGTAATACCATATCATGATGAAGTCTAAGTTGAACTTTACAATCACGAAACGCAATATTATGATGATGAGCTAATTATTTATATTGATTATATTCAATAATAGTTTGATGATCAACAAATTATTTAAATTGAATTTGATCAATAATATGATGATGAAATAACAATTCTCTAACATGATATTATTCAATAATATGATGATGAAAACAGAATAAAATCTGATTATGATGACCTAATAATTATTCAAATATAGTGTGATGATCTTGAAACAAAATATATTGAAATTATTGATGAGACTCTTTTTTCATATGATGATGAGAAAATAATATTATAGAGTTCTGATGATACAGAAATAATATATTATGATGAAAAGATAACACAATCACAGAATCTACAAATTCAAGTATAGTTGGATGAGAATCAAATCAAATATACGTATCAGCATATTGATTTATTTGATGATGATATCAAAACTATATAGAATGACAATATTCATATATTTGATGATGATATCAAAATTATATAAACTGAAATTATAGCTTTGCTGGATGAAATATGGCTAAAGTAACAGCAAGCAATACTTTCTTACGAAATTGATGAACATCAGTTTTCACAGCATCAGTTGCTAATACATTTATAATAAACGCACCATGATGAGTTTGAATCAAAACAGCTAGTCCATCACAAGCTTTAGATGTATCATGATCTATCAGATCTAGAGATTTAGCATGAGCATGAAATAGATGTTTATATACCGATTCAAATGGTAAAATATTAGCCAAATCTACAGATTGTTGAACATCATGAAGTAGTGGTGATAATTTATGAGATCATAAAGCAGCGCAAAATATACAACTACTATGAAATCGACTTTCATATGATTCAAACAATAAATGAATACATATAAATTCTAGTGGCTATGTTTGAATATGAACAGACAAACCAGAATCAACACTAGAAATATCATGATCAATGGCCACAAAAAATAATTGATATATTTGATGAAATTTATGAATCAAAACAAAATATCCTGAAGAAGAATTAAGCGTAGTATGAAATTGATATATAACAGAACATTGATTAATATGATGAAGATTATTCATATGATATACATATCAAAGTATTTATAATTCTAAATACAGTTCATCATTTTATTCTAGAGAAGTTGCTGGTACTAGAAAATTAGTAGTAAATTGATCAGCCGCATTAAATTGAAATGTTAGAATATGACAATCAAGCACAAGTTGTGGATCAGCAAACGCATGAGAAATAAGATATAATTGATGATGTTTTATGTGATGTAATTGAAATACCCGAGACCAATTAAATCCCGCTTCATGTAATTGATGAATATGTTGAAGTTACCATAATCAAAATTTTTATTCATTATCAAATTGAAATTGTGATGTTTGAACAGTTGTAAATTTCTTAAGTTTATGAACTTCCAATTGAGAAGAAAATCGAACACGAAAGTGTGATCAAGGCTGAATACAAGCTCAATGTTTTGCTAATAAAAGCATAGATGGATCTTGTAGTACAAACTTATATCAATGTATCACTTGAGAGCCTAATTCCAGTACATGTAATTGATATACATGAACACGATTGTGTTTATGATATAATTGATGAAATTCTGCTTCATGTTCAAAAAACTTATGAGTACTTTGTAATGCTCAATAATTTTATTATTCAAAATAAAATGAAAAACAAAAAATTTATTCACCACAAAATCTGACACAAACATGAAATCAAGCTACGAAATATAGCTATAATTTTTCTAAGTATTTTGATTTGATTATGATCATTGACTGTATTTTGATTGGTTATACCATCCAGTTTATCGAACACAGTACAAACTATTGGTAGAATTGTAATTTCTACAGATTGAACAGACAATATTTTCAATAGATTATATGATTTCAATCAAGACTGATCATGAAAAATAAAAGTATATCTACCAAATATAAATTCTTGAATAAATAGAGATAGTAATCGAGCAAACAATAGTTGACGAAAATTTCTTTGAATAGATTTATCTACAGACTGAAATAGTTGATCAGATTTAGTTTTTATAGATAAAGATTTTTTTTCTTCAACAGGATTTTGGTGATCTTGAATAATAGGATGAACATCCTGAGATAATTTATGAGATCACACAGCTACATGAAATCTCAAAATGGCCTGACATCGAATCACAAATGATTGAGATAACGAATGAATATTAATCGATAATGCTTGAAATATTTTAATAAGTTGATGAAACCTAACCATTAAATGATTTGGTGCATTATGAGATATATGTGTTTTTACGGATTGAAACTGAACATTATATAATGCTGCATGTTCTCTTATATGAGATGATTTATGAAATCATCAAGCAATACAAAATATAGAATTAAACGATAATCGATTATCAGATGAATGATCAGATCGATGAATAAAATTTATAGCATGATCAGATAGTGTAATATTAAGCTCTCTATCAGGACAAATAACATGATGATGAACTCAATGTGTAGTAGTAAATGATGACACATGAATACTTAGTTCAACATGATGCGCTAGTCTTATAAATAATTATTATTGATGAGATAATCTCTGAAATCATTCTGCTACAATGGATATCAAAACCAATTGATATAGAATAGTTCAGATTTCATGACAAAACAATTGAATATTATTATCCAACGATTGAAAAAATATATCATTATGAAGTAATACAAATCAAATATGATGAACTTCATTATATTCATCTATATTATGATGAAGTGGACATATAATTAGTTATAGCTCATACTCTAACATAGCTTGATGACAGCAAAATGTAATGAATAATTGATCATCATATTGATTTATCGGATGATGATATTCCAATTATATCAGAGCACAAACTGGTTACAGCGCAACACATTCAGCTATAGTATGATGATACAACAATTCCGTTTTTTCTACGACATCTATAGTGTGATGATGAAGTGGCAATATAGTTAATGATTATTCAGATTATTGAGTAATAGTATGATGAGAAGATAATGAAATAGTTTGATCTCATTGATTTATCTGATGATGAAGATCAAATTCTATAAACTGAAATTATAGTACAATTCCTTGATGAAGAAACGCAATAGCATCTCATAATAATAGTTTTGTTCGAAACTGAGACTCTTGAATATCAATATTAGCTTCACAATGAACATGATCATGGACTACCAAAGCACCTGGTTGATATTATTTATATACAAATCGAAACAATTGACTTTTTATAGATGATAATTGAGATATTCAAAGTACTTCTTTGATGTGAATAGGGGATAGATGCTTATACGTAGATAATTATTGACGAATACAAGCAACTGATTGTGATAATCTCAGTTGAGATAATTTATGAAATCATCAAGCCACACAAAATATAGAACTAAATGATAATCGAATTTCAAAAGACTGAGATCCTGAATGAATCAGAATTAATGATAATTGAAAAGTTTCTATCGCTACATGAAATGCTAACGCAATGCTACATATATATACAGATAGCGATTCTGTACCATTTTTAGCATTAGAAGACAAAGAAAGAACATTGTATCGATGATCAGATACAACCAAGGACATGTACTATTTAAATGTATGAGCTATACAAAACAATAAACCACATTTCACTATCAAATGAGTACAATGATGATGAATCTGAATCAAAGTTGAAGATCCTACAGAAACATTAGATATATGATGAAACATTAGATCTAGAAATTTATCTTGAGCTGGTAATAGATGTCTATATGCTAATGCTAGTTGAATAATATTAGCGGCTAATTGTAATAGTCTAGTAACTACATGATCAGCACTTACATGATCTAATACTTGAGATGATTTATGAAATCATATAGCAATTCAAAATATAAATTTATGAAATAATCGACTATCACCAAATTGATTAAATGGATGAATATGAATAGATCCTTATTATAATGTTAAAATCAGTTCATTAGCATGAGTTTGAAATAGATGTTTATATGCTGATAGTAATTGAACTCTACAAGCAACTGGTTGTGATAGTCTAAGTTGAGATAATTTATGAGATCATGAGGCTACAGAAAATTTAAAAATGAATTGATACTGGATAACAAAAGATTGAACAAGTGAATGAATATTAATAAAAGATAATTGAAATATAATAATATGAGACAGTTCAAATAGTATAAATTTAGCAGTATTACGTTCAATAATTTGATGATGATCATCTCATCAAATAGATTCTAATTTTTCAACAATTTGATGATGATTTTTAAATTATATATGAGATTGATGATATTCAACAATTTGATGATGAAGTGCTAATCATACAACTCAAGAATGAGCTACAATATGATGATGAACTTACAATAATGCAAACTGATATTTATCCACAGTATGATGATGAACAAACAATAACGCAAATTGAGATTATTCTACTATACCATGATGAATAGCAGCTACAGCAGTCCATAATAATAGTTTTGTTTGGAATGGATGATGAATTGGAAATATCTTATTTTCTCAATGAATATGAACTTTCACAACTAGAGCTCCATGATGATATTATCTATATACAAGCTGAACTAATCAATGAGTTTTTATAGATAAAGATTGATACATCAAAACTAGTTCCTTAATATGAACTGGAGACAGATGTGTTTTTGTAAACAGTTGATGAGTTTTACAAGCGACTGGTTGTATCTGAGACAATCTCTGAAATCATATAGCTACTGAAAATTTACAAATGAGCTGACATCGAATCACAAAAGATTGAGATGATGAATGAATATTAATAGATAGTATTTGAAACGTTTGAATCTGAAAAACTCCTACATACATACTGGATGTAAACAATACAGCAAGAATAAGTGGTAATGTTATATTATCAAATCAAGATAATCGTAGTATATTTATAGCTAGTTCTCCAACACATTGAAAAAACTTAACTGTTCATGCTTGAGATTATTATAATGCACAATATATAAATGCTAATTATAATTGAGGTACTTTATATTTAAGATGATGAAGCAAACATGCTAATTGATTATATTGAAATGTTATTATTGCTCATGAAGGGTGAAATGTATCTATATGAACCCAGGAGTCATTAGCTAGAACGACTATTTCATGAGATATAGCATTTACTAAATGATCAAATAGATCGATTACATTAGAAACCGAACCAACAGGTGATTGAAGAGATCTAACTATATCAGCATGAAACACTAATGAATATTACTGATTTTGAGGAGATTTAATTTTAAACGGATGAGCAAGTTCGTGAGCCTGACGATGATGATCTATATATTTAAATCTATTATGACCTTATTATAATTCAACAACAAACGTATATATAGCATGATCTTGAGGTAGAGTAGCAATATGAACAAACAGTCAACCATCATTAAATCACAAATTAGATGTAAATTGAAAAATTAGAATGAGAAATCAAACCGAAATATCTGATTCTGACGATACAGTAGTAACCAAATGATACTTATGAGCAAATACAGCCCCTCCACTGAATTTAAATAGACGAAAATGACGAAGTTCAAATTCATATTCTACTGCAATTCCAACATTTGAAGAATTAGCTCCATCATATACATGTTCAATTGATTGACCAAAATTTTCTAATTCAAGCACTCAAACAAAAAAAGTATTATGTTGATATTACAATAAATGTTATATTACAAAACAAAAGTGATGAAATTGTTCAATTACTTATGCATCCAACAAAGCTTTCCTAGAAACAGATGGTAATGCATCATGTGAAGCATCTTGTTCTACATCAACTATAGATAATCGTAGAATGGAATACACATATTATAATATGAAAAGATCCTCAAATTCTGCTATTTTATATATAAATTGAAGTTATTATTCATGATTAAGCAATCCAAATGCCTTTCATCGAACTTTTGATATTGGAAGCAATGGCTGATGTCAAAGTTTAGTATGATCTCAATGACATATGAATGCTCTATCTAGCAATTTAGATGCTCGAATAATGAATTCTCCAACTTCATGATTATATGGGTCATTGTGATTTTGATATCTAGAATTTATATGATCACACAAATATTTACGAATGATTAAGTCATGAGGCTGAAATTCAAGTTCAGATTCTTTAGAAGTAATGTGTCGAAAATACATCCAATAACCACATATAAAAAACACCCCCATATTTGACAAATATTATTTTTTTAGATATAATTATTTAGATTTTATAAAATCTAAATAAAAATGAAAACATCAAAATTTCAATCTCTAAAAAACAGAATCAAATTTAGAAATTTAGTAATCATTTTTTCTATAACTTTGATTTGATTAGGAGCAATAGCAACCTTCGCACAACAAATTAATATTTCAACAAGTTTATCAAACTCTATTCAAGTTATCAAAGAAATCATATTATCTACAGATTGAACTAATACTCCAGCAAATATCTTGTGAATCTATGACACAAACAATATCATGTCAATGATTACCAACAAATGCCTCCTGGAATATAACAGATCAAATTATTCAAAATCGAAATTGAATTTGACGAATTCCTAATAATCAATGAACATACGATTTGATACCATCAACAACAGAATGTAGATTTAAATGTGATTATTGATATAGTCGATATTGAACCTCATGTAAAATAGATGTTCAACCAATACAATGTCAATGATTACCAACAAATGCGTCCTGGAATACAGTCTCTCAAATAAATCAAACACGAAATTGAACAATACGAACTCCTTCAAATATTTGAACATATAATTCAACTTCATCGACAACAGAATGTAGATTCAAATGTCAAACAAATTACACACGAGATCAAACTTCAAATTCTTGTATTCCAACAACAGTAGATGCAGCATGTCAATGATTACCAACAAATGCCTCCTGGAATACAGTTGCTCAAGTTGAAACTACACGAAATTGAACAACACGAACCCCTTCAAATATTTGAACATATAATTTAACTCCATCAACAACAGAATGTAGATTTAAATGTCAAACAAATTATACACGAGACTGAACTTCAAATACTTGTAAAGCAACTATACAAACATGACAATGTCAATGATTACCAACAAATGCCTCCTGGAATACAGTAAGTCAAATAAATCAAACACGAAATTGAACAATACGAACTCCTTCAAATATTTGAATATATAACACAAATTCATCAACAACAGAGTGTAGATTTAAATGTAATTCTTGATTTAATTGGGATCCAAATACAAATTCTTGTTGAGCCCCATCTTCACAACCAGTAGCATGTCAATGATTACCAACAAATGCCATTTGGAATACTACACCACAAATCACATCCACACGAAATTGAACAACACGAACTCCTTCAAATATTTGAACATATAATTTAACTCCATCAACAACAGAATGTAGATTTAAATGTCAAACAAATTATACACGAGATTGAAATTCAAATAGCTGTGTTCCAAACACACAGACATGACAATGTCAATGATTACCAACAAACTGAATACGAAATACCGTTTCACGAATTATACAAACACGAAATTGAGCATCATGGCAACCATCAACAAATTGAACACAGATAAATCGACCATCAACAACAGAATGTAGATTTAAATGTAATACCGGATATACATGAATTTGATGTAATACTCCTTGATCTAAAACTGCCCTTTGTTGACCTAAGCCAATTAATTGATCTTTTACAGATCCAATTTGTTTATATTATGATCCAGGATGAGATACTTGTGTAATCACACAAACACGACTATGAACTTCGTATACAGGATCGTGGGCACCAACAACTTGATCATATTATCATACAACACCATTAACAAATTCTTGTCGTTTTAATTGTAAAGCATGATATGTACGAGATTGAAATTCATGTATTCCAAATTATAAAATAGTAAACTGTACTAGTAAACCAGCAAACAGTATGTGGAATGGTATTCCAATATTTAACTGATCAAATCCTTATATATATCAAACACGAACATGATGATCTGGTTGATATTACACACCATCCAATGTATCATTTTATAGCTCCACAGCAATATCACGAAATTTATGATGTCCATTTAAATGTAATCCAGGATATATCCGAAATCAAAATTCTTGTATATCAAATAGTACACCAAGTGGTTAATTTTCCTATATTTTATCACTATTAAAAAACACCTCCAATATTTGACAAAATCAGTTTTTATGGTTATAATTTTATAGTATCAGAATTTTATGATATTAAACAAAATATGAAAAACAAAAAATTTCATAACCACAAAGTCTGACACAAGCATGAAATCAAACTACGAAATATAGTTGTAATTTTTTTGAGCATATTGATTTGACTATGATCGATAGTAGTCTTTGCCCAACAATGATCAGTATTAAATATATCTACCGATCTAAATAATGCAGTACAAACAATTAAAAGAATAATAATATCTACTGATTGAACAGATACAGAATCTAACAAACTATTTGATCTAAATACTGACTGAGTTGGTAGTTCAAAAATATATACAACTAGGTTTAGTTCATCTATGAATCCCGATGTAACACGAGCAGAACAAAATACCCGAAAAGTTTTATGAGTAGATTGAAATGATAATCTAATCTTTTTACCAAATTGAGCTTTTTCCTGAGCTTGATGAACAAACTGAAATTGAAACTGATGATGAGATAACTTATGAAATCATACAGCTACATGAAATCTAAATATGAATTGATTTTGGATATCTCGTGATTGAACAGATAAATGAATACAATTACAATCAGATCATAAAGTTAAAATAAGTTCATTAGCTTCCAACCCAGGTAAATGCGTAATGGTAGATGCTGATGGAATATTATGATTGACAACATGTGGTTCATGATCTAGTGCATGAGCTTGAAATAATTGAATTGATTGAGCTCAATGACCAGCTGGAACTTGAATATTATCAATAGCTTTATCTTGAACTCGAAACTCAAATTCATCAGCAATAAATACTTACGTAGTAACTTATAGTGCTTGATTGCCTTATATATTTAATTTAAAAAATTGAGCAAGATGAGCTACTTGAGAAAAATGAGATGATTGAGATGACGGAGCTGATTGATTTCTACAAGCATGAATACAATGAGCAACTCCATTCCGAAGTTGAACATCACGAATTACAAATAACGTAAATATATTCAATAAATGAAATTACGTTGGTATATGATTTCCAGCAGGAAGTACACTACATACAAAATTAGATGTAAATTGAATGATCAAAATATCTGACTCATCACCAAGCACAGAATGTAATGCTGATATGGAATGATCAATGAGATACAAAAGTAATTGTTTCCAATGATGTGACTGAATAAATCGAGTAGATTTATGATGATTATGATGTAATACAGTTACAAATTATCAATGTATGTGAACTCGTCCTGCAAACAGTATAGATACACATATATGAGCAATACCTGCAAATACATCTTGGTATTATAGTTGAACCGCTTGAGCTTGTACATATGAATGTAAAACAAATTATATACGAGATCCTATAAACAATATTTGTGAAACTTGAACACAAATTGTAAATTGTGTATGACTACCAACAAATGCTATTCGGTTTGACGTTCCAAGTTCTATAGAACAAACATGGAATTGAAGTCAACGAGATCCATCAAATATATGAACTTATTTTGACTGATATCCTAGTTGTGATTTCTTTTGTGATATATGATACATACGAAATTCCACAAATGAAACTTGTGATATAGATCCATGACAATGATTCTCATGTCTATGAACATTACAAACATGAGCTATATCAAATTGATCTGATCCAACCGCATCAGATACATGACGAACATATAATATTACACCATGAATATGTACATACGAATGTGATACAGACTATATACGAAATACTTGAACACAATACTGTTGTAATATACCAGATAATTCAACTCTATATCAAAGCTGAACTACAACAGTTCAATCTCTACGATGAAGTGCTATCCGATGAACATCTCTACGATGAGTAAATACAACTAATAATACATGAATAATATATCAAAACTGAAATTGTAACTTCACATGTGATACATGATTTGCTCGAAATTGAGATTTAATTAATCCTTCATGTGATTCAATCATAGCTCCTACTTGTGGACGATGATTCACATCATGGGGATCAACAGATTGTCTACGAGGACAATAATTTAGTCATCTAACATTTTATATATTTTATTTATTATTTATCAAAGATGAAAACAAAAAATTTATTTTCCAAGATCAAGAATCTATATATTCTGATTATAGGTCTAATTCTTGGTATTTCCATACTAGTATGAGTAAATGCAGCATACTCAAGTATACTAGTGTGAGAAACTGCACCAGATAGCTGATGAGAAATCACAGTTTCTTGGTGAACAAAAGTTCATAATTTTGTAAACAGTCGACTTGTAGACTGAACAAACCTTATGACAGCAAAAATTTTAAATGTTGCAGGTTTAAATGTCAATGGTCCTATGGAGGTATCAGATAGTTTTAAATATAATCCATGATGACAATATGCACCTGAACAATACAAAGTTTTAGTAGCCCAAGACAATCAAGGATTTGCAGGTTGGCAAGATATTACTTCCTGGTTTACCTCATCTACAGCAACATGAGCAAGATGAGCAACATGAACTGCTGGAATTTGAATAACTGCTGCTACAATAAATACAACTTGAAATCTAATTTTAACTTTAAGTAATAATTCTACATTAGACGCATGACTAGTTAAATGAACAGATTGAACAGATTGAATAAGTGTATCATGAGCAATAGTAGATGCAAACTGAGATTTAGTTTTCACTTTAAGTAATGGTAATGAAATAAATCTATGATCATTATCTACTACAGCAACACCTTGGGATCATGTAGCATCACAAAATATAAATCTAAACGATAAACGAATATCAAACGATTGAACTCCAGATCATTGAATACAAATAGATATTGACAATAATATAAACTTTTGATTATCTCAATTATTTACAGATTGAATGATTCGAGCAAAAAATTGAATAAGTACAACTAATATAGCTACAAGTTGACAAATAATAGCATATGGTGTTAATAGTGATATTCGAAGTCAATGAAATTTGATTACTTCTCAAACATTAAAAATGTATTCATGAGTAACATTAGTTGATTATTGACAATATTTTATAAATGAAGACTGAACTAACTGACAAGTATGGAAATCTGATTGAAATGGTCGTGGTTATCGATGAGTAGATAACGATACTCAACCAACACCTCCAGATAATTTGTGAGATCATACAGCTACAACAAATATTAATCTAAGAGATAATCGATTAACAAATATTCCAGCTTGACAAGTATTTGATCCTCTAGTTCCAAGATGATTATGAATAGATACAGATTGAAGAGTTTGAATATGAATAGTATCTCCAGATCCATCAGTAAAATTACATGTATGAGGTAGTATATGATTTAGTTGAACTTTAAAAGCAATTTGAGGTAATTATATACATTTCACTAATGATGCAGCTACTTGATGACCATATAATTGAAATGTATGAATATGACAACTAAACCCTCAAGCAACATTACATGTTAACTGATGAACAAAAGTAAATAAAATGATGGAGGCATCTTGTGGTACTCCAGATCAAAATCGTGGTATAAAAATCTGAGATTGAAATTCTTACATATACGATAGTTCATGTCCATCATGATCTCAACGATGGGCTCAAGTTGCAACAGGATCAATATCTCCTAATTTATCAACATTAAACAATCCTATACAAGATTTAAACCCATTCCCTACTGTTATATCAAATCCTGTACCACCTGTAGCTCAATATCAAATTTTAGGAGCACCAGATCCAGAACCAGAACCGCTTGTTGTTAATACTCTTCATATAGAATCTGATGAATGAATTATAGTATCTGCAAAAGATGCTTCTACAAATACAATAGATAAAGCTATGTTACATTTAATGAATAATGGTACTGGTTATATCTTAGCTACTAGATTTTGAATAGGTACTAATAGTCCACAAAATCAGTTTCATGTAAGATGAACATCTAGATTTGATTGAGCTATTAAATTAGTTCCAGATTATGGACAAACTAATATCTATGCAGCAGACACTGCAATATGACAAGGTACTGATGTAACAATACGTTGATGAGGTACAACAGCAGTATGACAAGTAAACTGATGAGATTTAGAGTTATTATGATGAACTAGACAATCAGGATCATCAAGTGCAAATTGATGAGCTATAGTTATCAAATGATGATACAATGATACGTATTGACCATCTTATAATCCTCCTATTGGTTGATCTATATTTATATATCCATGATCTACATTATCAGGTAATACAAGATGAAATGTAATCATATGACATAATGGTACTACATCATGAACACCTTTATGAAAAGTTGGTATCTGAACCAAATCTCCTAAACAAATGTTAGATGTAAATTGAGCAATTAAAGTATGAACAACAGGTCCAACTTGTAATGCCGATTATGCATGAACAATAAGATATGAAAGTTCAAATTTCCAATGATGTAAATGTTTAGCTTGAATATGTAATCGAGTAAATCTATAAATAAAATATTACAAAATAATTTCCCTATAAAATGTTAGCAAAAAAGGTAGCCATTCGGCTCCTTTTTTGTTTTTACTGTTATTTCGACTGTAATGGAGAAATCCCTTAATCTTTTAATGGCAATACATGCATTTTTACTCATAGCAGTTCTTACGCTTTTATCACTACAAATATTACAATATTAGTAAGTTCGAAAAATCACGCAGCCTGTACCGCAAGGCGGTATCGATTGATTTTTCTAGCATTTTTTCCATACTTTTTGGGGCGATGCCAAAAAGTATGTCCTGGGGTATGGAGCGGGAAAAGCTCCATAAATAACGTTAAATATTTGAGATTCCCTCTTCCAACAATAATCCTTCGACTACGCCGAAGGACAAGTCCGGGAATGACGGTTGAAATATTTTCAATTGAAATCAGATTCATCTTTGATATTATAAATCAGACTTTTAAATACATAATTTTTTTCATATGCAAAAAAAACTAACTAAATGAAATTTAGCAAACTACGAAATTCAATTGATAGTTACTCCTACAGAAAACCAAAAAGCAAAAGATAAGGTTCTCAAAGAATTCCAAAAAGATATGGATGTACAATGATTCAGAAAATGACATGTACCTATGAATATGGTAGAACAAAACGTTAAACCAGAATACCTACAAATAGGAATTTACGAAGAAGTTATCAATATTTGAATCCAAGAACTATTACAAGAAAACAAAGATATCAAATTTATCTGAGAACCATATGACTTTAATCAAAAACAAGAAGGGGAGGATACAGTTATTACAATGAAATTGGATATTTATCCACAGGTAGAAATATTAGATCCAAAATGGAACGAAAAAAAAATGGATGAAATCAAAGTAGAGGTAACTCCACAAGAAATAGATAATGCGATTAATTCTATCAAAAAAAATTATGCTGAATACAAAGATGCAGATACAATCACAATAGATTCAGTATCCAAAGTTTTTGTAGAATATTTGGACAAAGACTGAAACGTATTAGATAAATCACATATATACCTATGAGAACAAGAGTTCGCAGAAGATAAATTTCTAAAAGATACATTTCTAAACAAGAAAAAAGAGGAAATTATCCAAATAAAATACGATGAGAAAACTACTCCTACACTATTGATAAACAAAAAAGAAAATCTGACTATATCTGATATCAAATTTACTCTCAAAGATATCAAACAAATTGTATTACCAGAGATCAACGAAGAAACTCTTACTAAATTATTTGGAAAAGAAAGTGAAGTCAAGACACTAGAACAACTAAACACTTATATCACAAACGAAATTACTAAACAAAAAGAAGATAATATGCTAATGCAAACTATAGATTGATTTTTGCAAAAAATCCAACCAAAGTATATGAAGATATCTATACCTCAAACACTTATAAACGAAGAATATAATGTTAGATTAAAATCATTTGAAGAAAGATTTGGTTGAAAAGAAAGAGTAGAGCAGTACTACACTCAAATAGGAGAAGAAAAGAAAAATGAGATGCTAGAAGAGATCAAAAAATCATCTAAAATTAGTTTAGAAAAATTCTTCATTCTACAGGAGATCACAAAAGAATTGTGAATAGATATAGATCGACAAAAATCACAAAATTTAGAGGTAGAAAAACAAATATACGCTAAACTTAGCTGAAAAAAACAAAGTAGCCCCAAAGCCGAATCTCCAAAAAAAGATAAAGAAGAAAAAGCAAAAAAAGCTCCAGGAAAACCAAAAGCTAAAAAAGAATAACTAAAAATAACAATATATCCATTTGTAGTTCTAAGCAAAGCAAATGATCCAAGATAAATGTTAGTTTAAATCTACTAAAAACTCATAACAAAACATACAATTTCATCACTACAAAGATTATAATATTAGCAAATTCGTCGCAAAACGCGTCGTTTTTTGCGACTTGATTTTTTTGTCCAGTATTGGCGCCTGTCCCGCAAGGCGGGAGGTCAAGACAAAAATATTGGTCCTGGGGTTTGGGGCTGGAAAAGTCCCATAAAGAACTTTAAATATTCAATATTGATTATTATAAATCCCAAACATAGTTCAATGGTCAAATATTCTGACTCTTGATATCCATCATAGCACCAAAAATTCAAGACTTGACTACAAATCAAGTCTTTTTCAGTTCTTCCAATAATAAATCATATATTTTATTAGCTTCTCCAAATGGAGCACTATCCGTAAAACTCATTTTAGCTCACTTTTTGTTGTTTCCATATAATGTAAAATTTGATATCAATAAAATTTCTCCTTTGATATCTTCCAAACTTTGAGATATTTCATCATCATCTCATTTCAAACATCTAGTCTTAGTTATTTTGGAAACAAATTTAGCTATTTTGGACTGATAATCATCCAAATCAGCATTTGATATAGCTACATATATCAAGATACCCCTATTTATTTCTTCATATTTAGCTTCTTTTTCAATCAAAACTGAGGCTGATTGAACAGATTGAATCAAAAAACGCATTCTAAAACTACAAAAGTTAAAATATTAATAATAACAATACCTATTTTTTACTGTTATTCCGGTCTCGTTAGCGAAGCTTGCAACCGGAATCTATTTTAAATACTAATCCTTCCTCTTAAACAGATAATAAATCACAAGAAATGGAGCTATAACGATCTTTTTTAAATTTGGATTAATCCACAAAAAAGCTGGATAATCTCTCAAAAATACTTTCAAAAAATTAGAAAATCTATTATTTTTATTATTTATATCAAAAGGATATTTCAAAAAATCCCAAATAAATTTTAAAATACCCATACTTTAAAACTAAAAGCTAAAAGCCAAAAATTAAGAAATAAGCATTAATCAATTTCTTCATAATTTTCTTTGAAATAAGTTCTCATCTTTTTCATAATCAAATTAACCTTATCTGGATCAGCAAGATCAGATTTAGATATATTTACTTTTGCACTTATATAACGATAATATCAATTTTGCTTTAATTTTTTCAAAAAACTTGGAAGCTTCATAATTCATTCTCCAGGCAAAACATGTGATTCTCAAACTTTTGTTTTATCTGAAAAATAAACAACAGAAACATACGGTAAATATTGTTGAATTTTTCTCATAAATACAAATTCAAATCAGTCTTCATTCATATTAGAAATATCCAAACCTAGATAACAACCGTATTTTTTTATCACTTCCGCCATATTACTAAAACGATATTTTGGTATCGGTAAAGCAAAAAAACTTGAATCTTCAGGATTGATTATACCAAAACTTATACTTTTATTATTTTTTCTATAAAAATTTATATTATCGTTCAAAAAATTAAACGATTTGTAATTAAAATATTTAGGTGCATTAATACTTATTGTATCAGCTCATACAGCATCACAAAGATCCAGAGCTTTATTAAATTCTCTCTCATTTACATTATCAGATACTTGTATAACTCTGACTGGTAAATCATAATTTTGAGATAATTTCTTTACATAATCTACATTCCAAGCATCAAAATTTTTCCAAATAGCTAGATCAATACCATCAAATCATGTCGATTTAGCTAAATCAAAAACTAGATCCAATCAATATCATGGCAAGGAATCTGTGCTTATCAAAAATTCAGGCTTTTTTCATTTATTTTTATTCCAGTTTTCATTCTCCATTTCAAAAAACACATCAGGTCACAAATCTTTCTTTTCTTCTTTGTTTTCTTTACTTTCTTTTTTGTTTACCATAGTTTTGTTTAGGCCTTAAAATATAAATAATTATACATTTTTTCAAGGATTTTGCAAATTTTCAAAACTAATCCATACATCAGATTAATAAGCTATTTTGGACAAAAATCAATAGTGATCAGATCATTTAATATATATTTTTTTCATATATATATTAGATGCTTCAAAATTCATCCAAAAATGGTCTATATGAGATCATAATACTGGTAAATATTTCCAATTCCAAGTAAATAGAAAATCAATTTTGTTGCTAATATCTACAAATCAAGATCCAAGTCAATTTTTAAAATTTTTATAGTAAAAAGACCATGGAGAAGTATTAAAATCTCATATGATTAAAACATTATCTTGCCTACCACTATGAAAATATTGATGACTTCAAAAATCATTTAAAAATATATCCAACTGTTTATTTCTCAATTCAAAATGATCATAGTTATCAGGAGAGCTAGTATGAACCAAATATACATAATAATCTTTTTCTTCAAACTTTATCTGAAAATAAGCATATCTCCAAGTTCACTGTGAAAAATCATCTGCCCAATTTTCTATAGGATATTTACTAAAAACCATACTTCATATAAACATTTTTGACCATGTAGTACTATTTATATAAGGATATTTTTCTCTCAAAAAATCTTTTAAATTATCATAATGTTTTTCACCAAATTCAACAAACATAATTAAATCTGGATCATATTTTTCTATATTATTTTTCAAATCTTCATAGTCTTCATTTCATCTATTTATATTAGCATACAAAATATCCAAACTATTTCATCAACTAAATTCTTGGAATCTAGCTCAATCGTAAAAACTATTAAACTCTCTAGAATAAATCAAAAATAAAAATCCCAAACAAAAAACCGATAATCACAAAAGTAACTTTTTTATCCCATATTTCATTCTCCTAAATTTAAAAAAAGAGAATATAATAAGAATTATTATAATCAAAATAATATATGGCAAAAAGCTTATAGCAAGTTCACCAATATAAAATTCACGAAAATAAAAAACAAAAAAAGAAAACAAAACAACAATAGCATTTACTATAATCATCTTAAAACAAAAAATAAATCAAAACAAAATTTAAATTTTCCAATCACTAATGCAAACAGTTTTTCTTGCATATAAAAACCCAATCCTTAAACCAAATTTTAATTCTTAATTCTTAATTCTTAATTCAATGAAGTTCCACATATTAATATTCGGTTGTCAGATGAACTATTCGGATAGCGCAAGAATAAAAGCAATTCTAATTAATTGTTGAATGAAATATACCTCAGATATAAAACAAGCAGATATAGTTATATTTGATACATGTTCAGTCAGACAAAAATCAGAAGATAAAATTACTGGAAAACTAAAAGAAATCTGAAAAAATCAAAAAGTCTGGATAACATGATGTATGATCCAACATAATCTAAGAAATGCCAAAATAGATAAAATGGCCAAATTCAAAGTTTGAAATTTTTCTTGATCATTGAAAAGCAAAACACCTGAAATAATATGACTCACAACAGATGAAATCAATGACTTTAAAAACAAATATCCCCCTGAGAAGGGGGACAAAGGGGGTTTGATTAATAACAAATGAAATATTGTATGAATAAATAATGCCTTCAATCCAATGTTTTTCAATTTATCTCAAAAACTAAAAAATATAGAACTATTTTTTAGAATAGATGATGTCTGATTTTTACCAATAATACTACCCAAAATCTGATATAAGATTAAATATAATTCTGAAATTATAAATGAATATGAAAAAATTATACCACAATGAATCAATACTTCTATGAACCCACATCAAACAACAGCTTATATACCAATATCGACATGATGTAACCAATTTTGTGCCTATTGTATAGTACCATATGCTAGATGACTGGAAAGAAATTTCCCTCTAAAACAAATCGTAGATGAAGCAAAATTACATATTCAAAATTGAGCACAAGAGATAGTGTTATTGTGACAGATAGTAAACAAACATCCAGATTTTATAGAAATATTAAAATCTATTCTAAAAATAGAATGATTGAAACGACTAAGATATACATCACCATATCCAACTTATTATTCCAAAGAACTATTGGAATTACACGAAAAAGAAAATAAATTATGCCCTCATATACATATACCATTACAGTCATGATCAGATAATATTCTCAAAAAAATGTTTAGATGATACGATTCCAAACAATGTTATGAATTTATAGATAAAATTAGATGACTAAAAAGACATATAAGTATAACCACAGATATTATAGTCTGATTCCCATGAGAAACTGAAAAAGATTTCAAAGAGACTATAAAATTAATAAAATACTGAAAATTTGATATGATATATATTTGAATATATTCATCTAGACCATGAACATTGGCTGCTAAAAAATATGAAAACGACATACCATACAAAACAAAACACAAAAGACGATCAAAATTAAATGAGCTTCTTAAAAAGAATTCTCTAGAAAATAATAAAAAAGAAATCTGATCAATAAAAGAGGTTTTAGTCAATGAAATTTTAATTCAATGAAACACTAAAACATTGAAACATTGAAACATTATATGATATACTGATAATATGAAACAAACTCTAATAAATATACAAGACTCATCAAAAATAAAAGAATGAGATTTTTTAACAGTAAAAATTATAGACGGAAAATCATTCAAACTCTACTGAGAAATAATAAATAAAAACACAACTAAGCACTAAATAATCTTTTCTTGAATTTCTTAAACAGATTATTAACAATTGAGCTGCAAGTTTTTTTGTTTAAATGTTTTTTAGAGAATTTATAGTATCTATGATTTATCCCAAACATGTAGCAATCATACCTGATTGAAATAGAACACGAGCTAGATTAAACGATAAAACAATTCCTGAAGCTTATATGCTTTCATATCAAAGGGGAGTCGAGTTAATAGAATATACTTTTACAAAAACAGATGTAAAAATATTTACACTTTGGGGATTGAGTACAGAAAATGCTACAAAAAGACCAAAAGAAGAGTTTGATTTTTTGATGAATATGTATAAATTAGTTGATGAAGATCTAGATAATATATTGATAAACAATCAAATAAACTTCAAACGAATATGAAATCCTGATTGAATCACTGACGATTTCAAAGAATATTTAGACCAGAAGGTAGAAAAAACAAAATGTAATTCTGATAAATATTTTGTATTTGCGATAAACTATTGATGAAGAGATGAAATAATAAGATGAATAAAAAATCTAAGTAATCAAAAATTTAATTTCTCCAATCTAACAGAAAAAGATCTCAGTCAATCACTTGATTTAGGAGGAATACCAAATGTAGAATTAATTATTAGAACCAAATGAGATGAAGCTCAAAGAACATCTTGATTTATGTCTTGGTGGATATGATATTCAGAATTATATTTCACAGAAAAAAAATGCCCAGAATTGGATGTTGAAGAATATCAAAAATCACTTGATTGGTTCAATAAAATGGCAGATTTACGTAACTACTGAAAATAAAAATATATATTTAATCTTGTACTTTTATCTTTAATCCAACAGTCATGAAAATCACATTAGAATTAGCACAACTTATAGACTTGGTAGATATAGCAAGCAGATTTGTAGCCAAAAATGCTACATTACCAATATTGCAAAATATATATATGAAAGCATCCATCGATTCTTTGATTATCAGATCAACAGACATGGAAAAATATATAGAAATAGAAATTCCTTGCAAAATATTAGCAGAATGATCAATCACAATAAATGCAAAAACGTTTTTGGATATTATCAGAACTATAGAAGAAAAAGAGATCGAAATAAATGTAGATCAAAAATCTCAAGTAATGACAATCAAATGATCCAAAGATACATTCGAAATCAATTGAATACCAGCTAGTGAATATGTTGCTTTACCAGAAGTTCCAAATGATAACAAAATCACATTAGATGCCCAAATTTTTTCTCAATGAATAGAAAAAGTAGAATATTCTGTGACAGACAAAAACTTTAGTCCAGTTTTGACATGAATATTATTGAAATCAAAAGAACAAGAAGGTTGAAAAAGAATGATATTCGTATGAACTGATTCATTTAGATTGTCTGAATACAAAATATTATCAAACTGAAATAATAATGAATTTTCTCTAATTATACCAAAAAATTCAATAAATGATTTCAAAAAAATCGCAGATTATCAAATAGCAAAAGAATCAAATGAAATAGATGTAAGATATTCTGATAACTTAATATCTCTACAATTTAATATTGATAATATAAAAATAACAGCAACCTCACTACTAATACAATGAAATTTCCCAGAATATGATAGAGAAGAAATCATGCCAAATAAATTTAACACAAAAATATTATTAGATAAAAATCTATGTGAAAAGGCGATAAAAAAAATCTGAATACTTACTAGAGATATCAATAATTTCATACAAATCGAAACAGAAAAAGATACTGTAATTATTTCATCTTGAAAAACTGATAAGTGAGCTTGAACAACGTCATTACCAGCAATTATAGAATGAGATCCTATAACACTATGAGTAAATTGAAGATATATTACAGATTTTATAAAAACTATGGAATGAGATGAATTATTATTCAATCTCGTAGATAATCAAAAACCTATAATTGTAGAAGATAAATGAAATCAATCATACAAATATGTAGTTAGACCCCTTATAAATAACTAAAATAAATGAAAAAACTAAAATGATTTTCTCTAATAGAAATGTTGATAATAATTTCTCTAATTTTGATATTTATGGTAGTTTTTAGAAGTCAGTTGATCCCCAAAAACACACATATATATCATTGACAAGCATGTGTAAACAATTTACATGATTTTATATCAAGTTTTGCAACAGCTTGATTAACAAATAAATGACTATATTCAGGTCAACAGCTAATATATCCAGACAAATATCAAATTCTAATAGAACCATCAGAAAATAAAATAGCAAATTTAATTAATTCTAATAATTCAATTGAAGAAATAAATCTATCATGAACAATCAGTTCTGATAATATATGTTACATAAATAGTTCCTATAAAATATTTTTAACATGAAGCGATTTAGAATTAGAAATCAACAAATGACAATGAAATAATCAATTTAATTTTACCACAAGTAGTTGACTAAATCTAAATACATGAAAAACTGAATTATTATTATGTAAAAATAATTTAAGTGAATGTTTACAAATATGAGAATATTTGATAGATAAAAGAAGTCAGACAATTATAAAAAGAGTATGTCTAGCTTTTAGTTGAAGCGATTGTATGAAATGGAATGAATAAAAAACCTACAAGAAACTCTCTTAGCTAATAAATATCTACTTTTTTATAAAATCATGAAATATCCCATACCCAAAAATATGGAATATTTTTTTTTCTGAAAAAAGATAGATCAATTAATTAAACCAGATAATAAATCTGATTTTTCTCGAAATAAAAAAAATAAATATATGGATGAATATATCCAATTTATAAATAAGTATTGAAAATTATATAGATCATTACCTTTTGTGAAAGAAATATACTTATGCAATTCTATTAGTTTTAATTCTCTAAATAAAGATTCAGACATTGACTTATTTATAATAACAAAAAAAAACAGTATTCGACGTGCTAGATTATTTAGTGTTTTATTTTTTCGAATATTGTGAATAAAAAGATATTGATCTAAATTCAAAAAAAAATTTTGTTTGAGTTTTTATATAACTCAAGATAATAAAAATTTATATAACATCATGTTATCTAGGTCAGACGTATATTTAAACTATTGGTTAGCACACCTGATAACCTTATATCAAGAAGATAACAACACAACAAATATATACACAAAGAACCCTCGATTTAAAGTAACAATGCCAAATCATCCAAATAAACAATGTATAAATATATGAAACAAAGTATTTTATTGAAACACAAAATCAAAAAAAATTATAGAAAATTTACTATGAGGATTAATTTGAACATTAGTAGAAAACACAATCAAATTGCTTTGGATCCCTGTATTAAAAAGGAAACTAAGAGCTCTATGAAAAAATTCAAAATGAATAATTATATCAAACAATATGCTAAAATTTTATAAAGATCAAAGAGAAAAAATACATCTAATGTATGAAATACAGAGCAAATCAAAGAGATAACCATAAGATATCAGACTATATATTGTATGATAACCATAAGATATCACATTTAATAAAAATGTGTTTGTTTTTTTTCTTATATTAAATACATCTATATCAAAGATAAAACATTTTATATCATAGTTAATAGTAAATATGAAAGATATCAAGGCTGTTTTCGATATTTGAAACGACCTAATAAAGGGTATTGTTTTCGCAAATGACAACGAAAAAGACGTTATATTAGCAAAACAAACTGAAAATACTCAAGGTATGCGCAAATGAAAAATTCTCGATTCTGAGATCTTTGCAACAACGATAAATAAAATCACTGAGAACTTTGTAAAAAAATTATGATGAGATTTTATCGATGAAGTTTTTGTTAGTCTTTCTCATCCAGAAATGATAATAAATAGAGTAGTAGAACAAAAAAGAATTATGAAAGATGAAATAGAATTAGAAGACGTTGATCACTTATCAAGAATTGTATCAGAAATTTCAGATAAAAATAACTATGAGATAATTAAAATAGTTCCTGTCTGTCGAATAATAGATGAACAAAGAAAAGAAAAAGATCCTATATGACTAAAATGAAAAAAATTAGAATTAATAGCTGACGTCTTTATGATACCCAAAAGTATATACAACTGAATAATAGAAACTTTTGAAAAAGTTTGATTAACAATAGCTGATATTATACCAAATATCATTTCAGCTAGTGAAATCACATTAGATTATGATCGTAAAGATTTATGAACAGTATTAATAGATATATGAAAAAATCAGACTAGTTATGTAATATATGAAGATTGATACACTCTATGATATTGAACAATACCAATCTGATGAGAAGATGTTACAAAAGATATATCAATATGAATGCAAGTAGACATAAAAGAAGCCGAAAATATAAAAAAGACAAATTGAACAGCAATAGTAGATGTGAATTTATCTGAAGATAGCGCAATTGATGTACACTTTCTATCAGATATTATAAATGCTAGATATGAAGAAATATTTCTTAAAATAAACGATCATTTAAAAAGATTAGATAGAGATTGAAGATTAGCTTGATGAATAATAATGATATGATGATGAGCTAAAATGCCAAACTTAGATATATTATCAAAAGATATCTTTAAGTTAGCTACCTTCTATTGAAAAGACAACATATTAAATCTCTGAGACTTATCAAACAATATACAATTCATAAATGTATTAGGATCATATATACGATCAAAAAAATATACAGAAGGAAGAAAATGAAGTTTTAAATTAAACTTCGATATTGTATCTTCTGTTTGAAAGTTCTTCAAAGACTTATTTTAAAAAATATTTTTATATCATACAAATTTAAGAAAATGGTTATTAAAGAAATTATGCCAGAATTTATCCCTGGAGCTAAAATTAAAGTATTATGAATATGATGATGTGGTTGTAAAGCCATAAATAGAATGGTGTCAGAATGATTAGAATGAGTATCTTTCGTATGAATAAATACTGACGCTCAAGATTTAGCAACTTGCCTAGCTGATCAAAAAGTTAATGTATGATTAAATCTAACTAAATGATTGTGAGCTTGAGCTAATCCTGAAATATGAAGAAAAGCTGCGGAAGAATCCGAAACTGAAATAAAAGCTGTACTACAAGATACTGATATGGTTTTTATAACTTTAGGTTTATGATGATGAACTTGATCATGAGCTGGTCCTGTTGTTGCAAATATAGCAAAAAGCATGTGAATACTTACAGTTGCTATAATTACAAAACCATTTTCATTTGAAGGTAAAAAAAGAGAATTGAATGCTGATGAATCATTAAAAAAACTAAAAGAAAATGTAGATACTTTAATAGTAATACCAAATGACAAAATTTTCACAGTTATAGATAAAAAAACTACTTTCAAACAAGCATTTATTATGATAGATAAAATACTATTCTTATGAGTACAATGAATAGCTGATCTAATAGTAAAACCTGGAGATATAAATATAGATTTTGCAGATATCAAAGTAATTATGCAAAATTCTGGTAATGCATTATTATGAATAGGTTATGGTGCAGGAGAAAAAAGAGCAATAGATGCAGCTAGAAAAGCAATTGAAAATCCATTATTAGAGACTAATTTAGACAGAGCAAAAAATATAATATTCGCTGTAACATGATGACATGACCTTACTCCAACTGAAGTTCAAGAAGCTGCATCAGTAGTAGAAGAAATAATAGATTCTGATGTAAATATGATATGGTGAATGACTTTGGATGAATCCTATGAAGATGAAGTAAAAGTAACAATAATAGCTACATGATTCCAAGAACAAAGCAAAGAAGATATACTTAAAACACCCAAAAGAGATATTCTATGAAGACCAACAAAAGATGCTGAAAATTTCATAACAAGATGATTAAAAAAAGAAGAAATGAATAAAGAGGAAGAAGAAATAAAACCCATAGAAGAAGACCTAGAAACTCCAGCATTTATAAGAAAAAAATTAAAAGCAAGTTAAAACAACATTTAAATATAATATGTCAATGAATATTTGAATTTAAAGTCGACATAATTGACTAGATCTAGGATTTAAAATAAAATTAGTATATAAATTTAAAATAAATTAATAAAATGAGACTAAAGATTTCAAGTCCAGAAAAAGTAATTTATGAATGATTCATAGAAAAGGTATCTATACCTACAGAAAGTTGAGAAGTTGTAATATTACCACAACAGACACCGTTGGTATCAGCTCTAAAACCAGGTATAGTAAAAGTATTTCCTGAGTGAAAAAAATCAGTTGATTATATTAGTATATCAAAATGAATGATGTTTACAGATTGAAAAAAAATTCGTATAGTTACATCTTCAGCAACTAATTCACCAGAAGAATCTGAAGAAAATTTATTAAAAAGTAAACAAGAACTAGAAAATAAGATAAAAGAGCTTAAAAAATCAGGAAGTATAGAAGAAATAGAAAAATATACAATTAAATTAGAAAAAATAAATGCTGATTTAAGTTTAAAAAAGATTAAAAATTAGGACATTCTAAACAAACCAAACGATAGAAAAAATCCGCTTCAAAACGGATTTTTCTTTTTGATTGAAACTCAAACACTAATAACTAATATACCAATAACTAATTAGTTTTTTAATATTCACAATATAAAATGTTTTTTGCTATTTTATGAAAAAATAAAGATATAAGTTTAGATGAATTAAAATTTATCAAAGCTCAAAATATAAAACAAATAGATAATCTTATAATAAGTTTTGAAACAAATTTTCCAGAAAGATTAAATTTACTATGATGAATCATAAAACGATGAAAAATAGTAAACAAAGATGAACTTATTAAAATATTATGAAATACTAAATTATTAGGAACTCAAGACAAAGCTTTATGAATTAAATTTAAAAAAGAATATAAAATAAAAAGATTTAAAATAACAGACTTACTACATACTGACAAAGAAGTAAAAGAAAAATGAAAAGAAATCATAAAAATAAAATCAGATTTCGGCTTGGTTGAGTGATATCAAAATATATATTTATATGAAGTAATAGATTTTGATAAACCAGCTCGTGATATGAAAATGTGAATGATGCCGTCAAAGTTAACACATATAATGATAAATATATGATTAACAAATATTGAATGAAATCCTACAATATATGATCCTTTTGCCTGATCATGAACAACATGATTTTTAACAAATTATTTTTGACATAACTTTATATGATCTGATATAAAAACAAATTATCTTTTACAAAATTTAGAACGACGACAGAGCAACAAACTCTCAAAAATAAATAAATTTGAAATATTTCAACAAGATATATTTCAACCAATAATTATAAATAATGAAAATCTTGTTATAGTTACTGAATGACGATTATGACCTATAGTAAGAGACAATACAACCTTAAATCAAATAGAAAAATATCAAAAACAAGTAATAGAAACATACAAAGAATTAATTCATAGAACGCATGAAATAAAAGCAAAAAGAGCTGTTTTTACAATACCTTATTATGTTTGATACGACAATGAAATTGAAGATCAAATCCAAAACTTATCTTTAAATTTATGACTTCAATTTAGATCAATTCCAGAAATTTATAAAAGAGAAAATCAAAAAGTCTGAAGAAAAATAATTATTATAGATATTTAGATACTAATTTTTTATTCTTAAAATTTTATTAAAAAGTTTAACTAAATTTTTATTTATTCTGTTTTCAAACAAAGCGAATATTTTTTCATTAAATAATATCAAAGGAATTAAAACTCATACAACACTTCAAGCAATAACATCTGTTGGCCAATGCACTCAAGATATAACTCTAGCAAAGCTCATAATTAAACTAAACACATAAAAAACAATACCCATAAAAACAAATTTTTTGTCTTTATTTTTTATTCACCAAACAAAAACAGCAGTCGCAAAAGCCATAGATATTGTAGCATGATCTGAAGGAAAAGAACTACTTGGTAAAAATTTATGTAATATTGTTTCTGTTTTCATATCTGATAATCACAAAACAATATTTGGTCTAGTTTTATCTATTCCAAATTGAATAAATATATTTACTAAAACCGAAATCAAAGTAGAAAAAAAAGTAAAAAGAGCAGAGGATTGATAATAAAACTTCTTTTTTATTGTTCCCCAAAGAAATAATATTATTAAATATACAGGATAAAAAAATACAAAAATATCAGCCAAAAGGGGTATTATCCAAATTAAAAAATCATTATTAAGCATTAGAAAATATAGCTTTTTCAACAACATTTCTCCCCATAATGGTTCTTTTAATCAAATCATTCTATCTATATTTAAATTAAAATTTAATCTATTTTTATCAAAGTTTATCAATATTTATTTTTTTTATAGTAATTACATATTTTTTTTAGTTTACACTCTTCACATTTAGGATTTCTAGCACCACAATAGTATCTTCAAAATAAAATCATACAATGATGTAAATATTGTTTGTAATAATTATCTATATTCTTTTCAAGTAATTTTGAAGTTTGTAGAGGAGTTTTGGTTTTAACCAATCATAATCTATTAGATATTCTATGTACATGAGTATCTACTGCTATTACTGGTACATTATACAAAACATGAACAATAACTTTAGCAGTTTTTTCTCATATTCATGGTAATCTTTTTAATTCTTTCCAATCATTAGATATATAATATCAATATTTTTTAAATAATTTATATACAGATTTACTAGTTTTTAACTGATTAAAAAATAAACAATAATCTTCACTAATCATTATTTTAGATAGCGAAAATATATTTTTAGTTTTTCATTTATAAAGTCATATAGATTTTATCTGTTCTAACAATTCTTTTTCTCAAAATTTAACAATATCTAATGGATTATTTATTTTTTTAAATAATTTATCAGTAACTTTATTTACTTGTTTATCTGTTGTTTGAGCGGATAAAATAACTGCAATCATAAGCTGAAAAGGACTATAGTAGTTAAGCTCTGTTTTAGGATTTGGAAATAATTTTATCAAATAATCAAAAATAAATTTAATTTTTTCCTTTTTATTCAAAATAATTATTAAATATCTAAATTACGATTGATTCTAAATTTACCAAACTTTTTTTCAATCAAAAAAAATGGAAAACTAAATCCATTTTTATTTTTTAAATTCAGGACCGGCAGGAGTTGAACCCGCGACGCGGAGCTTTGGAGACTCCCGCTCTACCGCTGAGCTACGGCCCTATATTTCATCCAAACAATAAGCCTGATTCTGTATTAGGTATAATGTATCTAAATCTACTTATAGTAGATATTTTGCACTTCCCCTACAATAGCAGGATAAGCTTGCACCAACTATGGTTTACCACTCGATGAACTATCAGTTCAACTGAGAAGGATTAGAATCTAAAAGATCCATATCCACGTTGCATCTTTCTCTCACATTACTGTGAAATAGTTTACGTTTCTGTGGCACTTTCATTTGCCTGCAAAAGCAGAGTTCCAACATCCATTAGATGTTAATATTTTTTTAGTGTCAGGACTTTCCTCTACGAAAAACTCCGTAGCAATACCTTGTTTGGATAGCAATCTTTTTAATGAAATACTTTTTTAGTTCAACAGAAAAATAATTAAAGTAGTAATGTCCAACTTTGTCTATATCTTATATTAATTATTAGAAACTTTTGTTTTATGTTTTATTAAATATCATTTTCTATGAAGATACCATAATATCAACAACAATATTAATATAGAAATTAATATTACTCAACTTGTTTCCCAAAATATTTTCATTTTAGATTTCTTATAATCTGTATTAATCTGGTTTACAACCAAATCTAATCAAGACTTATAAGAAACATCTTTATATCATCAAATTACATCATGTTCATCAACACATTCTCAATCTGAAGTAAAAGTATAATATCAATCTTTTACTGAAGTTAAAGTATCTATTCATCATGGTATACTAAGATTTGAATCCCTAGTATCTCATTCTCAAACAAAATAAATTCTAACGGATCAATCTGTGTCTCAAGGATTAGATTTAAAATACATTTTTCATATAGATCAATTTGTATTTATCCAATTATTAGGATCAGTAGCAAATCAAACTAAATGAACAATATTTCATTTTATCACAGGTGGTAAATAATATGGGAATATTTCAGATGGAATAAAGTCATGAAAACTCATTGAAGATTCAACCACCAAATCAAACGCTGCTATATCTGCGCCCTGTGTATCTATATTTACATCTATTCCAAAAATACATCATTGACCAAAGCTTCATTCTCAAGGAGAAAATTCAATACTTCATGCTTCCACAAAAAATCATATAGAAAAGATAAACAAAGCTGACAATAAAATAACTTTTTTCATTACTAGAAAATACTAAGATATAAAAACTAATCAGGAATAACTATTACTCAGTTTTGATAAGAAAAATCAAGTCACGTAATATATATATTATTATTAGTATACAACATTCAATTAATAGAAATTCAAGTATTACTCAAAAGATCAACATTTCAAGTTAATGTAGCTCAATTATAATTTAAACTACAAATCAAAGTATCCCCGCTTAAATACGGAACATTTGGACTATATCAATATCAAGTTCAATTTATCATAACTAAACTTCAACTAAACTCATAAACGTCTACTCATATATGTATTCTCAATATTTCACTACATCCAAAATAATCACAGCCAGGTCTAGTAGTGAAAGAGAAATTAGCTATTCAAGTAGATCAAGCTAAATCCAAGAATATTCAAGTAATAGATACTCATGTATTATTTGGAAAATTTCGTTGAGGACTAAAACTAACA